>DATMQL010000034.1:0-4295 GCA_035566815.1 Steroidobacteraceae bacterium | reverse complement strand
CCGCACGGTCCGTGCGAAAGTCAACGCGCCGGACCACATCGTCTACAGCGCGCACTGCCATGACGATCTCGGCCTTGCGGTCGCCAATACGCTGGCGGCCGTCGACGCCGGAGTGCGCCAGGTCGAGTGCACCATCAACGGTATCGGCGAGCGGGCCGGCAACGCGGCGCTCGAGGAAATCGTGATGGCCTTTCGCGTACGGGCCGATCAGTTCCCCTACACCACGGCCATCGAGACGAAGCAGATCTACAGCACGAGCCAGCTGCTCTCGGCCTTGACCGGTCAAGGCGTGCAGGTGAACAAGGCGATCGTCGGCCGCAATGCCTTCGCGCACGAAGCGGGCATCCATCAGGACGGCATCCTGAAGGATCGGCGCACCTACGAGATCATGCAGGCCGAGGACGTGGGCGTGCTGTGGCAGCCGCTGGTGCTCGGGAAGCACTCGGGCCGGCACGCGGTGCAGAAACGTCTCTCGGACCTCGGCCTCAGCGTGGACGCCGAGCGCATGGTCGCGGTCTATCGAGCGCTCATGGACATCGCGGACGAGCGTAAGATCATCTCGGATGAGGATCTCCTGACGGTGGTGAAGACGGTGAACGAAGCCGCCATCGTGCAGGCCTAGCGCGCAGGCCTGACAGCATGCAGTACTCCCGTAGCGCGTAGCGTCAGCCTGCGCGATCCGGCCGCTCCCGCCCGAGGATCTCTTCGAGTCCTTCCACGCGCACGTCCGCAAAGGGCGCCGGTATCTGCCGCTGTCGCCTCTTCCGCGCCTCCCTACGCCTCACTCACAAGGCCGAACTAGGCCTCTGACCGGGGCAGTGGTGGGTGCACCTGGTGGGCGCACTTCGAGTTCCCGCTATAAACATCGCCAACTATCCTCCCCAAGAAGATCGAGGATGCACGAGAGGTGAGCGCGATCGTCGGCTTCAGAGCTGCGGCGGCCCTATGGCCATAGCAAAGGAAGCGTGCTACATTACACCTGTGGCCATGACAAAGGACCGCTCGGAGGTGCTACAGGGCACGCTGGACCTGATGGTGCTCAAGGCCCTCGACGCGCTCGGGCCGTTGCACGGATATGGAATCGCGCGTCGCCTCGAGCAGATTAGCGCCGACCGATTGCGGCTGAACGAAGGCACTGTCTACAACTCGTTGCTGCGCTTGGTGCAACAGGGCTGGGTCTCGTCCGAGTGGGGCGCGTCGGAGAGCAACCGCAAGGCGAAGTTCTACTCGATCACGAAGGCGGGCCGGAAACAACTCGCTCGGGAGACTGAGAGTTGGCAGCGCATCTCCGGCGTGATTGGCCGGGTGCTGCGGCTAGGGAGTGAGCACTAATCCCATGCTGCGAGTGCTTCTCTCGCGCGTCCGGGCGACGTTGCGCAGGTCTCGACTGGACGACGAGCTGGACGACGAGATCCGCGAACATCTGACCATGCTCCAAGAGCGCTTCGTTCGAAGTGGGATGGAGCCGAGCGAGGCCTTCTACGCGGCGCGGCGTCAATTTGGCGGCGTCACTCAAGTCAAGGAGCAGTTGTTGGAGCGACGCACGATGCCCCTTGCAGAAGATGTCGCGCGCGACGTCAGACACGCCGCTCGCGGTCTCTGGCGCAGCCCAGGCTTTTCGCTGACCGCGATCGTCTCCCTGGCAGTCGGGATTGCCGCCGCTACAGGGCTGTTCAGCATCGTGAATGCGGCATTACTGAATCCCTTCCCATTCGCCGACAGCAATCGGATCGTCAACCTTGGCATAAACGACAAAGGCAAGCCGCGTGGTCTGTCTGTCACGGTGCCAGAGCTCGTCGCCCTTCAACAGAGCGACGTCCTGGACGGCGCCTTCGCCTCCAACAATTGGCCGATGACACTGACCGGCCGGGACGTCCCGGAAGCGGTGCCCACCCGGGAGCTGTCAGCAGACGGTTTGAACGTTCTCGAGGTTCCGCCCCTCCTCGGACGAGTCTTCAACGAGGCGGACGGGCCGGCGGGCGAGCAGCCCCAACGGGTCGTCGTGCTCACCTATCGGTTCTGGCAGTCACACTTCGGCGGGCGCCCTGAGGCCGTGGGGCAGACCATCGATTTGAACCGCGAACCCTACACCGTCATTGGCGTGCTGCCACCCCAATACTTTTCCACTGGTCCGGAGATTCTCGTTCCCCTTGATCTGACGACGAGAATCGTATGGAGCCTCCAGGCCCGTCTCAAGCGGGGCGTCACTCCACGCATGGCCGAACAGCGACTTCAGCCGCTGTTCGAACAATTCGCCGACGAGCGCCCGCAAAGCTTTCCAGAGGGGGCGCGTCCACTCGTACGAACGGTGATGGAGACACAAAGGGCGGCCGACTTTGTGCCAACCCTCCTGTTGATCTTCCTGGCGTCTCTGTTGCTGCTCCTGCTCGCATGCGCGAACGTGTCCATCCTGCTGTTGGTGCGCGGGAGCTCGCGGGCGCGTGAGTTCGCCGTACGGGCCGCTCTGGGGGCCGGCCGTGGACGGTTGATGAGGCAGCTCCTCGTGGAATCGTTGCTCCTGGCAGTGACTGGCGCCGCACTGGGTGTCGGGGCGGGATACTGGGGACTGCCGGCTGTGCTCCGGCTTTTGCCCGCTGGTTCTATGCCGATCGGAAACCTTCTGGCCGTGCCCGTCAATCTACCGGTCTTGTTCTTCAGCGCGGGCCTGGCGCTGGCGTCGGCCCTGATCTGTGGGCTGTCACCGGCCTTGTCGTTTTCGCGCCCGCACCTGACGGTGACTGCCCGGGCGACCGCCGGCGTTGAAAGCCGGCGGGCGCATCACACGCTGCTCGCGGCTCAGGTTGCGGTCACGGTGTTGTTGCTCGCTGGAACTGGCGCCGCCGTCCGGATGCTCATTGGTCTGTACCGGACATCGCTTGGCTACGATCCCCACAATGTGAGCATCGCGTCGATCAACCTTCCAGAGAACCATTACACGAAATGGGCCGACCGCGCCGCGTTCTATGAGCGCCTCCTGAATAGAATGGCAGACGTACCCCAGGTCGAATCGGTCGCGCTCGCCACCGCCAGCGGGATACCACCCGAGTCGGGCGAACGGTCGGCGGTCTACGTTCCCGGACGAGACAGGAGAGGAGACGAGACACCGATATATCAACGGATCAGCGGCAACTACTTTGCGACGATGAAGATTCCGCTGATTCAAGGTCGCGTGTGGTCGGATTCCGAGAGCGGCGGAACGCCCCACGTCGCCGTCGTCAACCAAACGATGGCTCGTGCGCTGTGGCCTGACGAATCCGCGATTGGTCGGCGAGTTCTGATGCCCGAGTACATTAGTTCTGGCGCCTATTTCAGGCTGGCGGCGCCCGGCAGCGACGGCTGGTTCGAGATCATCGGTGTGGTCGGCGACACGCCCAATGTCGGTCTCCACGAGCCGCCGGCGCCGTCGATCTACGTGCCGTACACGCTTATGTTGACCGATACCGTGAATGTGATGCTGCGGACGAGTCATGATCCACTGTCGATGACCCGATCCATTCGGGAGGCGGTGCGTACCGTCGATCCATATCAACCAGTGGACGTGGTGCGCACGGCGGAAGACGCGCTGGCAAGCGCGGGTTTGGCCCGCGAGCGGTTCGTGACGTCGCTGTTGCTGGGCTTCGCGGTCTTTGCGCTGATGCTCGCGGTCGTCGGGCTCTATAGTGTCGTGTCGTACTCGGTGTCGTGCCGGTTCAAGGAATTTGGCATCCGTCTGGCGCTCGGTGCCAGTCGCGGGCGCATCGTACACGCGGCGGTGCAACCGGCAGTCTTAGCCATCGTCGCGGGCCTCTGCGCGGGCCTCGCCTTAAGCGTGGCGCTGAACAAGGTCGTAGCTCAGTGGTCGATCGGCAACTTGAACGATCCGGTCGTGCTCGTCGCCGTCAGCCTGGTGCTGTGTGTCGTCACGATGATGTCCGCCGCGATTCCGGCGAACCGAGCTGCCTCGATTCAGCCGGCAGAGGCGCTTCGGACCGACTGAACAACGGCTCGGCGCGTTTCGCCACATCGTGCCTGCCGTTCTCCGGTGTGTTTCTCTTCTTGATCAGGGCCACTACAGTGGGTGCCGCTGGACTTCGACAGCCGTCGAGGTCGGCCAGTGGTGGGCGCACCTGGTGGGCGCACGTCGAGTTCACCCGCATAAACATTGAGCTGACTATCCTCCCCCCAAAGATCGAGGATTTGCGCAAGGTGGACGCATCTAAGTCGAAGGCTGTCTGGACCTTCCACGAAAGGTGCGATCGGTTCAGCAAACGACTCTTAGAAAGCCTCTGCCTTAGGCGATATATCCCTTGACGTCC
>DATMQL010000033.1:0-4611 GCA_035566815.1 Steroidobacteraceae bacterium | reverse complement strand
CATGGCCTGCAGCAATGCTCGTGCCTGAGCCTGAGTAATGATCGCCGCGGGGCGGCGGTCCCTATTTGCGTACAGCCTCATGAGTATCGCCGACGCACCCTGCGAGTTGCCGGGCGGCGTCGACGACCACCTCCGGGTGGTCGCGCTGGATGTAATGGCCGCTATCGGCCACGCGAACGTGGTTCGCTCCCGGGAAGTCGGCAGCGATCTCCTCCTGCATATCCGCCGCTTGGGCGCGGGCCGCGGGCGTCTCGCCCAACGGCCCGCGCGTGCTCGAGAGAACGATTGTTGGAAAGCTCTGGGCCAGCGGACTGGCGTGCACCTGTTGCCCGGCCGCGTCGCTGTCGGAGATCTCGCGACGCATGATCCAGGGCATGAAGAGTGTAACGGCCGTGCGTCCCGCGTATGGAGTGTTGGCCGAGGCGTCCACTGCCATTCCCTGGTGCCAGTGCGTCGAGTCAACGAGCAGCAACCCCGCGACCTCCTTCGGGTAGTTGCGCGCGAAATACTGCATGTACAGTCCACCGAGTGAGTGCCCGACCAGCACGTAGGGTGGATCGATGTTTCTACGCTTAAGCTCGGCGCGCAGCTCAGCGACGATCGTGGCGGAGTCACGCGGACCGACCGCAGGATCGCTTCCTACATACCCGGCGCGATTGTAAGAGAGAGTACGCGTGCAGCCTGCAGCTATGCGCGATTGCACGTCCTTCCAGACGTCCATCGTGTCGCCAAGCCCCGCTTCCAGGATGACTGTTCGGGAACCTTGTCCTTCGAGCCGAACCACGTGGTGCAGGTCGATGTCTGTGAGCGCTGCTGCCCTCACGGTTATCAAGCAGAGCAGCAGCGCTTGCAGTCGTGCGAACGGCCTCATGGGTGGACGTTACCTGCCAAAGCGCCGCAGGTCGAGCGCCGCGATGTCGAAGCGTGGTTTGCGCCCGGCGACCAGGTCGCTGATCAACTCCGCGGTTGGGGCGGCCAGGGTAAGTCCAAGGTGTTGGTGTCCCACTGCGTAGAACAGATTGGGCGTTCCCGAGAGGCGGCCGATGCCGGGCAGGTAGTCCGGCAACGTGGGCCTGGACCCCATCCAGCTCGGGCCCGCGGCATCGCAGCGATATCCCAACGCGCGCAGCTTGGCGCGCAGGCGCGCCGGTTTGCGCGGATCCGGCGGCGCCTCGAGTCCGGCGAACTCGAGATAACTCGATGCCCTGAGGCGGCCGGTCATGGGGGTGATGGCCACTTTCTGGTCCGCGTACACCAGCGGCGCATCGGTCAGGGGCAGGTGACCGGGCAGCTCGATGTGATAACCGCGTTCGGCCTCCAACGGGGCACGCAGCCCGAAAGGGGCGAGCAGGGAGGCGGACCAGGCACCGGCGCACACGATGACCGTCGGGACGGAGACACGACCCGTGTTTGTCGTTATGTCAATAATGTTACCGACGGGTTGTAACTGCCGCACTTCGGCGCGCTCTACCGACGCACCGCGTTGGATGGCGTTGGTGGCGAGAGCTCGGGCGACCTCGGCGGGGTCTAGAACGTGGGCGCTGTCGGGGAACCACAGGCTCGCGGCGGACGCGCTGATGGTCATCGCGGTGACAGTCCGCAACAACTCCACAGGTGCGGGAGTAGTCCGTACTCCCAGTCGGGCCGCGTGCGTGGCTTCGCGCGCCGCGCGTTCGGAAGCACCAGTCCCGAGCCACACGGCGTAGTGACCATTGCGCCGCATGAGGTCGCGCCGGCCGATCGCGGCCAGCAACCGCTCGAGTGAGTCGGCACCGTCACGCACCAGGGGCGCCAGGTGCCGCGTGTTGCTCCCCTGGTGGAATGCCGCAACGGCGAAGCGCGCCAGCCACGGAGAAAGTGACATAACACGACGCAGCGGAATGTCGAGTGCCCCGTCGAAGGCAAACAGCTGACGCCAGAAACCTAACAGAAGCCGGGTCGAGGGGAGCGTCTCGACCTGCTCCGTGGCGATGTGGCCGACGTTGCCGAAGGAGGCCCCCGCGATTGCGGGTCCCGACCGGTCCAGTAACAATACCTGGCGACCCTGCGCGGCCAGCGCCTGGGCTATGGCGCAGCCGATGATGCCAGCACCGACTACAGCAATAGCGTCATCCTGGAGCGGTCTGCGGAGCATCATGCGGGTTGTCCGTATATAGTCGTACCGTATACGATCTATTCCGCTCCCTCAACAGCTCACGGTGCCGCGATGTCCACGTCGCCCTCCTGCAACTGGGCCGGGGTCTTCCCGGCCGCGACCACACAGTTCGATTTCGGGCTGCAGTTGGATTTGCCCGCGACCCAGGGGATGCAGGTCGCGCTGGTGCGCGACGGGGTGCACGGCATGGTGGTTCTCGGTACCGTCGGTGAGAATAATTCGCTGAGCGCGGACGAGAAGCGCGCCGTGCTGCGTGCCACGGTGGAGGCCGTTGGGGGCAAGGTTCCGATCATCAGTGGTGTTTCCGAATTCACGACCGCGAGCGCAATGGCCTTCGCGCGCGACGCGGAGCGCATCGGAATCGACGGTCTCATGGTCCTTCCCGCGATGGTGTACGTACCGACACCCGCCGAGTTGGAACAACATTTCCGCGCCGTGGCGCAGGCCACCGGGCTGCCGATCATGTTGTACAACAATCCGCCGGCGTACCGCGTCAACATCGACCTGGCAACTCTCGGCCGGCTCGCGCAAGTTCCCAACATCGTCGCGCTGAAGGAGTCGGCGCCCGATCCGCGCCGCTTCACCGACCTCTACAACGCGTTCGGCGAGCGCTTCGTGCTGTTCGCCGGTCTCGACGACCTGGCCTTCGAGGGGTTGTGCCTGGGCGCGCGCGGCTGGGTTTCCGGTCTCACGAACGCTTTCCCGCGGGAGTCACTGCTGTTTTACCAGGCGCTGCACGACGGCGACCTGGCGCGGGCCCGCCTGATCTACCGTTGGTTCATGCCGCTGTTGCATCTGGACGCCGAGCACGACCTGGTGCAGTCGATCAAACTCGCGGAATCCCTGATGGGTCGCGGCTCCGAGCGGGTGCGGCCGCCGCGCCTGCCGCTGGTCGGTCAGAGGCGGGAACAGGTCGCGGAGATGGTACGGCGCGCGGCCGCAGCCCGGCCGGTCCCGAGCCCATGAAATCGGTCTTCTTTTGTATAGATGGACATACCGCGGGCAACCCGGTGCGGTTGGTCGCCGGTGGCGCGCCGTTGCTCGCGGGGAACTCCATGAGCGAGCGGCGCCAGGATTTTCTGACCCGCTTCGATTGGATCCGGCGCGGTCTCATGTTCGAGCCGCGCGGGCACGACATGATGTCCGGTGGCTTTCTGTATCCGCCCTTTGACCCGGCGCACGATGCGGCGATCCTGTTCATCGAGACGAGCGGCTGCCTGCCCATGTGTGGCCATGGCACCATCGGGATGATCACCTTCGCGATCGAGCACGGCCTGATTCGTCCGCGGACACCGGGACGCCTGGATGTCGAAGTGCCGGCCGGAGTGATTGGAATCGAGTACACCACGGCAGGCGACAAAGTCACGAGCGTTACCATCCGCAATGTGCC
This sequence comes from Steroidobacteraceae bacterium, assembly GCA_035566815.1. GTDB lineage: Bacteria > Pseudomonadota > Gammaproteobacteria > Steroidobacterales > Steroidobacteraceae > 13-2-20CM-66-19. The sequence goes on along the minus strand of DATMQL010000033.1, from coordinate 1,066 downwards.
GTCCTATATAGCGGCCCGTGGCGTACGGATCGATGTGCCGGATCTCGGTCCACTCAGCGTCGATGTCGCGTATGGGGGTAACTTCTACGCTATCATCGAGCCGCAGAACGGCTATGGCGGTATCGACGAGTTGGGCGCCGCGCGGATCCTGTCGTTGAGTCCCGTCGTACGCTCGTTGATGCGCGCGGCGCTGGAGCCGGTTCACCCGCTCGACTCAACAATCCGGGGCGTGAGTCATGTCATGTGGACGGACAAACCGAAGAGTGCCGGCGCGCATGGGCGCAATGCCGTGTTTTATGGGGATCGCGCCATCGACCGCTCACCCTGTGGTACCGGCACCTCGGCGCGCCTCGCCCATCTTGCCGGCACCGGGCGACTCGCGGCAGGCGAGCCTTTCATCCATGAAAGCATCATCGGCAGCCGCTTCACCGGTCGCATACAACAGACAGTGGATCTGCGCGGTACTCCGGCCGTCATTCCGGCCATCGAGGGCTCCGCTTTCGCGACCGGACTGAATACACTCTGGATAGACCCGGAGCATCCGTTTCCAACAGGATTCCAGGTTACATAAGGATATGACCGAGCAACTCATCCGTACCATGAGCGGGCAGCTCACTTCCCGCATCCGGGAGAAGATTCTCACGGGCGCCTATCCTCCGGGCTCGCCACTGCTGCAGGACGTGATCGCGGCAGAGTTCGGTGTCAGCAAAATTCCGGTGCGCGAGGCGCTCGTGCAGTTGCGTGCCGAAGGGCTGGTCGACGTATTCGCCCACCGTGGCTTCCAGGTGAGGCCGTTGTCGGCCATGGAGGTCGACGAAGTATTCAGGCTGCGCCTGCAGATCGAGCCGGGCGCGGCGGCTGAGGGTGCCCGGCGCGCTCTGGCCTCCGATTCCGAAGCCGCGCGGCTGGCGTTCACGAACCTCAATGATGCATTGCTCGCCGGAGAGTTGTATGACTCGGGCGATCTGAACCGTACCTTCCATCTTGCCCTCATCGTCCCGCGCCTGCAGCCGGTAACTGCCGAGGTGCTCGGGAGGCTGCACACCCTTTCACAGCGGTATGTTCG
>DATMQL010000032.1:0-11206 GCA_035566815.1 Steroidobacteraceae bacterium | reverse complement strand
ACGTCCGTGCGCCCGCGTTTCGAACGATTCGCCGGGCCGGAAGTCCACGAGGGATCGCTCCTTTAGAGACATTGCGCCTTCCCCACAAGCCCCCTTTAGTGCGATTGCACATAACGTGACCAGACCGCTAAAGTGCGCGTTGTCTCGAGGGGAGTACAAGGGGAGGCCTATGTCCACCACAAACTTTTCTGCGACACCGCCCGACCCGACCGACTCCCCGCGCTCGACCGCAAGGGCGCGACGGGAAACGCTGGTCGGACTGATCGAGGCGGCCAGCGCGGCTCTCGACAGCGATCGGGACACCGCCAGGGCCTGCATCGCCAAAGCGGCCGCCATGCTGAAACGCAGCACCGCCCGGAACCCGTGCCGCGAAGAGAGCCCGGAGATCCAGCGTGGCGGGCTCGCCCCATGGCAGGCGAGGCGGGTCGCCTCCTACGTGACCGACAACCTCGGCTCGCGCATCCGCACGACCGATCTGGCGGCGGTAGCGCAGCTCAGCGCCAGCCATTTCACGCGCGCCTTCAAGGAGACTTTCGGCGAGACCCCGTTGGGCTATGTATCGCGACAGCGCATGCGCTACGCGCAGGATCTCATGTTGAAATCGGGAGAGTGCCTGTCACAGATCGCGCTGACCTGCGGGCATTGCGACCAGTCTCACTTCACGCGTGTGTTCCGTCGTAAAGTCGGAATGAGCCCGCGCGCGTGGCGACGTCAGTTCGCCAACCTGCCTCAGCCGCGCTTGCGCAACTCGGAGAGCACGTTACCGAACCGGTGAATCTCGGACATGGTGTTGTAGTGAACGAGCGAGACGCGCGCGACCCCCGACTCGACGGGAACATGCAGGCGTCTCATCAGACGCGGCGCATACATGTGACCATCGCGGATCCCGATGTTGGCGCGGGCGAGCGTCTCGGTAACCACCTGCGGCGAGATGCCAGGTATGTTGAAACAGAAAGTCGGCACACGCTCGCTCACCCGGGCGTCGTCATCGATCCCGTAGATCATGGCACCGCACTCGCGAAGAACCCGTGCAATCTCGATCGAGAGGCTCTGTTCATAGGACTGGATTGAGGTCATCGCGAAACGCGCATCCGCATGCAGCGAGCGAGAGTCCGGAACGCCACCCGAGCCCGCGAGTGTGCGTCCGAGCTGCGCAAGATACATGACTGCCGCATCCATACCCGCGACATTCTCATAGACGAAAGTACCGGCTTCGATCTTTCCCGGCGGCTCGTCCGGAATGAAGTCTTCGCGGAACGTCGGCAACTTCTTCAGCAACTCGTAGCGGCCCCACATAAAGCCCATATGCGGCGCAAAGATCTTGTAGCCCGAGCAAACGAGGTAGTCGCAATCGAACGCCTGCACGTCGATCGGACCATGCGGACCGTAGTGCACGCTATCGAGGAAAATCTCGGCGCCCGCGGCATGAGCCACATCAGCGGCCGCCCGCACGTTCACGATCGAGCCGAGCGCGTTGGAAGTCAACGTACAGGCGACGATCCGCGTACGCGACGACAACAGTGGCTTCAGGTCGTCGATGTGGAGGCAGCCGTCGGCGCGCATCTTCCACCAGACGAACTTCGCTCCCATTCTCTCGAGAGCCAGCCACGTCTCGACGTTCGCCGCATGATCGAGATCCGTCACAATGATCTCGTTCCGTTCCTGCAACGTGAGGCCGACCGCGAGACTGATCGTCCGGATGAAGGACGTGGCATTCATGCCGAAAGCAATTTCTTCCGGACGCCGCGCATTGACGAAAGCCGCTACGCTCTCCCGCGCGCGGGCAATCGTAACGTCGACGGCGATGCTCTGAGGATAGCGCCCACCGCGCTGCACGTTATGATCGAGCAGGTGACGATTGACAGCGTCCAACACCGACTGCGGCACCTGCGCGCCGGCGGCATTGTCGAAGAAGACAAAATGGCTCGCGCGTTGCAGCGCCGGGAACTGCGCACGCAGGGCCTCCGCCGGAAACATCTGGGTAGCTCCTGCTGTACTGGTCTTCATCATCGTGCTCTGGCGTGGCGTCGAGTCAGCCGAAACTATGGCGTCTCGTTAATTTAGCTGTCAATGAATCCCGTGGGTCGCGTGGCCTAAACAGACCGGGGCCGGCACGATCCAGGCAGCACAAGGCCGTACAACAGGAAAACCGCCCGCTTGGTTACACTCTAGGCTCAGGCGGGGGAACGCGCGGTCGATCCGGGGGGAGCAAGCTCGATGACAGGGGAGAAATCTATCTTCAACTGGCGCGCGGTGCCGGACTGGCTATGGCGCGCGCTCGTTTTTCTGATCGCCGTGGGCATTCTGGTGCTCATTACGACGCGCTGGAACCGTTGGGAGTCGAACGCCCGGAGGCAGTCGACCGACGACGCGTACCTCGCGGCGGACCTCACGCCGGTCGCCGCGAAGGTTTCCGGCTACGTGCGTTCCATGCCCGTGCAGGACTTCGAGCGCGTCCATGCCGGGCAGCTTCTGGTCCAGATCGAGCAGAGCGACTACCGCGCCGCCGTGGACCAGCTCGCGGCGAGTGTGCTTGCAGCAGCCGCGACGATCGAGGCACTCAAGGCGCAACGCTCCTTGCAAACCGCGAACGTAGAGGCTGCCAAGGCGACGATCGCTGCAACGACGGCGAACCTGGACCAGAACGAGCGCGATCTCGCGCGCCAGCGCCGGCTGCTGGAAACGGGATCATCCTCTACCGAGGCCGGCGAGAAACTACAGACCGCGCATGCGCAGCTCGCGGCGCAACTGCAACAGAATCGCGCCCAGGAGCAGGCCGCGGCCCGGCAACTCGAGGTCCTGGCCGCGCAGCAGGCGCAGGCCGAGGCGGCCCTGGCCGCTCAGAGCGCCAGTCTCGAGCTCGCCAAAATCAATCTGGGTTACACCAGTATCGTGGCTCCCCAGGATGGCGTGATCGGACAGCGCCAGGTGAAGCCCGGTCAGTTCGTCCCCGTCGGAGGACAGGTCACCTCCCTGACCCCATTGCCGAACGTCTGGGTCATCGCGAACTATAAAGAGACCCAGCTCACCCACATGACGGCGGGCCAGAAGGCGGAGATCAGAGTGGACACCTTTCCGGGCCGCACTCTCCATGGTCACGTACTGGCCTTCGCGCCGGGCTCGGGACAGGTGTTCAGTCTGCTTCCCCCGGACAACGCGACGGGTAACTTCACGAAAGTCGTGCAACGTGTAGCCGTGAAGATTCTCATCGACGACGCCGCCGGGCTCGCTGATCGCTTGCGCCCCGGTATGTCGGTGGTAACGACGGTGGAGACCCGCGAGGGAGGCGGCAGATGAGCGGCGAGGGGCCCCTAGAGCCACCGAAAGGGACTACCGTGGTCTCCTCAGCAGGCACGGGCGAACATGTGCACGCCGTGCAGGTTCCCGGCGTGGTGATGACGCCGCCCGCGGGCATGCCGCCCGCCGCCGCACCGCCGCCTGCGGCAACTCAGATTCCCTGGCTCGGCCTGACCGCCGTCCTGCTTGGCACATTCATTTCTACCCTGAATACGCGGCTGTCCACCTTCGGTCTCGCTGACATCCGCGGCGCCGTACACGCCGGCTTCGACGACGGCGCCTGGATTACGACATCACAGACGATGGCCCAGATGTTGATCTGTCCGATCGCCATCTGGATGGGTACCGCCTTCGGCCCCCGGAAAGTTCTGCTGGAGGCCGCCGCGGCCTTCGCCGTCATTGCCTTGATCGAGCCGTTCTCGCCCAATCTTCCCATGCTGTTGGGTTTGCAGTTCATGGGGGGCCTGGCGACGGGTTTCTTCGTCCCGCTCACGCTGAGCTACGTGTTGAGAAACATGCCGCCGAAGTTCTGGGCGTACGGCATAGCGCTCTACGCTTTGAACCTGGAAGTCTCGCTCAACGTCTCCGCCTCCTTCGAGGGCTGGTATGTCGATCACCTGTCGTGGCATTGGATCTTCTGGCAGCAGGTGCCAATGGCCGGCGGCATGGCGCTGTGCCTGAAATTCGGCACCCGCCCCGACCCTGTCAACCCGGAACGGCCCAAACCGGACTATTTCGGATTTGCCTCCGGCGGCATCGGACTGTCGCTCATCTACGCGGCTCTCGATCAGGGTAACCGCCTCGACTGGCTGAACTCGGGAATGATCTGGGGGTTGTTCCTCGCGGGGGGCCTGCTGGTCACGGCATTCTTCATCCACGAGGCACACAGTCCCAACCCGGCCGTCGACTTCAAGGTTCTCGTCGAGGCTCCCCTGCCGCGGCTGCTGGTCATGATCGCCTTTCTGCGCCTGACGATCCTGTCGACCTCCTACGTGGTGCCGCAGTTTCTACAGGTCGTGCGTGGCTTTCGCGCCATCGAGGTGGGCGAGACCCTCGTCTGGATCGCGGCGCCGCAGTTCATCCTCTGTTACATGGCGGGCTTCATTCTGCGCCGTGTGGATGCCCGCTTCGTCGCCTCCGTGGGTTTCATGTTTATCTGCACCGCCTGCCTGATGGTGGCGCACACGATCACGCCGGAGTGGGGCTCCGACCAGTTCCTGCCCTCGGCACTGCTCCAGGCCGTCGGGCAAAGCTTCGCCCTGTCAGGAACGATTTTTTTCGGAGTGTTGCATCTGCGGCCGCAGGACGCGTTGACCTTCGCTTCCGCACTCCAGATCGCGCGCCTGATGGGTGGCGAGGTCGGCACGGCGTTCGTGGTTACATTCGTGCGCAAACGCAGCCAGATCGCCTCCAACCTGCTGGGCCAACACCTGCAGGTCGGGGACAGCGCCGTCATACACAGACTTCAGGCGTATGCAGGGGCAACCGCGCGTGCCGGAGATCCTTCAAACGCGTTGACCCGTGGCGCAACGGTGATGAATAGCGCGGTCCGCGCCCTGGCCACCACGCAGGGGATCATAGACTCCTTCGTAGTCGTCGCCGCCGCCACGGCTTTGGTGTTGATTGTCATCGTGACCCGGCGTGCCGCCCCGCCCCATCCGGCCGGGCACGTGCCGATCTTTTCACGCCCGCCGGAGGCGACGCCGTGAAGCGGAGCTTTGCTCTTACCTGCCTTGCCGCGCTCCTTGCAGCGAGCGGCTGCGCCGTCGGCCCCGACTATAAAGCACCGACGCCCGTCGCCGGTGCCGAGACGCCGTTGATCTCGACGACACCAACCGCGGAAACCGTGGCCGAGCCGCCGGACGATTGGTGGCGGCTCTACCACGACGAGACCCTGGATGGATTGTTGCAAGAGGCTTTCACCGCCAACACCGACCTCAGGGTGGCGGCCGCGAATCTATCGGCTTCGCGGGCAGTGCTGCAGGGGGTTCGGTCGCAATATTTTCCGCAAACGCAGGCTGCCGTCGGAGCGACCTATGGACGTGACGCGGTCACAGAAGAGATTCTCGAGTTGACGGGACGCGATCCGGAGAGCATCTGGCTCTACGAGGGCGTCCTCGAGGTCGCGTACGAAGTCGATCTTTTCGGCCGCGTCCGGCGCTCCGTCGAAGCTGCACGCGCAGACGACGCCTCCGTAGCGGCAACCCAAGCCGTCGTCAAGATAGCGGTGGCCGCCGAGACTACGCGAGCTTACGCTCAAGTGTGCGCGTTGGGTGAGGAGCTGAACGTCGCGCGTCACTCGTTGGAAGTTGTGAGCCGCGAGGCTAACATTACAAACAACCGCCTCGAGGCAGGGGCGGGATCGCAGTTCGACCTCGTGAGAGCCCAGGAGCTCGTGGCACAGGTGCGCGCGAGCATCCCGCCGCTGGAAGGGCAACGGCGCGCCGCCTTCTTCGAGCTCGCGGCCGTGTTGGGGCGACCGCCGTCGAAAGCGCCCGCGCAAGTGGAAAGTTGCGTTCTGCCACCTCGGCTGAGCGACCTCATCCCGGTCGGCAACGGCGCCACGCTGCTGAAGCGGCGGCCCGACGTGCACCAGGCCGAGCGGCGCCTGGCCGCGGCCACGGCCCGCATCGGCATCGCCACGGCCGATCTCTACCCCCGGATCGAGCTCCGGGGTCTCATCGGCGGCGTCAGCACCGAGTTGAATCAATTCACGACCAACAAGGGCATCACCTGGGGTGTGGGCCCGGCCATCAGCTGGACCTTCCCGAACCAGTCGGTTCCACGCGCCCGGATACGGCAGGCGAAAGCCAACACCGCCGCGGCGCTTGCGAGCTTCGACGCGGTGGTGTTACAGGCGTTGAAGGAAACCGAGCAGGCGCTCGCGCTCTATCGGGCCGAGCTCGATCATCGCCAGGCACTGGCGGAAGCACAGGATCGGGCGCAAAAAGCTTTCGATATGGCGCACGGTCAGTTCATCGCGGGTGCCGTCAGCGACCTCGACCTGCTCACCTCGGAGCAACAACTCGTGGCGACGGACGCAGCGGTAGCGGGCTCCGATGCCGCCCTGGTACAGGACCAGATCGCCGTGTTCAAAGCTCTGGGCGGCGGCTGGCGCAACACGGAAACCGCGGCCAGCCGATGATCTTCGTCGCTCTTCTGTCACTGCTGGTGTGGGTATACCTGGTCCTGGCGCATGGCCGGTTCTGGGCGTCCGCGCCGGAACTGCCACCCGCGGCACCCACCGAGGTTCCGGACGTGGACATCGTCATCCCAGCGCGCGACGAGGTGGAAACCATCGGACCGGTCATCGCATCACTCCTGGCGCAGGATTACACGGGCAGGTTCCGGATCATCCTCGTCGACGACAATTCCACCGACGGTACGGCAGCCGCGGCCGGCATAGCACCGAACCTGGTCGTGATGAGCGGCCAGCCCAAGCCGGCGGGCTGGTCGGGCAAACTCTGGGCCCTCAGCCAGGGGATCACGGCGAGCACGGCGCCGGTGTTGTTGTTTGCCGATGCCGATATCGTGCACGACCCACGACATCTGGCGTCCCTGGTCTGCAGGCTTCAGCAGCCGCGGACGGACATGGTGAGCGAAATGGTGCGCCTGAACTGCGCCAGCCTCGCGGAACGCGCACTCGTACCCGCCTTTGTGTACTTCTTCCAGATGCTCTACCCTTTTGCCCGCGTGAATGACCCACGCTCGGGCGTGGCGGCGGCCGCGGGTGGCACGGTACTCATTCGGCGCGGAGCCCTGGAGCGGATCGGCGGTATTGCCTCGATCCGGCACGCTTTGATCGACGACGTGACTCTCGCGAAGGCGGTAAAGACCTCCGGACGGCCAGGTGCAGCCATCTACCTCGGGCATTCCGGCCTCGCCACCTCCGTGCGGCCCTATCCCGCGTGGAGCGATCTGTGGCAGATGATCGCGCGCACGGCGTTCACTCAACTTCACTACTCGGCGCTGCTGTTGCTGCTGACGCTCGCCGGTCTCACCCTCGTCTGGCTGGTACCCGCGTGGGAGGCTCTTTTCGGGCATGGCTGGGGACGCGCCGCCGGACTCGCCGCATTCGGGCTCGCGGCGCTCAGCTATCTGCCGACCCTGGCACGCTACCGGCAAAGCCCCTTGTGGGCGTTGGCGCTACCGCTGATCGCCTCCTTCTACATGGCTGCCACGCTCGGCTCCGCGCTGAACTACTGGCTCGGCCGTGGCGCCCGCTGGAAAAACCGCGCCTACGGCGCCTGACAGCGGACCTCCAGGTACGGGGTTTGCTTGCGTTCCCGGGCCCTCTCGCGGCATACCCCGGACAACGATGAACACAGGGATCGGCCCCTCCGCGCAACTTGCGGGGTCAGCGCTTCCAGCCGACGCACCGGCACTGACGAAACTCGCCTGGAGAGGCGGCTTTCTGCTGCTCACTGCCTACTGCGTCATGTTCGTGTTGCTATCCCCCCTGCCCGTGCAGGACTTTCCCGATCATCTCGCCCGCGCGGTGGCGCTCGACGATCTGCTCTTTCACGGCGGCGCCCGCTTCGGCGCCATTTTTCATTTCCACCTCGAGTGGATTCCCTATCTGCTGGGCGACCTGATCCTGACGGCAGCCGTCGCCCTACTCGGGGTGACCGGCGGCGCCGCCCTCTGGGTCCTGTTGGTTTTTCTGTCCCTCCCGTGTGCGGCGCTCTTCTATCTGCGCATCCGCGGTATCGACGTCGCGGGCCGCTCTCTGGCCCTGTTGCTGAGTGTCTACTTCGCGACCGACTGGTTCTTTCTGATGGGCTTCCTGAGCTTCCGGGTCGCGGTGGCGATGTTGATCGTCACGCTCGGACTGGTGGAGATGTTGCGCCGGAAGTGGTCCTACCCGCTGTTCGCGCTCTACACGGCCGCAGTCGTCCTCGACTACCTCATGCATCTGTCGCCCATCGTCTTTCTGTTCGCGGCTCTCGGAGTCAGCGGACTTCTGCGATTGTGGCTGCGCACGACGACGCTGCGGACCGAGTTCGCCCTGTTCATTCCGCTGCTCGTCGTGTTGGCCTGGCACTTCCTCGTCGGCGTCCATTACCGTGAACCCACCGATCCGGTGGCGGGCGCATATCTCTGGGGAACCTGGTACAGCAAGTTTGCCCGCATCGGTAGCGAGTTTTTCCACTTCGTGCCGTACACGGATGTGTTGCTGGTGCTGTTGCTGGCCGCTTGCCTGTTCGCCAGGACCGGCGTCCCGCGCTGGCGCGACCTGCGCCAGCCGCTCGTGTTGGAGCTACTGGTACTCGCCGTAATGTTCGTCGCAATGTACTTCGCTTTGCCGATGGGCTACGCGGAGGCGTTTTACGTCGACACCCGCCCGCTGCCCTGCGCGAGTTTCTTTTTCGTCGCCGCCTGTCTGGCACTACCCCGACCGGATCCGGTCACTCATCCCCGACGCGAGCCACTGGCTTTGTTTCTGGCGGCGCTCCTGGCGATCGGCAATCTCGCCTATCTCGCCCGCCACTTCATAGCCGAGCGAGCCTGGCTCGCTCAATACAGGAGCGTCGTTGCTTCGATACCCTTGCACGGGCGCGTCCTTCCCGTGTACACGCGTGGCGGCGAAGGCTCGGTCGTACCCTTCCTTCACGTCAGTGGCTTCGTGAGTATGGACCGTGAAGCGGTAGAGCCGTATGTGTTCGCCGGCGACAACGGCAACCCGATGAAGTACTTCCGTTATCTACACCGGCCGTACGACCCACCGGAAGTCTGGTATGGCGACATTCCGCGCGACCCCGTCGACTGGCAAAGCGTCGCGCGCGACTACGACTTTCTCATCATCACGAAGCCGTTCGACCCCGCTGTATTCAAGTTGACAACACGCACCGTGGCTGACAATTCGGCCGCCACCGTACTCGCCATTCAGAAATAACCTGAAAGACGACGCAATTCTGGGGCATAAATGTCCTAGCGGGCGGTGTCTTTGCGGCATACCCTCCGCTATTGCACATTGGAGTTGCCCATGGTCAAACTTCATATCAACGGCGAGACGAAGACCCTTGATATCTCACCGGATACACCGCTCCTGTGGGCGCTCCGCGATGTGTTGGGTCTCACCGGTACCAAGTTTGGTTGCGGCATCGCGCAATGTGGTGCGTGCACCGTTCACCTGGACGGCGAACCCATACGATCCTGTGTCACTCCCATCGGCTCGATCGGCGACCGGCCCATCATCACGATCGAGGCGATCGGAGCGACCGCGCCGGGACGTAAGATCCAGCAGGCTTGGCTTGATCTCGAAGTCATACAATGCGGGTACTGCCAGTCCGGACAGATCATGTCCGCCACGGCGCTACTGGCCGGCAAAGCCGATCCGGATGACGCTGACATCGACGCCGCCATGGCCGGCAACATCTGTCGCTGCGGAACGTACGTGCGGATCCGTGACGCCATCAAAAAGGCGGCCAAGTCATGACAACCCGCCGGGCATTTCTGCAAACGGGCGCGGTGGCAGCCGCGGGCGGCGCTCTGCTGGTGGGCTTTCACATTCCGGACGTGGCGGCGGCCGTAGACCACACCCCGCAGGCAGCGCCCTTCGCACCGAACGCGTTCATTCGCATCGATCGCCAGGGCACGGTGACCTTGATCATGCCGCAGGTCGAGATGGGCCAGGGCGTGTATACATCGATTGCCATGATCCTGGCCGAAGAACTCGACGCACGTTGGGAGCAGGTTAAGGTGGAACACGCTCCACCGAGCGACAAGCTGTACGCCAATCCGCTCCTCGGGCTACAGGCCACCGGTGGCTCCACCTCCATCCGTGCTTTCTGGGCGCCGTTGCGCAAAGCTGGAGCGACCACGCGCGCCATGTTGATCGAAGCCGCTGCGCGGCGCTGGAAAGTAGCCCCCGACACCTGCCATGCCGCCAACAGTACGGTGACCCAGCAACCGAGTGGCCGCACTCTTACTTACGCCGCGTTGGTCGACGACGCGAGCCGGCTGTCGCCGCCGGCTAATGTCGCACCAAAGAACCCGAGCGAGTTCACCCTGATCGGCAAGCCACTCAAGCGAGTCGACACCGCCGATAAGGTGAATGGCAAGGTCGTGTATGGCATCGACGCCATGCCGCCGGGCGTGAAGTTCGCGGCGATAGCGATCTGTCCCGTGTTTGGAGGCAAGGTCGGTCACGTCGATGACAGCAAGGCCAAGCAGATTCCAGGCGTACGCCAGGTCGTGGTTCTCGAAGAACTCGTCGCCGTAGTCGGCGACCATACCTGGGTTGCCAAACAGGGGCTCGCGGCGCTCGATATCAAGTGGGACGAGGGTCCGAATGCCCATGTCTCTTCAGACAGCGTGTGGCAGCAAATCCGTGCCTCCAGCGAACAACCCGGCGCGGTCGCCAAGACCGAGGGCGACCTGGACAAAGGACTCGGCACCGGCGCCCGGCTGGAGGCCGCTTACGAGCTCCCCTTCCTAGCCCACGCACAGATGGAGCCCCTGAACTGCACCGTGCACGTGAAGGCGGACTCGTGCGAGGTTTGGGTGGGCTCCCAGGTGTTGGCGCGAGCGCAGGCGGTGGCCGCCAAAGTCACGGGCTTACCGCTCGAGAAAGTGACCGTACACAATCACCTCATTGGCGGCGGCTTTGGCCGGCGGTTGGAAGTCGACATGGTCGAGTTGGCGGTGCGGGTCGCCACCAAGGTCGACGGCCCGGTGAAGATCACCTGGAGCCGGGAGGAAGACATGCAACACGATGTCTACCGGCCCGTCTACCATCACTCCCTTGCCGCGAGTGTATCTGAGGGGAGGATCGTTGGATGGTCCCATCGCATCACCGGGGCTTCGATCATCGCTCGCTGGCTACCCCCTGCGTTTCAGAAAGGCGTCGATATCGACGCCGTCGACGCGGCTGCCGACATGCCCTACGACATCCCCAACATACAGG
>DATMQL010000031.1:0-5817 GCA_035566815.1 Steroidobacteraceae bacterium | reverse complement strand
GTCATCGACGATGGTCACGCGGCCCACGCTCGTCTGGACGTCCGCGATGTGTTGCATGCGGCGCTCGACGCCCTGGAAGCTGGCGAGAGCGCGCTGAATCGCGGCATCTTCGACGCCGACCTCGATCGCGACCGCAATCGCCGCGAGGGAATTGAGCACGTTGTGCTGTCCGGGCAGGTTGACGGTAACGGCGAGCGGTGCTCCAGAAGGGCGTACCACGTCAAAGTGGGTCTGCAACCCATTGCGACGGATGTTTTCCGCACGTACGTCAGCGGTTGGAGAAAGCCCGTAGGACAGAATTGGACGACCCACGCGTCTTTGGATGCTGCGGACGTTCTCGTCGTCGATGCATAGCACCGCCAGACCGTAGAACGGCAAGTTGTGCAGGAAATCGAGAAAACTTTCCTTGAGGAGCTCGAAATCACCGCCGTGAGTCGCAAGGTGATCTTTGTCGATGTTGGTGACGATAGCGATGAGCGGTTGCAGGCGCGTGAACGACGCGTCGCTTTCGTCGGCTTCCGCCACGAGGTAACGGCCCGTGCCGAGGCGCGCGTTACTGCCGGCGCTCTTCAAAAGGCCGCCAATCACGAAGGTTGGATCTTCACCGCCCTCCGCCAGAACGCTGGCCACCAGGCTGGTGGTCGTCGTCTTGCCATGCGTGCCCGCTACCGCAATCGAATAGCGGAAGCGCATGAGCTCGGCGAGCATTTCCGCGCGCGGAACCACAGGAATACGCTTCTCGAGCGCGGCATCGACCTCGGGATTGCCCCTCGCAATCGCGCCCGATACGACGACTACGTCGGCTCCTGCAATGTTCTCCGCCGCGTGCCCCAGGGTGACGCGCGCGCCAAGGCCGGTTAGCCACCGCGTAACTGACGTGGCCCTCATATCCGAACCCTGTACGGCATAACCGAGGTTCAACAGCACCTCGGCGATCCCGCACATACCACTTCCGCCGATACCGACGAAATGGATCGTGTTGATCCGGCGCATACGCTCTCTGCGGTCGGTCGCTCTGCGCAGCGGATGTTGCTGCCGATCGGTCGCCCCGGCTGGGGATTCCCTCGCTGACCGCTCGGTCGCCCCCGCTGGGGATTCCCTCGCTGACCGCTCGGTCGCCGGCGGGGCCTGGGTCCGTCGCTCATCGCTCATGCGACCCTCCCTGCGAGCTGCAGGCACGAAGCCGTGAGCTCCTCCGTCGCATGAGGCTTGGCGAGTTGTCGAGCACGCTCGGCCATCGCGAGCAGCTTTCCGCGGCCCGCACACAGCTGTTTCAACTCGTCGGCGAGTCGCTCCGCCGTCAACGCACGATCCGCGATCAGGAGCGCGGCGCCTTCGCGCACAAGGTACTGTGCATTGTGAGTTTGATGGTCGTCCACGGCAGCGGGGAACGGAACCAGGATGGCACCGATTCCGACGGCGGCGAGCTCGGACACGGTGAGCGCGCCGGCGCGGCAGATTACGAGATCCGCCCATCCATACGCCTCGGCCATGTCCTCGATGAAAGGGCGTACGTCAGCGCGCACGCCGGCACCGGCATAACTCTGGCGTCCCGCCTCGATCCAACGCTCGCCCGCCTGGTGACGCACATCGAAGGTCATCGTGCTGGCGAGTTTTGCCAGGGCGAACGGTACGACAGCATTGAGCTTGGCCGCGCCCAGGCTACCGCCGATGACGAGAATGCGAATGACACCGCTGCGGGCCGCAAAGCGCTGTGCGGGTGGCGGCACCGCGCTGATGTCCTCGCGCACCGGGTTGCCGATCACGCGCGCCTTGATGTCGCGCCTGAAGCTGTTGGGAAAGGCTTCGAGCACCTCGCGGGCGAGGTGCGACAGGCAGCGGTTGGTGAAACCTGCGATCGCATTCTGTTCGTGGATGACGAGCGGGCGGCCTGTGAGCCACGCGGCGACTCCACCGGGGCCAGTCACGAATCCGCCGAGGCCCACGACGACGACCGGGCGATGGCGCCACATAATTCGCAGCGCTTGCGTGAGCGCCAGGACGAGGTTGAACGGCGCGGCGAGCAAGGTCCTGATGCCCTTGCCACGCAATCCGCCCACCGAAAGCCACTCGATCGGTATTCCCGCAGCCGGGACGATGCGGGCTTCGAGTCCGCGCCGTGTACCGAGCCAGATGACGTCGATCGATTTCTCGCGCAGCATGCGGGCGAGCGCGAGCGCCGGGAAGACGTGGCCGCCGGTGCCGCCCGCCATGACGAGGATGGGGCGGTTCGCGCCTGAGATCGGCGCCTGAGTACCCGCGGCCGGAGTCTGACTTCCTTGGATGGGGTTCTGGGCGCTCACGCCGGATCCCCCTCTTCCTCATCGAGAAGCGTTTTCTGCACCGGGGTGCGGGAGCGGGCCGCTCGGTCACCTAACACACTCGAGCGCTGCCGCACGGTCGCCGAGCCGCGCTTCTCGAGCATCGCCTCGTGATAGACCCGCAACAGCAACCCAACCCACGCCAGCGACACGATCAGGCTCGATCGCCCGTAGCTCATGAGCGGCAGCGTCAGCCCCTTGGTGGGCAGGACACCCATGTTCACGCCGATGTTGATGAACGCCTGGATGCCGAGCCAGAGACCGAAACCCGCGGCCAGATACGCCTGGAACTTGAGGCCGCCATCTGAAGCGAGGCGCGCGATGTAAAAGCTGCGCCAGATGAGCGCTATGAACAGCGCGAGGGTCAACAGCACACCCGCGAGCCCCAGCTCTTCCGCAAGCACGGCGAACAGGAAGTCAGTGTGCGCTTCCGGCAGATAGAACAGCTTCTGCACACTCTCACCGAGGCCCACGCCAAACCACTGGCCGCGACCGATCGCAATCAGCGACTGCGTGAGCTGGAAACCGGTGTTGTAGGGATCGGCCCAGGGATCGAGAAACGCCTTGAGTCGGCGGGCGCGATAACCCGCGCTCATGGCCAGCGCGCCAAAGCCCGCTGCCGCGAAAAGCGTCATCGCGATCACGTAACGCAGCCGGGCCCCGCCAAGAAACAGGACGCCGAAGCCGGTAACGAAAAGCACGCTGGCCGCACCGAAGTCAGGCTCGACGAGTAGCAGGCCACCGGCACAACACAGCAATCCCAACGGCTTCGCCAGGCCCATGAAGGTGCCACGCAGTTCTTCTTCACGTCGCGCGGCGTAACTCGCGACGTAGATTAGAACCAACACCCTGGTGAGCTCCGAAACCTGGAAGTTGACGGCCGCGATCCGCAACCAGCGGCGGCTGCCGTTCACCGAATGTCCGAGTCCGGGCACCAGAACGATGAACAGAAGGATGAGAGCCGTGATCAACAAAGGGAATGACAGTCGCTCGAGCGCCTGCGTCGGAATGCAGAAGACGAGTGCGGCGCCGAGGCCTCCGACCAGCATCAGAAGAAGCTGCCGCTCGAGGTAGTAGAACGTCTCGCCGCTCTCCTTGCTGGCAATCGAAACGGACGCCGAGGTCACCATCACGAGGCCGAGCAGGGAAATGGCGAGCACCAGCGCGATCGTCACGCTGTCGATGTGCACGACACTTCCGCGCCCGCTGGAGCGGGCGTATGCCATCGGTGAGCTGGCGACGGTGCTGTTCACGCCGCAAGCTCCTTCACTGCCTGAGTAAAGACGGCGCCGCGATGGGTGTAATCGCGGAACATATCGAGGCTCGCGCAAGCGGGCGAAAGCAACACGGTATCGCCGGACTGCGCAGCCTTTGCCGCCGCACGGACGGCATCCTCGAGGGAGGAGCACATCTCGAGTGTGCACACGCCTTTCAGGGCCACTGCGATGGCGGCGGCGTCTCGGCCGATGAGCACCGTGTGGCGCACCTTTCCGCGGAAAGCGTCGGCAAGCACAGCGAAGTCCTGATTCTTGCCATCGCCGCCAGCGATCATCACCAGCGGACCCTGCATGCCACTCACCGCGGCGATGGTCGCGCCGACGTTGGTGCCCTTAGAGTCGTTGATGTAGGTCACACCGTGAACGTCGGCGACCCACTGAGAGCGGTGAGGCAGGCCGGTGAAGGTCGCCAGTTCCTCCAGCATGGCGGGCATGCTGAGGCCGAGCGCGTCACCGAGAGCCAGTGAAGCCAGCGCGTTGGCCGCGTTGTGCAATCCTTTGATCTTCATCGCGGAGACGGGCAGCAACGCCTCATCCCGGCGTGTGAGCCACCATTCTCCGTCGCGCGTAGCCACGGCGTAATCCGCTCCGATCGAGGCGCGCAGCGAGAAGCTCACTGTCTTCTGACCCGGGCGCGGCATGGCCACCACCAGCGGATCATCGAGGTTGATTACGGCGGTCTCGCAGCGGGCGAAGATACGGGCTTTCGAGTCGGCGTAGGCTGCGACCGTTGGGTACCGATCGAGATGATCGGGGCTGACGTTCAGGACCGCCGCCGCCTTGAGGTCGAGCGAGGTCGTGGCGTCGAGTTGGAAGCTGGAGAGCTCGAGGACGTAGAGTTGGGTTGGCGGTGTCGTGGTTCCCGCGCGGCCCGACCCGGAACTCGCCGACTGCGGGAGACCCGGGGCGGCCGTCGGCGCTGCGCCGAGTAAATCCAACGCAGGCTCGCCGAGGTTTCCACCCACTCGCACGCGCAACCCCGCGCGCTCGGCCATGCGGCCAACCAGGGTCGTGACGGTACTCTTCCCGTTGGTGCCGGTGATTCCGACAACGGGCGCGTCCGCCTCGCGAGCGAACAGCTCGATGTCGCCGACGACCTCAATACCGCGACGGCGTGCCTCCACGAAGAACGGCTCCGCCAGCGACACCCCAGGCGATGCGACGACGCAATCGGCGCCATCGAGCAGGCTGATGTCAAGCCCCCCAACGCTGAGCGGAATCGTCGGATCCAACGCGGCCAAACCAGCTAACTCAGGTGGCTTCTGCCGCGTATCAGTCACCGCCAACCTCCAGCCACGCGCGCGCAGGTAGCGCGCACAGGAAAACCCCGTGCGGCCGAGCCCGACGATCACTGCGTAGGGAGATTTGGTGGGACTCACATTCATCGCAATTTCAACGTTGCCAGTCCCGCCAGCACCAGCAGCAGCGAGATGATCCAGAAGCGCACAATGACTTTCGGCTCGGCCCAACCCTTCAGCTCGAAATGATGATGGATCGGCGCCATTCTGAAGAGACGTTTTCCTGTGAGTTTGAAGGAGGCCACCTGCAGGATGACGGACGCGGTCTCGACGACGAAGACACCGCCCATCACCAGGGCCACGAACTCCTGCCGCACAATCACCGCGATGACGCCGAGGGCCGCACCGATCGCCAACGCGCCGACGTCGCCCATGAAGACCTGCGCCGGATAGGAGTTGAACCACAGAAAGCCGAGGCCCGCGCCGGCCAGCGCCGAGCAGAAGATCAGCAACTCGCCCGCCCCGCGAATCTCCGGAATCTGCAGGTAGTGTGCGAACACCGCGTTGCCACTCGCGTACGCGAAGATTCCCAGCGCGGCCGACACGAGCGCCGCGGGCATGATGGCCAGGCCATCGAGGCCGTCCGTCAGGTTTACCGCATTGCTCATACCCACGATCATCAGGTACGCGCCGAGAATGTAGCCGAAGGCGGATAACGGCTCGGCGAAGGTCTTGAAGAAGGGCAGAAACAACGTCGTCTCGGCGGGGCTGCTGGCGGTGTAGTAAAGGGTCGCCGCCGTCGCCAAGCCGGCCACGGACTGCCAGAAATACTTCCAGCGCGGCACCAACCCCTTGGGGTTACGAATGACGAGCTTCAGGTAATCGTCATAAAAGCCGATGAAGCCGAACGCGAACGTGACGCCGATGACCGTCCAGACGAGGCGGCTCCACGGCTCGGCCCACAGCATGGTACTCACGAGC
>DATMQL010000030.1:0-8244 GCA_035566815.1 Steroidobacteraceae bacterium | reverse complement strand
CGTGCGTTTGTCCGTCGCCCCCATGATCACGAACAGAAATATTGCGGTCATGACAATCTCGCAGACGAATCCCGCCGCTAGCGAGTAGTGGCCTGGCGAGTGTTCGGCGACGCCGTTGGCCGCAAGGCCCGCCGCGATGGGGTCGCTGCCGTTGCCGCTCGCAATGAATACCAGCAGGCCCGCGGCAACAATGCCGCCGAGCACCTGTGCGACCCAGTACGGGAGAATCTCGCCGCCCGGATGTCTTCCGCCGACGTAGAGACCGAACGTCACGGCGGGATTCAAGTGGCACCCCGAAATGTGGCCGATGGCGTACGCCATGGTCACCACGGTCAAACCGAACGCCAGCGCGACTCCCAGCAGGCCAATCCCAACCGCCGGAAAGGCGGCGGACAGTACCGCGCTGCCACAACCACCCAGCACCAACCAAAAAGTCCCGATGAATTCCGCCAGCAGTCGTTTGGGCAGTGGCAGCAATGGCATGTTCGTCCCTTTACCTGTTGTGGCGTTGTTCTTCTCGGCGGTCTCGAGGGCCGCCGCGGGAGGATCCTATGCCTTAATCGCGTACACAGGCAATCTGGCAACACCCCGGTCCAATGAGAAAATCGCTGAGCCGCACGGTCTCTACCCGCTGCATTGCGGTGCCCTCAGAGGTTGTCGCGGCCGGTGATCCGCTCCTTCAGCCCATGCAGCGAGCCGCGCCACCAATCCGCCGCCCGCTGCAACGTCGCGTCCTCCGGAAACCCATGCCGCGCGGCATGCCGCTGTGGGATCGTGTCCCACGCACGGTGTTCGATCGACACCCGCGTTTCCTCCTCCACGGCCTCGAAGCACACCTCGACTTCCGTGCTCTGCTCCGCGGAGAAATTGGCCTGACGCCAGGCGAACACGAGCCGCTTCCCTGGCTCCCAAACCGACACCCGCCCGATCTCAAACGTCGAGCCATCGGCAAACGTCGTGAACAGTCGTCCTCCAGGCCCCGGCTCGAAGGCGAGCCTGCCATCCCCCTGCGAGCTCACCTGGAAGAGTCCGCTGGGCTGCCACCATGCCGCGATTTCCTGCGTGAACACCTCGAACGTCCGCATCGGATCGGCGGGCACACGCAGCGCCAGGAACACCTTGGAGCTCATTTCCGCGGTTTCTGCAAATGAGCCTTGAGGGCGAGCAGCTGGCGGCTCCACAGCGCCTCGGTTTCCTCCAGCCACACTTTCAGGTCGGCCATGGGTCCAGGCCTCAAGCGATAGATGCGCACCCGTGAGTCGAACTCGTCCCGATCCTCCTCGACGAGCCCGCTCTCACGCAACGTCTTCAGATGACGGCTCATCAGCGGAAATGCGATCTGCACAACTTCCGCCAGCTCACCGGCCCGGCGCGGTCGCTCCCGCAGGAGATCCACTACGCGCCGGCGGTATGGATCCGCCAGCGCGGCGAGGGTGCGGTCGAGATTCTCGGCGGCAGCACTCACGTCAACGGCTTGAACTTGAACCCGGTTGCCTGCTCCATCTCCGCAGTCGTCACCGCCTTCACCGCCTGGGAGAAAGTCCAGTGATGGCCCTCAGGATCCATCGCGCTGTAGGTCCGGTCGCCGTAGAACTGATCCGCGGGTTCCATCGCGACTTTCGCTCCTGCCGCCCGCGCGCGGGCGCAATGCTCATCGATCCCTTTCTCCAGCCGCACGTGCACGCGTTGCGTGTTGGCGCCGCCCACCGAGTCCGGGCTCTTCGCCCACGAGGTGAACTCGTTACTGATCATGATGACGCCGTCGCCGTGGGTCATCTCGGCGTGCACGATGTTGTCCTTGGCATCGGTGAGCACTTCACTGGGCTCGAAGCCGAATGCCTTCTGCAGCCACTTCAGTGCCGCACGGTTGTCTTTGTAAATGACGGAGGAGATGAACGCAGGTCGTCGCAGCGCCGAGGCGGTCATGGGCGGCTCCTATGTAGTTTTCAATAGGGTTAATATTTAACAGAAATGGAAACTATTAGTCAAGCACGTCGTATGCCGACCCCTGCAGATACCCCCACTCACATATCGATGTCTCTTGCATCCCACTCGAGCCAAGCCGCGCGCACCGTGGCGTAGCAGCCGTGCAAAATCTCTTCGTCCCGCCTACGATGCATGTACGTCCGCAAACTAATAACAGCGCGCAGCCGGGTTACTTCCCTGCAGGGACCTAGGACCACACCATGAAAAGCCGCCCGATGAACCGAAGAGAAGTTTTGGCGATGGGGGGTGCGGGCCTCGCGACTGCCCTCAGCACACGCCGTCTTTGGGCGCAGGACATGGCGACCTCGGGCTATCCCGAACCAGATGCGGTGGTTTTCAATGCGAAGGTCTATACCGTGGAACCCGGCGCGCGACGTGCCGAGGCATTCGCTGTGAAGGGAGGCCGCTTCCTCGCCGTGGGATCCAGTGAGGACGTGCGCAAGCTCATCGGCAAACGCACCCAGACGTTCGATGCGCAGCAAATGACGGTCGTCCCGGGCTTCATCGACTGCCACAACCACGCCGTGGGCGACCAGCTGTTGTATGAGGTCATCGTCGGAAATCCGTTCGAGGTCGAATTGGTCAGCCTCGGCAGCATCATCGACAAACTGAACGCCAAGGCGCGTCAGACTCCGCCCGGATACTGGGTCGAAGGCTTCTTTTTCGACGACACCAAGGTCAAGGAAAAGCGTGAACTCAACGTCCATGATCTCGACAAGGTGTCGGGCGATCATCCTGTTGCCGTTCATCACCGCGGCGGCCACACGACGTACTACAACAGCAAGGCGCTGCAGCTGGCAGGGATCACCACCTCCACGCCGAACCCGCCGGGCGGCACCTTCGACCGCGATGAGACGGGCGCTCTGAACGGTCGCGTCACGGACCGCGCGGGAGACGTATTCGACAAGGTCGGCAAGCGACCGGAGTACACGGCGGAGGAGCGGTTACAACGCGGCCGGGCCGCAATGGCGCACATCTCCAAACAGTTCGTCCGCTACGGACTGACCAGCGTGCACCACGAACACTTCGATGGCCCCGACGCCCTGCGTGGTATCGAAGCCATCCGCGCCCAGGGACAGCTGCTGCACCGGGTGTTTTTCGCCGTCACCGGCCATCAGCTGGAGGACATGATTGAATCAGGCGTTCAGACCGGCCTCGGCGATGCGTGGCTCCGGATAGGAGGCACGGTCGAGCACACAGCGGATGGCTCCTTCTCCGAGCGAACCATGGCCCTGAGCATCCCGTACCCGGGAATGACCTCCGGCTACAAGGGCAACGTTACCGAAACCCAGGACGTAATCGATGCCTGGGTCCTGCGCATGCATCGCGCCGGAATCCAAGTGAATTGCCACGCAAATGGTGACGTCGCGATCGACGAGGTCCTGACCGCCCTGGAGCGTGCACAGAAGGCCTTCCCAATCGCGGACACACGCCCGCAGATTACCCACTGCACGTTGGTCAACGACTCCCTCATCAAGCGCATCAAAGCCCTCGGCGTCGTCCCTGCGCCCTTCACGACCTACGCCTACTACAACAGCGATAAATTCCACTTCTACGGCGAAGACCTGATGAAGCGATCCATGGCCTACCGCTCCTTCATCGACGCCGGCATCATTGCCGCGGCCGGCTCGGATTTCCCCCCAGGCCCCTTCGCACCCTTGATGGGCATGCAGGGCATGGTCACACGGACGGGTTGGAACGGAGAGACCTGGGGAGCCAATCAACGTGTGACGGTCGCTGAAGCCCTCCAGATCAACACCCTGAACGGCGCTTATGCCTCGCACGAGGAGCACATCAAGGGATCGATCGCGGTGGGCAAGCTCGCCGACTATGTTGTGCTTTCCGAAGACCTTCACACTGTGGCGCACGACAAGATCAAGGACATCAAAATCGTGCGGACCGTGACGGGTGGAAACACGGTCTATCAGGCCTAGCAAGGCTACGCGGAGAACTGTCGAGCTGCCGCGCGCGAAAAATGCCAGTAGGGAAACCCTTAATAAGAAAACCGCTATTAAAGGTTCCGCCGCAGTCCCTCTGCACTCCCGCCCGCAGGCCGGGCGCTACGCCCCGACCGGCACCCGCTTGATAATCCCAGAGAACGTCTCCTCCCCCAGCGACAGGTAGAGATGCTGCTCCGAAACCGTCAGCGTAAAGCTCGTCCGCCGCTGCAGCCTCTGCGCAAGTGCGCTCAGCCACTCGAAGTCCATTGCGTACACCTCCAGTTGCTCGACCCTGTGGATCCGCTCAGCGCTCAGCTTCGTGACCAGTTGCACGGCGTCCTTGTGGGTGTACACCGCGACCCGAGGAGCAGCCTTGCTCGCACGATGAAGCCGAGCCGCGTCGGGTGAACCTACGTCGATCCAAGCTCGCAGTGCTCCAGTCAGATCGCGCACGGTGATCGCGGGCTCATCCGGCTCCGATAAGCCGTTCGTGAGAGCGACCCCCTCCGTGTACTCGAGGCAATACGCGAGAACTCGCGTCAGCATATGTTCAGCCGTCTCGGACGGATGCCGCGCCACGCGCAGCTTCAGCGACTCGTAGACGTCACGGTCTGAATTCGCGAGCTCAACCTCGAACACGTAGACCGTGTCGCCCAATGCCATGCATCACCTCGAATGGAAGTCGTCGATCGGCTCGACTGTGATCAAACGCACACTCGAACCCGGGCAGGTGAGTGACTACGCGCCGCTCACGGCCGGCTCGAGAAATGTGAGCCGCGCCTCATCCGCCTCCAACCGTACACGGACGCCGAGTGGGACGGGCTCGTTGATATCACCGTGACCGATAGGGAACCCAGAGGCACAGGGAACGCCTGTGGCGGCAGCAAGGTCTCGTAGCACCTCGGCAGCGGTGAAGCCGCCGTCGCGGGGCTCACAGCCTATAAATTGGCCTAGGACGATGCCACGGATCTTCCGGAACACCCCCGCGAGTGCCAGGTGCGTCCACATCCTGTCGAGACGATAAGGTTGCTCGGAGGTGTCTTCGAAAAGGAGGATGGCACCGTCGAGGGGCGGCATGAACGGCGTGCCGAGCAATCGTGTGAACACTGAAAGGTTGCCCCCGAGCAAGGGTCCTTCGACGGTCCCACCAACGTAGGTTTCCGTACCCACGAGCGGCTCTGCCGGCCCCGTGGACTCGAGCAGAGCAAACAACCGCTTTGGGCTATCCACCGGAACGCGCCCAAGTTGGGTGAGCACCGGCGCGTGAATACTCGCGATTCCGTTGCTTTGAAGCCACTGATGGAGTGCGGTGATATCCGAGAAACCCATCAGGGGTTTTGCCGGGATACCCCTTTCCGCTGCCCACGAAGCGAGCCTGGGCAGCAGCCGCATGGCGCCGTAACCGCCGCGCGCGCAGAACACTGCCTTGATATCGGGGCTGGTCAGCGCCGTGGTCAATTCCGCGAACCGCCGGATGTCGTCTCCCGCCAGGTAGCGCACCCGGGAGTGGATGTGCTCGTCATAACGGACCCGGTAGCGCTCGCTGATGATCGCGACTCCCGCTTCCAGGGCCGCTTTATCGAAGGGACTGGCAGGGGCCACGATGGCAACGGTATCGCCGGGACGAACCGCTCGAGGTTTGCGAAAGCTTTGAAGAGGCGACATGGAGGGAGTGTCGCCCGAACCGGAACCGGTTGCCAGTGACCGGATTCCGTTAACTACGACGCAACCTGCCCAGACCCGCGGCGCGTGGGCCTGCAGGTCGGCGGTCCGGGGATCAGTCCGCGAGAGCCTTCAGATCACGCATCAACGCCGCGCGGCCGCGGTCGAGTTGATCCAGACGCTGGGCGGCGTCGCGTAACGCGATAATGTTTTTTACCGGCTGCTCATGCAGGCGGCGGTACGCGTTACGTGCCGCCAGCCACTGGCGCGTGGTGGAGGCGTAGCGCGCCGACAGATCGCGACGCATGGTGACTATAGCCAAGGGGCTCGATTGCATCATTGCGGCCTATAAGTTGATTGAGAAACACTCCCAATACCGTGCAGCGCGAAGGATGCCGGCGACTCGTTACAGGATTGCGACAAACGGCGCGTCATGCACGCATTCAGGCAATAAACGCAGTCTGCATCACAGTGTGTCCGTCACATTTCAGTGTAACGGTCCTGTGCGCGCCCTCGCGGGCCGCTCAATTCCCGTCTTCCCAACACCCGACGCCGCGCCAGCGGCGGCCCGGCCGTGTTGTGGTGCCGCGATGTTGAGCCGGACCGGCCGGGCGTTGGGGCTCGCCGGCCGCCACGCCAGGGCCTCGCCCTTTTTGGGTGGCGCGAATCTCGTCACGGGGCGCTCGAGCCCGCTGACCTGACAAAACTCGTCCAGCAGCGTCTGCGCGGAGGCGCCGAGTGCAATGAAAAGGCTCGTTGCCCGAAGCACCTCACGCGTCACCAGGTTCGGCCGCTCGGTGATATGTAGAACACTCTCTCCGTCACCCAGAGGCAGGAGCTCGCCGGATGCCTCGTTGGCTGGCAGAAGGTCATGCGTCTCGTCGACGACCACCCAGTGTGGGCGCCCCGACCGCGCGCGCAGCTCTGCGAGCTTTGGCGTGAGATCCATCAGGAAAGGCCTTCGGTCCGAGGCGGGTAAGCCCGAGAGATTGACCACCGCGCTCTGACCGGCGCCGCGCAGCAGCTTGAGAATTTCATTCGCAGTGGGCGGGCGGCTGGGGCTGCCGAGCGACACGGCCTTCGCAACAGTACCGTAATCGCCTTCGACGTCGATTACACAGAATGAGTAACTCGCTGCAGCGAGCTTCTCCATCAACCCCGTGGCCAGCTCCGATTTGCCGGCGCCGTCCGCACCCACGACGAGAAGAGTCTCCCCGTGGGGCCGGATGTGTATCTCGTTGCCCTGATCGTCGGTTCCGAGCAGCACGTTATGCCGCTCGAGCCGCGGCTCGAGTGACGCAAGGTCATCACGCAGCAACTCTTCGATGAGCTCGACTACACCGGCGCCGTGGTCTCCTGCCGTGACCAAGTCCGCCGCGCCTTTGAGTGTCGGTAGTGCATTCGCAACCGCCGCCGAGCACTCACACAAAGCCAGCAGCGCATGGTCGTTCTCGGCGTCGCCGATTCCGACGGCGTTATGAGGTGACAGTTCCATCTTCTCGAGCGCGCTCGCGAGCCCGGTGGCCTTGTTCACCCCGGCCGGCAGAATCATGACGGCACCCTTGTTGAAAATGACCTGCAGCTCGAGACCCAGATCCCGGATCGTCGCCAGGACAGTACTTTCGTGCGGTTCCCAGGTGGCCACAATGACGCGCCCGACCGAAATCGGGCCGACCCCTCTTTGACGCAGAAGAGTGACGAACGCTTCTGGCGGCGGGGGCGCCAGTGGGGTTTCCTCGTCCGTCGAGGGCTGATAGAGAAGAGCGCCGTTCTCGGCGACCACATACTCGAACAGGTCGAGCCGTGGGCAGACCTTCTGAAGATCGTCGAGCTCGCGTCCCGTCACCAGCACGAGCCGGCGGCCCGAAGCGAGCAGCCGCTCCAAGGCGCTTTCCGTCTCGGGCAGGACCCGTCCATCGGTCGCCAGAGTACCGTCGTAGTCAGTGCAGAGAGCCAGATAACGCATGCCCGCAAACTACCTCGCCGTTCCGGTCAGACAGCGGGAATAAGCAATTAACATTCCGCCGCCGGCGACGCAGTGAGCGCCGCGGGTCTACGGAATCGGCAGGCAGGAGAGCGCGTTGGCCTCGAGGCCCAGGCGCGAATCGAGCGCCCTGTGCGCCTGCGGGACCCGCAGGCACTGGGAGCCGCTACTTGCGGTTGATCTTCAGCTTCTTCGTGCGCAACTGCTGGTCGCGCCAGTTGGTGAGCGTCCAGCCGCCGGCCATGCCGGCAAGCAGCGCAATCAGCGCGAGACTGCTGTCGTCGAGTGTGAGTGAGTTGAATAGATGCGGTAGCGAACCTAGGTCCATTGCAGCAAAACCTCGTCTAGTGTGTGTCCCCGTTTGGCATTCACCCAGCCTGGCGAGGCTTTGCTGTGCGGCCTCGAGGTGCGGTCGGGACCGCGGCACTCGCCTTCGTGGGATCTGGCATGGAACATAACAGCCGGCGAGGCGTTGGGGGGAGTCGTCGGATCGCGACTGTCCCTCTTTTATTCGAATTTTAGACACTCGTCGCACCAGCGCGCGCTCCTCCTACCCGTCAAGCCCGCGCCCCGGCCCTGTTTCCCCCCATTCCCCCCCCGGTTTTCTTAACGCCCCGCTCACTGTTCCCGAAGTACCTTGCCGCGTGTTCAGGAGCCTGTCTGACTAATGCT
>DATMQL010000029.1:0-5297 GCA_035566815.1 Steroidobacteraceae bacterium | reverse complement strand
ACGCGTCGCATGCGCATGACAGCGCGCGGCGGAGCCTACCGCTGCACTGTGACTGATCCGTTACATCAGCGTGACGAAGCGCTTCCGGCATTTGCCGACTCGACACGTATGAGCCCCATCATGCCGCCGTCCTCGTGGTCGAGGAGATGGCAGTGATAGACAAATGTGCCGACAGTGTTCGGGTCCCGGAAATCCATGCGTAGCCGTACCGTGGGGTAGTTCTGCCCGGCAGAGGGAGCGTAGTACGGTACGTTCACCGTGTCGCGCAGAAACGGCTCGTTCACCGCCAGCCCCAGCCATTCGACCACCTCGAAATGGATCTGATGGATGTGGAAGGCGTGCAGCTCGGTGGAGCGGTTCTCGATGATCCAGTCCTCGACGTCCCCTTGCTTCACCACGATGTTGGGCACGCCGGTGGCCGGATCGAACGTGGCCGGCGTCTGCCCGTCGACCGTCAGATAGAATTTTGTCGGGCTGTTCGGATCGTTCGGGTCCGAGACGTCCTCTGAGAAATACAACTTGCGGACGCGCACCGGATTCACACTACCCAGCCAGGGCAGCGTGGCAGCGGGCAGGGGCCCGGCGGAAGCCGGCAGCGTCGAGCTCGGAGCCGGGGCATCCGCGGCAGCGACGATCGACACGAGCGGACGGTTCGGATCGTTCTCACCGCCGGGTCCCGTATTGACTGTCTTGGTGACCAGCATGGCGGGGACACCCACGGGAGGCCCCTCCATGATGAACTCCACCCGCGCGCCCGGGGATACGACGATGCTGTCGCGCCATTCGGTGGCGTGCCCGCCGGGACTGCCATTGCCCTTGAAGGGCACGCCGTCGATCGCCACCACGCCAATCCATTGCGGACGAAACTTGGACCCCCGCTTGTAGAGTGTGGCGAGATTCAGATATGTGAGGGAAGTGGCGTTTAGGACGCGCCAGAGTTGCCGCTCACCGGGTTTCATGGCGACGGTTGCGGTCGGGTAGTCCGGATAGGGCACCGGTACGTAGTTGACCGATAGATCCTTCGCCGGGCGACCCAGGCCCGTGCCCGTGTTGGTCGCGTCCCCATCACGATCGATGAGCGCCTGTGCGGAAGTTTGTGAGCTCGAGGGGGGAGCCTGCGGATACAACAGGTCCTGATCGCGGATGACGAGCACGCGCTCCGGCAGGGTCGCGACTTCAGGATTGGCGCGCTCGATCCCCTCTACGATGAGGGCACCCGAGGCGCCGCCCAGCACCTGTTTGCTGCTGAACCCGTGAATGTGCGGATGGTACCAATACAAGCCCGGCGGCTCGTCGGCGGGAATGCGGAAACGATATTCGAATGGCGGGTCCGTCGGCTGGATCGAGGTCTTGAACACTTCGTCCTGATGACATACGGGCGGCAGAGTCAGGCCGTGGAAATGGAGGTTCGTCGAGGTGAGCGTCATGGCGCCGCTCGTGCAAGGGTCCGGCGCAACGTGTTGTTGATGTCCCGCGTGCCCATGCCCCCCGTGCTCGCCAACTCGCGCCGTGTCTGAAAGCTGATTCCTGAGGCTCAGGATCAACAACTCACTGGGCTTCAGCCGCAACGTTGGCGATTGCTTTCCGTCGCCCAGAACATAACAGTACCGCACGGAGCCGTCGGGCTGCGTCTCATTATGTACGGTGAGATCAACTTTGAGGATGCCGTTCTCGCTGCGCAGATCCTCCGGCTCTTCCGCAGGCGTGCCCGGCGCCGGACGCGAGCAGAATTCGTGAGCCTCGCCAGCGACCACCGCGCCAGCGCCACCGTATCCGAGCGAGGCGAAGAGGAGGCTCATGACGCAACGGAACCTGTAATTCTTTTTAATCTTCGTCCAGGACGCCATCCCATCACCACTCGCCGCAGTCAGGCGACCCCGGTCGCCGGAGGCGGCATGATAGCCGCCCGGCGACCGCAGCGAGCGAGGAACGGCTCCGCGGGTCCTCAGCCGCGCTCGATGAGCCCCCGTAATACCGTGTCGAGCTCGACTTCACCCTTCATCGGCTGATGCTCGAAACTCAGCCACCCCGCGTTGAATCCATCCAACATCTGGATCCGCGGCAGCGGATTGCGCATTCCCTGCGCGCGGAACAGCGTTTCCCACGTTTCGCGCGGTACGCTCTGCGCGCTCACACTTCGTCCCAGCAAGCGTCCCAGTGAAGCGGCAATGTCATTGGGGGACACCGGACGGGGTCCTTCCAACTCGACGACACGTCGGCCATCGCCTTTCTCCTGCAGCAATTTCGCGGCGACCCGGCCGATGTCGGCCGTGGCGACCATGGGAATGCGCCGCTCCGGCGGTTGCAGAAAGCTATGGATGACACCCGTATCACGGGCCGGCGCCAGGTCCCACGCCGCGTTTTCCATGAACCAGGCGGGCCGCAGAAACGTGATCGGCAAGGGAATCCCGCCCAGCGCCTTCTCATGAAGCGTGTGCTGGCTGAGGAGATTTTCCTGCGTCGCCGCGGCCCCTACCGTCGAGATGCTGACAACCCGCCCCGGCCGCGCCCGGGTCAGCGCGCCTTTCAAGGCGCCCAGAATCGCCCGCACCTCCGGGAAACCCGGCGCGGGATCGAAGTTGGGGGGCAGGAGAATCAACACTCCCTCCGTTGCGGTGAATGCCCTGGTGAGGGCGTTCTCGTCATTCAAATCGGCTAACGCGACCTCGCACCCCTGCCGGGCCCACGCTGCTCCTTTGTGCGCATCGCGGACCACCGCGCGTACGTTCCTACCTGCGGCGAGCAATGTGCGGGCCACGGTTCCGCCCACCTGGCCTGTGATTCCTGTAATGGCAAACATACAACTCTCACAATCGGTACGGCACGGGCCGCGATGGAGGCTATTGTGTAGTCACCCGTCCCATTTCTCGATAACATGAATAGCATTTCATTCATGACGAAGTGGCATCATGATCCGATTCGACGAGCGTGTCCTGAACGGCATGAGCGTGTTCGCGGCGATTGTCGCCGCGGGTAGCTTCGCCGCGGCCGGTGAGCTACTCGACATGTCACAGCCGGGCGTGAGCCGGGCGGTGTCCCGCCTGGAGGCGAGGCTCGGCATCCGCCTGTTTGATCGCACCACCCGCGCAGTATCCCTCACGGAGGAGGGCCGTCGCTTTCATGCGCAGGTGTTGCCTTTGCTGGCGGGTATCGAAGAGGCGGCCTCGACGGCTGCCGATGGCGCGATGGCGGTCCGCGGACGCTTGCGCGTGAATGCCGACCCGTACTTCTCGCGCCTGATTCTCGGACCGCATCTCGGGACCTTCCTGGAGAGCCACCCGGAGCTGCAACTCGAGCTGGTCACCCAGGATCGCCTGGGCGACCTGGTGTCCGGAGGGTTCGACCTTGCCGTGCGCTTCGGCGAGCCCGGCGCATCGAGCCTGGTGACGCGCAAACTGCTCGATACCCGCATCGTCACCGTCGCCGCACCCTCCTATCTGAAGCGTCGTGGCCGGCCACTCGACCCGACAGATCTGGGTGATGCCCGGCACGAGTGTATTCACTTCACGGATCCCAACACGGGCCACCCCTGGGCGTGGGAGTTTCACCGCAGGCGCCGCAAGCTCGAGGTGCCCGTTCACGGCCGGCTGACAGTCAACGATGTCGGGACTCTCCACAGCGCCTGCCTGGCTGGCCAGGGAATAGCCCAGATCAAGGAGCTGGGTGCCGAGACGATGTTGGCCGACGGGAGGCTCGTCGACCTGTTTCCCGACTGGCCGGACGAGCGGTTCTCGTTATATGCGTTACATCCGTCCCGACATCATCCACCGGCCAAAACCCGCGCCTTCCTCGATTTCGTCGCCTCCATCACCGCGGGACGCAGCACGCGTAAGTTGCCGTCTCGTGACAGATGAGCCACGAATTTTTTCACGGGTCGGCGTGAAAAATGCTCAGCCGTGAGAGTGACACAGTTCGCTTATCGGTCATGGTGAGGGTGCTATGGTGCGTCTCGAGCGAATGCAGTCAACGAGGGGGCAACATGGAAGGAGATCGGCCTTGCGAACCTCGCCCCCCAAACACTACCTGGTGGTGTCGGATTTCGATCAGACACTGAGTTTCAACGACTCCGGCCACGTCCTGGCCGAGCTGCTCGGCGTGCATGATTTCGAGCGCAAAGTCGCCGGCTTGAGCCGCAGCAACCTGGTGCAGCAAGGCGGCGAGCTCGCCTATCTCATCCGCCATGACCCTGACTTTCGCGGCGTGCGCCACGAGCACCTGGTCGAGACCGGGCGCCGTGTCCGGATGAAGGCTGCGCTGCCGGCGCTGGTTAACTTCCTGGAGACGGGCCTGGACGGTTACCGCTTCTCGTTTTACGTGGTGTCCGCCGCGCCGCGCGCGGTTGTGGTCGCTGCGCTGGCGGGAATCGTGCCGCCCGATCACATCTACGGAACCGAGTTCGATCATGACCCGCACACCGGTGAAGTGCGTGCCATCACCCGAGTGCCCGCTGGCTACGGCAAGGTCGCGGTCCTCGAGGAGTTGGAGGAGCGCCTGAACGTCGTGACCGACCGTGTCATCTATGTCGGCGACGGCAGCTCCGACGTCCACGTGATGTTGCATGTCAATCACGGCGACGGATTTACAATTGCTGTTTCAGAAAACCGCCAGCTCTCCCGGATCGCCAAGACGAAGGTGATCAGTGACAACGCCTTCAGTGTGCTGGTCCCGGTGCTCCACCAGGTGTTGCGATTGCGGACTTCGGAAATACGCGAGCTGTTCGAATCCAATGGCATGGTGCTGCATGACTGGGAAAGAGCCCGCACCGACCGCGTCATGATCCTGGAAACGCCGGCGGCCATGCCGATGCCCGCGATGCTTTGATAGGAGATGGCTGAAGTGACGCAGATTCTCGGCTGGGTGGCCACCGCGGTGTTCGTGGGATCGTATTTCTTCACGCGGCCCGCTGCCTTGCGTGCCATGCAGATGGTCGGTGCGACCCTGTGGATCGTCTATGGCTTTTTGATCGAGGCCACGCCGGTCATCGCCGCGAACGCGCTGGTGTTCGCGGCGGCGGCCTGGACGTGCTTCGCCGCCCGCAAGCCGCAGCCGCCCGCCGCGACCGCGCCGGCCGCGGCATCGGCCGCTCAATCGACTTTGTAAAACTGTTTTACAATGAAATAAAACATCTGCGGATCCGCAGGCTGTCCGCTGTTCTTCGCGATTTCCTGGATGTACTCCTGCGTCTGCGCCTGCAGCATGTCCGCGACTTCACCGAATACCTCGCTTGCCGACTTCCCGTCGTCATCGACCGTCATGATGCCGTGGTAGCCGCCGGTGAGCTGCGTCTCCTCGCGCGT
>DATMQL010000028.1:0-22816 GCA_035566815.1 Steroidobacteraceae bacterium | reverse complement strand
CGGCTACCTCTCGCCGTACTTCATCAACAACCAGCAGAACCAGACCGCGGAGCTCGAAAAGCCGCTGATCCTCCTCTGCGACAAGAAGATTTCCAACATCCGCGAGATGCTGCCCCTGCTCGAGGGCGTCGCGAAGGCCGGTCGTCCGTTGCTGGTCATTGCGGAAGACCTCGAGGGTGAGGCGCTGGCGACTCTCGTCGTCAACAACATCCGCGGCATCCTCAAGGTTGCCTCCGTCAAGGCCCCGGGCTTCGGCGATCGTCGTAAAGCCATGTTGCAGGACATCGCGGTCCTCACCGGCGGCACGGTTATTTCGGACGAAGTCGGTCTGTCGCTCGAGAAGGCGACGTTGAACGACCTCGGCGAGGCGAAGAAGGTTGTGGTGGAGAAAGAGAACACCACGATCATCGACGGTAACGGCAAGGCCAGCGACATCAAGGCGCGCGTTGAGTCCATCCGCCAGCAGGCGGAGGAAGCGACCTCTGACTATGACAAGGAGAAGTTGCAGGAGCGTGTTGCGAAGCTCTCCGGCGGCGTCGCCGTCATCAAGGTCGGTGCGGCCACCGAAATCGAGATGAAAGAGAAGAAGGCCCGCGTCGAAGACGCTCTGCACGCGACCCGTGCGGCCGTAGAAGAAGGCGTGGTCCCGGGCGGCGGTGTCGCGCTGGTCCGTGTTCTGAAGGTCCTCGACAAGCTCGAGACGAAGAACGAAGACCAAGCGGTCGGTGTGAAGATTCTGGCGCGGGCGATTGAAGAGCCGCTGCGTCAGATTGTCGAGAACGCCGGTGAGGATGCTGCTGTCGTCCTGAATCGTGTGAAGGAAGGCAAGGGCTCGTTCGGCTACAACGCCGCCACGGGCGAGTTTGGCGACCTCATCGAGCAGGGCATTCTGGATCCGACCAAGGTCACGCGTCTGGCTCTGCAGAACGCCGCCTCGGTGTCGGGTCTGTTGCTGACGACCGAAGTCATGATCGCCGAAGCTCCGAAGGACGAAGAGCATAGCCACGGTGGCGGCATGCCCCCGGGAGGCATGGGCGGAATGGACATGTAATTGAGGATAAGTCGGAAGTCGCCAAAGAGGCGCTTCCGACACCCCCCGAAAGAGGTATCGAATCTGTCATAAACAATCGGTATTCTTTCGACATTGGTTTAGGAGTTCACGCTGTGCACCCTGCATAGCGCGGCTCCCAAAGACGCGGAACAAGACCCCCTATTCCGCGCAACACCTCGAGCCCCGCGTAACAACGGGGCTTTTTTTTATGGGCCAAAAAAGCCTGCGGCTTTTTCGGCGGGCCAACCTACCGATGGGTAGGGGCACGCGGCCGAGCCCGCGAAAAGCAGGCCACTTGCAGTAACAGCAGCGCTTTCTGCATGTCTCCCTAGAGCTTTTTTTGGCCTTTTTTCTGGCCAGTTCTCGCAGTTGCGTTGATCGCGCTAGCGGCGGAGCCCGCGAAAAGCAGGCCACTTGCAGTAACAGCGGCGCTTTCTGCATGTCTCCCTAGAGCTGTTTTTTGGCCTTTTAGCTGGCCAGTTGACGCAGTTGCGTTGATCGTGCCACTTGCGGCTAGGATGGCGGTGTATAGAGAGTTCTCCACTCATTTCGGCAGTTGCAGTAAGAGCAGCGCTTTCTGTATGTCTTACTAAAGTGTTTTTTAGGCCTTTTGGCTGGCCAGTTCCCGCAATTGCGTTGTTCGCGCTAGCGGTGAAATTCGCTGTCGTTCGCGGCCGGTGTTCTTGCATTGCGACATTTGTGTTTCATTCGTGAAAGAGAGGCGTCGTTCGAGGACGACGGTTTGCGGGAACGCTGTTAAGTCCGTACGGTCGCTCGCGTCACGATTCGGCTCGAGGACTTTTTCATGAGTAACTCACCGTTCCCGAGGCTTCGTGCGCATTCGCGCGGATTGCAGTTGATTGTCGGATGTTGTACCGCGCTCCTGGTGGCTGCTTGCGGGGGCTCGGGGAGCAATGAGCTGACCAGTATGGCGTCCGGCCGGTCGACGACGGGGACGACCGGGACTATGGGCGGTACGGCCGGGGGCACGGCGACCGCAATGTCCTGCAGCGGAAGCTGTGGCGGGTCAATGGTGACGATGACCGATGCGGCGGCCGACTTCCTCAGCTACATCGTTACGCTGACCTCGTTGCAACTGCAGACGGCTAGCGGTGCGTCCGTCGAGACACTGCCCGCCCCGACGCCGGTTGACTTCACGAAGCTCGTGAATCTCACCGAGGTCCTGAGTGCTGGGCAGATTCCGGCCGCCGACTACGTAAGCGCTCAACTCACGCTCAACTTCGCGAATGCGCAGATTACGGCCGCGGACGCGATGGGAAACCCCGTGACGTTGTCTCCAGTGGATGCCATGGGAAACGCGTTGACTGGCACCCTGACCGTTACGGTGCAGCTCGATAACACCAACCGTCTCATCATCACGCCCGGGAACACTGGCCGCCTGGCGTTCGATTTCAATCTTGCGGCATCCAACATGGTGAACCTCACGGCCATGACCGTGCAGGTAGCCCCGACGCTCGTCGCGACCGTGGTCCCCTCCGACACCAAGCAAGTGCGTGTTCGTGGGCAGCTCGCGAGCGTGAATGCCGCGCAAAACGACTTCGTCCTGAACGTGCAGCCGTTCGCGGTGCAGACCACGACGGCCGGCCAGGTAACGGCGCAAGTCGCCGCGACCACTACTTATCAGATCAACGGCATGGCCTTCATCGGGACGGCTGGGCTTACCGCCCTTGCAGCTCTGCCGGCAAATACGATGGTCGCCGCATTCGGCTCATTGCAGACCGGCGCGATGCCCATGTTCACTGCGACCAACATCCTGGCGGGCACCAGTTTGGAGAGCGCTTCCAAGGACCACCTCTCCGGTACCGTCATCGCGCGCTCCGCGAACGCGCTCACCGTGCGTAGTGCCACGTGGACGAAACCCGACGGCTGGTTCGGCTTCGAGCGTATGGACGCCACAGTGAGTGTCGGCGCGAATACGTCCGTGACCGAAGAAGGGCAGACGGGGGCGTTTACCGCAGCCAACATCTCGGTCGGCCAGCATATCGATGCGTTTGGCATGGCCACTCAGGGAGCTAACGGCGCCGTAACCCTCGACGCGACCGCCGGCCAGGTGCAGTTGGACATCACGCCGCTGTGGGGCACCGTTACCACGATGGCGACCGGAAGCCTTACGCTCAATCTGCAGTCTCTCGATGGCCTCTCGCCCAATGTCTTTACGTTCGCCGGCACCGGAACGAACACAGCGGCGGATGCCGTCGCGACGGCGTACGTGGTGAATACCGGCGCGTTGAGTCAGACGGGCCTGGTCGCGAACGCGCCGGCGCGTGCCTTCGGATTCGTAACACCGTTTGGTATGGCGCCGCCGGACTTCGCTGCGGATTCGCTCGAGAACTTCGCAGCCGTCGCAGCTGATCTTGTCGTCGGTTGGGGACACGCGGGATCCGCCACGGCTTTTACCGGTCTGACCGCAGCGAGCACGTCGCTGCAGCTAAACCTTGCGAATGTCGGAAATCTGCACTTCATCCAAGTCGGTCCCGAGCTCGTGGATCTCACCAAGGTGGCCATGGCGCCGAGCATCGTTCCCGACACTGCCTCCATGGACGTCGTCTTTACCATAGGTCACGCGGGGAAGCTGAAGACCGAGAATTTCAATACGTTTTCCGCTTTCGTCACCCAACTGACGACAGAGCTGGCCGCAACCTCCACTACTACCATGACCATGACGACCGCTCCCACCGTCGATGTCATCGCTGCCGCGGGTCAATACGATAGTGCGACAAACGCACTCACTGCCCGCCGGCTGGCGGTGCTTCTCAGCAACTGAAAATTCCGTGCGCGCGCCTCCCCCGGGGTTTATGTTGTGCACTAACGCGCGGGAAGGAGATGTCACCATGGCGGCTTATGTTACATACAGGGCGCACCGGCGCGCGCCGGTGGCGCGAGATTCAGGCTCGTTGCGCGCGCCTTGCGCGCTCACAAGCGGCAGAGGTGGTGTGAAGGCCCTCAGGTTGGCGCGAGATTCAGGCGCGTTGCGCGCGCCCTGCGCGCTCCCGAGCGGCAGCGGTGGTGTAAAGGCCCTCGGGGTGGCATTGGCGGCCGTCGCTCTGTTTGGCATCGCCGCCTGCGGCAAGCTCGGCCTTGGGGGCAGCTCTGACGAGATGAGTTGGGCTCGAGCGGCGCTAGAGCGCAATGACCGCGTGGAGATCGTCGCAGTCGATCCGGCGACGAACATTTTCACCGTGCGTATCAGAGAGACGGGTGACTTGCGCACCGTCCGCGCCGATCAGGTTATCGCCGGTCCCCCCGGAGCGCCCGTGTCACCGTCGGGGACGCCGGCGGGTGCGGCGGCCATGCCGCCGGCCGCGACTGCCGGAGTCGAAGCTTCGGCCACGTCGGATTCGGCGCAGGCGGGTTCACCGGGAGCGAGCGCACCAGCCGCCTCGGCGTCCGCCAACAATACGATGTCTCCCAGCAAGCAAGCGCCGGCCCCTGATCAGGACGTTGCCGCGACGTCGACGCCGCGCACTGGCTTTCGGGGCGACCCTGCTCCCCGCTCGGAAGTACCGAATCCCAACAGCGATGTCGCCTCGGTCACTCCCGGCGGCCGTGTGCTCGAATCCGGCCCCGGCTATGCCATCAAGGCCGCCTCGAAGAGTGCCCCTGTAGCCGCTCGAGCCGAGCGCGAGCGCTCGTCCACGACGAGCTCGGCGATCGAGCGCCGGCATGACCCGATCATCTGCCAGGGTGATCGCCTCCTGCAGATCGACAATCGGAACCTGGAATTCGACGGCGATGCGGTGGCGGCCGAAGATGGCTGTGAGATTCACATCACCAACAGCCACATCACCGCGAAAGGTGTTGGCGTCTCGGCCCGGCACGCGAACGTGCACATCGACAACAGCCAGATAGAAGGCGATTCCGCGTCCATCGATGCCTCCGAAGGCGCGCAGGTCTACGCTTCGTCCTCGACGTTCAAGGGCATCAGTCGCCGCCTCGATAATTCGTCCTTCCATGATCTTGGCGGCAATGTCTGGAACTGACGGCGGGCGCGTTGCTCCCGGGGTTCATCGCAAGCGGTGAGCTGACTGCATTACTGCA
Organism: Steroidobacteraceae bacterium; assembly: GCA_035566815.1. Lineage (GTDB taxonomy): Bacteria > Pseudomonadota > Gammaproteobacteria > Steroidobacterales > Steroidobacteraceae > 13-2-20CM-66-19. Next base: position 17,706 of record DATMQL010000028.1, on the reverse strand, counting down.
GCGCGCGACGGACGCGCTGCAGGCAAATGTGGCCGCCGCCGCTCTCGAGTCCGCTGCCACCGCGGTACGCGAATCACTGCCGCTCGTATTTGCCGGCAGCGACTTCGTCGCGCAGGCCTGTGCGCGAGACGGAATGCTACTCGCGGCCCTTATTGAGCGGGCGGACCTCCAGCGGACGCTCGCGCCGGCTGAATTTGCCACGCGTGCCCCGACGCTATCAAACCTGCCCGAGGCGGAGGCACTCTCCGAGTTACGGCGTTGGCGTCGTCACGAGATGGTACGAATCGCGTGGCGAGACCTCGCCGGTTGGGCTGATCTCCCCGAGACCATGAGCGACCTGTCCGCCTTCGCGGACGCGGCGATCAACATAGCGGTGCGGTATGCACGGCAGAGTCTCGTCGCCCGGTATGGTGAGCCGCGTTCGGCTGACGGCACGGTACATCCGCTCGTCGTTCTTGCGATGGGTAAGTTGGGCGGCGGCGAGTTGAATTTCTCGTCTGACGTCGACCTGGTGCTGTTGTTTCCCGAGCATGGCGAAACCGATGGCGCGCGTAGTATTGCGAACGAGGAGTTCTTTACGCGCCTCGCGCAGGCGGTGATTCGACTGTTGGAAGCGCCGACCCATGAGGGAGCGGTGTTGCGTGTCGATCTGCGCCTGCGCCCCTTCGGGGACAGCGGCCCCCTGGTGGCGAGCTTCGCGTCGTTCGAGGACTATCTGCCTCGTCACGGACGCGAATGGGAGCGTTATGCCTACGTGAAGGCACGCGCGGTCACGGCCCCGGAAGCTTACGCTGACCTCTATGCCTCCGCCGTGCGTCCCTTTGTCTATCGCCGCTATCTCGACTACGGGGTGTTCGAGAGCTTGCGTGAAATGAAGGCCTTGATCGAGCGCGAAGTCGAGCGACGCGAGCTCGCGGACCACGTCAAGTTGGGTCCGGGCGGCATTCGCGAGATTGAGTTCATAGTGCAGGCCTTCCAGATCATCCGTGGCGGGCAGGACCGGCGCCTGCAGACGCCGTCATTGTTAGCCGCGCTGGCGCTGCTCGACACGTGGAAACGCCTGCCGCCCGGGATGGCGGGCGAATTGCGCGCGGCGTACGTGTTTCTGCGGCGCCTGGAAAACCGCCTGCAGATGATCGGTGACGCGCAGGTTCACCGGTTGCCGGATGATTCGCTCACGCGCGAACGCATTGCACTCGCAATGGGGGCGCCCGACTGGACGGCCCTCGTCGCCGAGTTGAATCGGTATCGCGAGATCGTGAGCCGTCACTTTCGTCTCGTCGTATTCGGTAACACGGAGCGTGACAGCGGCGCCGTCAGGATCGATCTCGGGAGGTTCTGGGATACGCAGGCCGAGACGGCGGTTCTGGCCGAATCGCTGGCGCGGGCGGGTTTCGCTGCCCGCGACGAGGCGGCGCGCCTGCTGTTGGAACTTCGCTCATCCGCGCTCGTTCGCAAGTTGGATGAGCCGGGTCGCAAGCGACTGCAGGCTCTGTTGCCGCCGTTGCTGGCTGACGTTGCCCGGGTGAGCCCCGCCGGCCAGGCGCCCGCGTCGGCTGACGGACCGGCGGCCGGCGTACCGGAAGCCGTGACACCCGCCGCCGAGACACAACTTCAAGTGTTACGACGCGTGCTCCGAATCATCGAAGCCATCGGCCAACGCTCGACCTACTTCGCGCTACTGCACGAAAACGCCGCCGCTCGTGAGCGGCTCGTCGAACTGTGTGGGCACGGGGACTTCCTGACTCAGCAGATTGCCTCCCACCCGTTGCTTCTCGACGAGCTCATTGACGAGCGCCTGGCGGAGTTGCCCAGTCGAGTGAGTCTCGAAGACGAGGCGCGCTCGCGACTCGAGCAACTGAATGACGACGATCCCGAGCGTCAGGTCGAAGCGCTGCGTCATTTCCAACGCGTTGCCATCTTTCGGGTGGCCGTGGCCGATCTCACCGGGCGGGTACCGGTGATGCGTGTGAGCGACCGGCTCACCGAGATCGCGGAGATCATCATCGAGCACGCGATTGAGCTCGGTTGGCGGCAGATTGCCGCCCAATTCGGTGTGCCGATGTGCGGCGAGGGCGCCAGCCGCAGGCCCGTGAGCATCTGCGTGGTCGGTTACGGCAAGCTTGGCGGAATGGAGCTCGGCTACTCGTCGGATCTCGATCTCGTATTCCTGCACGACTCGCACGGCGAGCGACAGGAGACCCAGGGCGCGCGGCCTGGGGCGGCCCTGCCAATCGACAATCAGCTTTTCTTCGTGCGTCTCGCGCAGCGGATCATGCACCTGCTGACAATGCACTCCGCCGCCGGCCGGCTCTACGAGGTCGATGTGAGGCTGCGGCCGAGCGGTAAGGGAGGTCTGCTCGTAACCAGCATCACCGCCTTCGCCGAGTATCAGCAGCGCGAGGCCTGGACGTGGGAGCACCAGGCGCTGTTGCACGCCCGCGCCGTAGCCGGGGCGTCGCGGCTGCGGGCGGACTTCGAGAGCATTCGCCTGGAGGTGCTGGCCAACCACGTCAAACGCGAGACCCTGCGCACCGAAGTGCGCAATATGCGCGAACGCATGCGCAAGGAGCTCTCGAAGGGCGCTGCCGGCCGTTTCGACATCAAGCAGGACGCCGGGGGGGTGGCCGATATCGAGTTCCTGGCGCAGTACTGGGCGCTGCTATGGGCGAAAGACTACCCACCCGTGGTTCTCTTCTCGGACACCATTCGGCAGCTCGAGTCCGTCGCATCAGCCGACCTGGTGCCGCAGGCGACCGTCGATGTGCTCACAGCGGCTTACCGGGCATTCCGAGGGCGGTCCCACCACCTCTCACTCGCCGGTGCCGGTGCGATCGTTCCGGACACCGAATTCGTGGTCGAGCGGGCCGCGGTGACTCACATATGGAACGAGGCGATGGGCGTATAATCGCCGAATCCTCAAACTGAAAGTTTTCCCATGGCCGCGACGACCCAGCCGCTCATTCAGCCGAACGCGCAGAACCAGTACGAAGTCACGGCCGAGGACCTCCCGCTGTCCTGCCCCATGCCGCAGATGTACCTGTGGAATTCGCATCCGCGGGTGTATCTGCCGGTCGAGACCACCGGCTGGGCGAAGTGCCCGTATTGCGGGGCGGAGTACACGCTCCGGCGCTGACTCCTGGCGCCTCTGGACTCCGCTGAAAGCGCCGCAGGCGTCTCCCCCCAGCGCGGCGCACTGGCGCACGCCGGCAAAAACGACGCTTTTTGCCCGGGGCGCGTAGCCGGCAGCCAAATCGAAGTGCCGCGCCCGTCCGCTGAAATCGCCGCAGGCGTCTTTCGGCCAATAGACTACGCTGCTAGCGACAGCAATTGCGGCCTGCCCACCGCATATCCCTGTACGTAGTCGACGCCCATGCGGCGCGCCGTATCCAGCGTAGCGATGTCCTCGATCTGCTCGGCGATGACTTTGAAGTTCAGGGTGCGCGCGAGCTTGATCATTGCGGTGACCATGGCCTGGTTCACCGAATCCTTCTCCAGGTTGCGCATGAACGAGCCATCGATCTTCAGGTAGTCCATGGGCAGGTTCTTGAGGTTGGAGAACGAGCCCACCCCAGAGCCAAAATCGTCGAGCGCGAACTGACAGCCCATGCCATGCAACACGCCCACGAAGCGGCGCGCATGATCGAGGTTGGCCACCACGGCGCTCTCGGTGATCTCGAAACAGACCTGCTGCGGATTGACGCCCGTGCTGTCCAGGCACTCCACGACGAACTCGAGGAATTGCACGTCGCTCAACGTTTGTCCGGAAATATTGATCGCCACACTGCGGTTCGACGGGACGGGAATCGCGCCACGGCCGAGCGCGGCCAGTGTGGTCTGCACGACCCAGCGATCGACGAGCCCCATCAGCCGGTAACGCTCCGCGGCCTTCACGAATTCTGACGGCGGCACTTCGTGACCCGCCTCGTCCTGCAGGCGAACGAGCACCTCCATGGCGGGCCCGCCACCGTCCACGCCGTAGGCCGGGACGATCGGTTGGTGGTAGAGCTGGAACCTGTTGTCTTTGAGCGCGCTCTGCAGCCGCTGCAGCCACTGAATCTCGCCAGTGTGGCGCGCCAGCGCTTCGTCGCGCGCCGAATAGACGACGACGCGACCCGAGCCCTGTTTCTTGGCGACATAACAGGCGGAGTCGGCGGCGGCCAGCAGCTCCTCCAGAGCGCCGCTCTCGCGGGAAATCTCGACGAGGCCGATCGAGACCCCGATGTTGAATATCTTGTCCTTCCAGACGAAACGGTAGTCGCCGACGGCACGACAGACGTCGTCCGCGATCTGGCGGGCCTTCTCGAGCGGACACCCCATGAGGAGCATGCCGAACTCGTCGCCGCCCAGGCGCCCGACCGTGTCGCTGTCGCGGACGGCATCGCGCAGGACTTTCGCTACCTCGCGCAACATGCTGTCGCCCGCGAGATGGCCACTGGTGTCATTCACCACCTTGAAGCGGTCGAGGTCGAGATAACACAGCACGTGTTGTCCGTCGCCGCGGTGGCCGCTCTCGATCGATTCCTCGAGGCGCCGCTCGAACTCGCGGCGGTTCACCAGGCCGGTGAGCGCGTCATGCGTCGCCTGATACGACATCTGGCGGGCCAGCCCGCGCAGCTCCGTGACATCGTGGAGCAGCACCACGGCGCCAACCAGCTCAGCCGCCTCGTTGCGGATGGGCGAAGCTGACAATTCGATGGAACGCTCGCTGCCGTTGGCGCGCGATACCAACAAGGCACGGCGGCTCAGGTTCACCGGCGCGCCGCTGGTCAACGCCTGTTTTACCGGGTCGGCCAGCAGGCGCCGGTCGGTCTCATCGACGAGGCCGATGACATCTTCGAGAGGCTTGCCCGCCACTTGTTCCGCGACGCCGCCGGACAGGAGCTCTGCCGCGCGATTCATGTAGGTGATGCGGCCTTCCGCATCGGTCGTGATGATGGCTTCGGCGAGTGAGTTGAGTGCCAGCAGATGTGTCGAAGGCTCGGCGCTCGTCTCCAGCCGCAGGGCTCGCACGGTTTGTGTCGGAATAATTTCAACGCCGGTGATCAGCAGCGCATCCGCGCCTTCGTAGTCGACGAGCCCGGAGGTGATTTCGAGCCGGCTCACCTGGCCCTGCAGTCCGATCATCTCGATCTCGTAGCGCGCAGCGGCTTCTTCCCCTGCCAGGCGCCGCCGGATGTTCTCATTCACGAGCTCGGCATATTCCGGCGGAACGAGATCGCCGAGGCGCCGGCCGACGAGCTCGATCCGCTCGACACCGACGAAGCTCGCGAACTGACGGTTGGCATACAGAATGACGTCGCGATGGATCAGCACCGCCTCGTGGATGCGGTCGCCGAGGTCAGCGAACATCTTTGGCGAGGCGCGCGCACTGTCACGCTGACCCGCTACAGTTGCTCGGGTCAACAGGTGGTTGACAGCGGTGACCAGCGCCGAGACTTCGGCCCTGTCGGTCGGCAGTTCGAGCCGTCCCTCCAGCCGGCCGCCGATGGCGATTCGCTGCAACTGCTGCGAAAGCTCACCAACGCTGGCCAACTCGCGCCGCTGCAGCCAGTACAGCACGAAAAGCAGCGTGGCGACGAGCGCGAAGAGGAGGCACAACAGCCCGACGATCGACATCTAGTTCTTAAGCCTTCAGCAGCCTTCAGCTTATGGGCGCGACCCGAGACCACTGTAATTCATTTTGTTGTCTCGGACGCGATGCCTGCACAGCATAACTGAGCCGCCGCGTCGCTCTGCCTGCATTTGACCATATCTCGTCGCAACGCTGCTTGGCAGGCCGCCGGAAAACCCTTAACGTCTCAGGCGTTTTCAACGAGATGCAATAAGTCCAATTCGGAGTGCTACGACGATGCTGACGGCCGAATCCCGCGAACAGATGATCGAGCAGCAGGTACGCGCCTGGGACGTGCTGGACGAGCGCGTGCTGAATATTTTCCGCAAGGTGCCACGCGAACAATTCGCGCCCGAGCAGCAACGCTTCCGCGCCTACGCCGACGCGGAAATTCCGTTGCCTCACGGTCAGCACATGTTGCGCCCTAGTGTTGCTGGACGCCTGTTGCAGGCCCTCGAGCTCACCGGTAAGGAGAGCGTGCTCGAAATTGGAGCAGGATCCGGCTTCATCACGGCATGCCTCCGCACAGCGGCCGCGCGCGTACGCTCGTTAGAGATTTTCCCCGCGCTGGCCGAGATGGCGCGCCGGAACCTGGATGTCCTTGGAATGCGCGACGTCGAGGTCGTGACGGCCGACGCCATGCAGCTCGATACGGGCGCCCGTTACGATGCAATCGCTATCACAGGCTCCCTGCCGATTTACGACGAGCGCTTCGAGCGGCAGCTCGAAATCGGCGGCAGGCTGTTCGTAGTTACTGGTGAGGGGCCGGTCATGGATGCTCGACTCATCCGTCGTACGGGCGAGGGGAGCTGGTCGTACGGAAGTCTGTTCGAGACGGTCATCGACCCGCTGGTGAACGCGCAACGTTTACCGGAGTTCAGGTTCTAGATCCGGCATCCAACCGCGCAGTGGCCGGAGCCTGGCTCACAGGCTCCTGCGGTGTCGCTGCGCCCGGGTGAGCGTTGCACGGCGCCTGGGCTCGTCTATAACGCGTTGAATGTGAAGGGAATAGAATGAACCATGTTGAGCCGGTCCCGGGGGGGACGAGCGAATCATCCCCGCTGGGGATTTCCTCGCCCCCGCTGGGGGTTCCTTCGCTGACCCCCGCTGGGGGTTCCCTCGCTGACCCCCGCTGGGGGTTCCCTCGCTGACCGCTCGGTCGCCGCTCGGTCGCCGCTCGGTCGCCGCTCGGTCGCTGCTCGGTCGCTGCTCGGTCGCCGCTCGGTCGCACCACGAGCATGCGCTCGAGAGCCGCGCCATGCGCGTTGAGTGCCGGCGCGTAAGGCTCCAGAGGAGGAGCCACCCAAACACACCAACGCGCCGCCGGACGGCATGTCAGCGCAGCAAGGGCCGGGAACAGTAGATATAACTCTCCAACGCCAAAGCGGGAGACCAGAATCTCGATCAAGCCGGTGCGAGGCCAACCTCCACCCGGCAGACAGGCGTCGAACGCGGCATAACCGGTAGGCAGCACCTCCGCCCGCGCGGCACTGCGGCCGCGCCAGATGGCCGGATGCTCGAGCAACCGAGCCAGTTCGGTGACCGAGCGGCCAGCGAGGGAATCCCCAGCGGGGAGATCGGCGACAGTGGCGGACATGGGGATCTCATGAGCACCATGCAGTGAGGGCAAACGGGGTAGCCGGCGCGCACGAAGCGCGCGAGCCTAGGAGCCTGTCTGACTAATGATCGCCGTAGCGAGGGCGACCCTCATCGAGCAGCTTTCTGCGATCGTTTCCCGCGCATAGCCGACACATATGTAAGGGAAACGATCGCAGAAAGATGCCGATCTGGGGCGGCCGCAGTAGGCGAGCATTAGTCAGACAGGCTCCTAGGACTGTCAGGCGGTCTGACATCACATCAGCCCCTGGACTCGGGTGCCTCGCCGCAAAACGCCTACCACGATGCCTTCGATGATCATGGGCTCCTCCTTGAGATCGACTTTGATGGGCTCGAAGTCGGCGTTCTCCGGCATCAGCCAGACAACGGTGCCTTCCTGGCGATAACGTTTCACAGTGACCTCGTTCTCGAGGCGCGCGACGACGATCTGCCGGCTACGGACTTCCGAGGTCCGATGTACCGCGACCAGGTCGCCATCGAGAATGCCGGCGTCTTTCATACTCATGCCGGTCACCTTCAGCAGGTAGTGTGGGCGCGGCTGAAACAGGCCGGGGTCGATCTGCAGGCGCGCCTCGAAGTTTTCTTCGGCGAAGATGGGTTTGCCGGCGGCGACGCGGCCGATGAGCGGCAGGCCCATCTGCTCGCGCATGGTGTCCTTGAGCTGGATGCCACGCGAGGTGCCGGGGACGAGCGCGATGACACCCTTGCGTGCCAGGGCGCGCAAATGCTCCTCGGCGGCATTGGCGGAGCGAAATCCAAGCTCACGCGCGATTTCGGCGCGGGTCGGCGGCATGCCGGTGTCCGAGATAAATCGTTGGATGAGACGCAGAATCTGGGTCTGGCGAGGGGTGAGATCGGACATTTTCGCTTACCTGTTCATCCGTACAGTAACTGTAATTATATCCAGATCGCGGCCCACGGCAAGGGGGAGCGACGAATTCGGGTGCTGGCAAAGCAAAAAAGCGGGGAAAAACTCCCGCGTGCACCGCCGGCAGCGGGAGCACGGACTTGTAAGTAATGCTTCATTTGAACGTTTGGTTGCGCACGCCCTACATTTCCCGCGCGTGTGCGGCCGCGACCCGGCTGAACGACATTCAGCGCGGATCACGATTCAGACAACGTTCAGACGGATCACGTACCATACGCGCCGCAAGTGGTTCTGACCGGTATGTCCCTGCATGCTTCATTGCTGTGCTTTTCGACTCACAAGCAGCCCTTATAGGCCAATGGCGCGCGCATACAATCCGTCGCGACTCCAAGACAGACCCATTTGTCTACAGTTGCATTCCAGCGTCAAATTTGATGCAGTTACCAGCTGCGCACGACGGCGTGAAACTTGCTTGCTCGTTTTGCATTCGTTCCAGGACCTCCCGAATCAACAACCCAGAAGGGGACGTTTATGAAGTACGCGATCGTTATGAAGGTGGCTGCGGTGGCAGTCGTGGCCGGGCTGGCAGGTTGTCAGGATCTCAAGCCCATGCAGGCCGATATCGATGGTCTCAAGTCGCAGGTAGCGAAACTGCAGTCGGATGTTGCTGGCGCTAACAGCAAGGCCGACCAGGCCAACAGCACCGCCCAGTCCGCCAGCCAGGCTGCCAGCGGCGCGCAGAGCACTGCCAACCAAGCGTTGGCCGCTGCCCAGGCCGCCCAGTCGGCTGTGGACGCGACGAACGAGAAGATCGACCGCATGTTCAAGCGCTCGATCTCCAAGTAAGCCGCACGAACGATCCAAAGCCGAACGCCGCGCTCACGCGCGGCGTTTTTTTGTCTGGATTCCTTGTCGAATTTTGTCTAAACCGGCGGCGGCTGTCTAAAACTTCTGTAACACAGCGGGCCGGAAACGGACGGCGTTGCTAGGAGCCTGTCTGAGTCATGATCGCCGTAGCGAGGGCGACCCAGATCGAGCAGCTTTCTGCGATCGTTTCCCGCGCATAGCGTGGACTATGTAAGGGAAACGATCGCAGAAAGATGCCGATCTGGGGCGGCCGCAGTAGGCGAGCATGGCTCAGACAGGCTCCTAGTAGCGGATCAAAGCGGAACCCCAGGTAAACCCGCCACCGAAGGCCTCGAGGAGCAGAAGGTCGCCGCGCTTGATGCGACCGTCGCGGATGGCCATGTCGAGGGCCAGCGGCACGGAGGCCGCCGAAGTGTTGCCGTGATCCTGCACCGTGATGACCACCCGCTCGAGCGGGAGATCCAGCTTACGCGCCATCGCCTGGATGATGCGGATATTGGCCTGGTGCGGGACCAGCCAGTCGATGTGCTCGCGACCGAGTTTGTTGGCGGCCAGCGTTTCGTCGACCGCCTTGCCGAGCGTGGTGACGGCCACCTTGAACACTTCGCCCCCGGACATCGTGATCGACATCAGCGGTTGCTTGTCAGGAAAGCCTTTCGATACGCCGCTGGCGCAGTAGAGCAGGTCCTTGTACTGACCGTCGGAGTGCAGGTGGGTCGACAGGATGCCCGGTTCCGGCCCCGGCTCCAGAATCAGCGCGCCCGCGCCGTCGCCGAACAGAATGGCGGTCGAGCGATCGCTCCAATCCGTGATCCGCGAGAGCGTCTCGGCACCCACGACCAAAGCCCGCTTCGCGTCCCCACAGCGCACGTACTTGTCCGCGATCGATAGCGCATACATGAAGCCGGCGCACGCGGTCTCGACGCTGAAAGCCGGCGAGCCACGGCAACCGAGCCGCCCTTGAAGCAGGGTCCCACAGTTGGGAAAAACGAGGTCCGGTGTCGTCGTGCCGAAGGCAATGAAGTCGATGTCCTCCGGCTTGAGGCCCGCGGCCTCAATCGCCCGGCGTGCGGCGTGCTCGGCGAGATCGACGGTGGTCTCGCCGTCAGCAGCGATGTGACGGCGCTCGATGCCGGTGCGGGTGCGGATCCACTCATCGGTGGTGTCGAACATCTTCTCGAAATCGAAGTTCGTCAGAACTTTTTCGGGAAGGTGCGAGCCGGTGCCCGTGATGCGCGAATGAATCAAGTTATCGATCCTTATCTATGCGCTCTGCTTCGCAGCCGCCTGTTGCGCGACCGCGGTGGCCTGCAGTGCCTGTGCGATGTGCTCAGTCAATCCGCGCCGGGCGGCGAGCGCGGCGGTTGCAATAGCTCGCGAGAAGGCAACGCCGTTGGCCCGGCCATGGCTTTTTACCACGATACCTCCGAGGCCGACCATGCATGCGCCGTTATAACGGGCCGGATCGATTCCGGCGGCCACCCGGCGCAGCACGGGGCGCGCGACCAGGCCGGCGAGTTTGTCGATCCAGGAGGCGTTGAATTCCCGGCGCATGCGGTCGGCGATCAGGCCGGCGGCGCCCTCCATGGTCTTCAGGGCCACGTTGCCGGTGAATCCGTCCGTGACCACGACATCGACGTCGCCGGAGAATATATCGTCACCCTCGACGAATCCGACATAGTTCAGGCCACTCGCGGCCAGCAGCGCATGCGCCGCCTGCACGACTTCGTGGCCCTTGATGTCTTCCTCGCCGATGTTGAGAAGGCCGATGCGCGGCGACTCGCGGCCATGAATGTCGCGCGAGAGAATGGCGCCCATGGCCGCGAACTGGCGCAGCTGCTCCGGGGTCGCCTTGGTGTTGGCGCCCAGGTCGAGCATGAGGGTGTGACCGTGAGCGGCGGGAATGGCGGAGATGATGGCGGCACGCTCGACGCCCGGAATGGTCTTCAGGACGAAGTGCGCCATGGCGGTGAGCGCGCCGGTGTTGCCGGAGCTGACGCAGGCGGAGGCACGGCCCTCTTTCACGAGGTCGATGGCGACCCGCATGGACGAGTTTTTCTTGCGGCGGATCGCCTCGCGAGGTGAATCGCCCATTGCGACGACCTCGGTGGCCGGCGCGATTTCGGCCCGGGCACGGATGGCTTCGGGCCAGGACCGCAGTTCCGCCTCGATCAGTGCGGGGTCGCCAACCAACAGCACGCGCAGGCTCGCATCGTCGTGCAGCGCATGGGACGCGCCCGCAACGTACTCGCGCGGCTGTTGGTCGCCGCTCATCACATCGATGGCGATCGGCAGCACGCGGGACGTGGGGGCGTCAGGATCTATCTAGTGAGAACCGCTTATTCGGCGTCTTCGACTTCGGCGGGCTTCTCGATCACGCGCTTGCCGCGATAGAAACCATCCGGGGTGATGCGATGACGCAGGTGGGTCTCACCCGACTGCGGGTCGATCGAGAGGGCGGGCTTCGTAAGTCCGTCGTGCGAACGGTGCATACCGCGCGCCGAGGGCGTCTTGCGGCTCTTTTGAACGGGCATGTATATCTAACTCCTACTCAAACTACTGGCGTTTCAACAACTCGGCGAGTTGCTCAAACGGCCTCTGTGTCTCTTCTTCACGCCCGTTATCAGCGAGCGGTGCCTCCGGAGCGACCTCACAGGCGGCGTCCTCCGCATGCAGCGGCACGATCGGCAACGTCAACAACAACTCTTCTTCGACCAACTCGCCGACACTGATGCGGCCCTCCGGAGCGAGCACCGGCTCGAGCTCCTCGGGCACGCGATTCGCGTCGGCCTCGGTGGCGATCAACCCCACTTCCGTCGAGGCCTCGATCCCAACTTCCATCGCTTCCAGGCATCGCTGGCAAACGAGGCGCGCGGTCCCATTCACCGTCAATTCCGCGACCGGTATGCCGGCGGCACGCCGAAAATGCACGCGCCCGTGCACTTCTCCCGCCACGCTGGCGAGTTGCGCGCGCAGGCGAGGAAGCTCGGCGAGCGGAATGACAAAATCGACGTCGGCTTCGGCTTCGGACAGCCGATCGACATCGAGCGGCTTCAACCAGGGCGACGACATGGGGCGCGTATAATAGGTAGGGAGGGTGCCCAAGTCAAAGTCCTTTTTGTGCCTAAGCCCTTGTTTCGCCGAACCATTTCCTTAAGGCCCTTCTTATCGTGACCCTTTTGGCATGAACCCGCTGATTCTGGCCTCGACTTCTCCTTACCGGCGCATGCTGCTGGAGCGCTTCGGACTGCCATTCGAGACGGTCCGGCCGGAGGTCGGCGAAGAGCATATCGCGGGGGAAAATCCCGCGGACCGAGCTCTGCGCCTCGCTACCGCCAAGGCTGAGGCCGTCATAGCGCGGCATCCGGGTGCGGTCGTGATCGGCAGCGACCAGGTGGCCGCCACCGGTCATAAGGTGCTCGATAAGCCAGGGGACGCGGCGACTTGCCGATCCCAGCTGGCCAGTCTGAGTGGCACAGACGCCAGGTTCTATACAGGGTGCGCCGTCATTGGCCCCGCCGGAAGCGTCCGGCTCGTGCATCTCGATACGACGACGGTGTTCTTTCGATCGCTCTCGACGAAGGAAATTGAGCGCTACGTGGAGCGGGAGAAGCCATTCGATTGCGCGGGTGGCTTCAAGGTGGAGGCGCTGGGAATCACTCTATTTGAGAGCGTCGAGAGCAAGGACCCGACCGGGTTGATCGGTCTGCCATTGATATGGCTAGCATGCGCGTTGCGGCGGGCCGGGTACGCGTTGCCTTGATTTATGGGCTGAAAGTCGCCCGGACGGGCGCTTTCAGCGAGCGCGCCTAGGGAGGTCTGCGCACGCGAGCAAAAGGCGCGGCTTTTACTCGCGAACAGCGGGCCGGTTTGGGGCTAGGGCGTTGACGCCTCTGTCAATCACCGTCGGGAGCGAGGTCGCGGGAGATGCTCGATGCGCTCCACGACTGACGCCAATTCCGGCGGCAACGGCGTGTTGACGCTCAACTGCCCTCCTTCCGGCCAATCGAAGCTCACGCTGTGGGCGTGCAGGAACATCCTCTTGAGACCCAACTCGGACATGGCCTCGTTGAACTCGGCGTCCCCGTACTTCTCGTCACCTGCCACCGGGTGACCGGCGTGCGCGGCGTGCACGCGGATCTGGTGCGTGCGACCGGTGAGGAGACTCACCTCCATCAGGGTCGCGCGCTTACCGAAGAACTGCACGGGGCGGAACTCGCTCAGTGAAGGCTTGCCCGAGGCATCGACCCTTACGGTGCGCTCGCCGCTCACTCGGGTGTCGGTGCGTAGGGGGGCATCGATACGCTTCTTTCCCAGATCCCACGGCCCTTTCAAGAGCGTCAGATAACGCTTCTCGAACGAGGTGTCTTCCTCGCGCAGGAGCGCGTGGACGATACGGAGGGCAGCCGTGCTGCGCGCCACGATGAGGCAACCGCTCGTGTCTCTGTCGAGGCGATGCGCCAGCTCGAGATGCTCTTCCGGTCGGAGGGCTCTTAAGGCCTCGATGACGCCAAAGCTGATTCCGCTACCCCCATGGACGGCGATGCCGGACGGCTTGTCCAGGACCAGGAGCTTGTCGTCCTCGTAGATGATGGCTTTGCGCATGCGTTCCTGGAGATCCAAGGACGGGCGGCCGATCTCCTCCGGGGGGCGTACGCGGACGGGCGGAATCCTGATCTTGTCATTTGCCTGCAACCGGGTATCGGGGCCCGCACGGTGGCCGTTGACGCGGACTTCACCTTTGCGGATTACCCGGTAAACACGGCTCCGCGGGATGTCCCCCAGGTGCTTGTGCACGAAGTTATCCAGGCGCTGTCCCGCCTCCTCGGCGGTGACCTCGAATTGACGCACAGCTGTGCGTATTTCGGCTTCCTGTTGCTCGGGCACATCAACCTCGATGTAAGGCATTGTTTCTACAATAGTCTTGCGAGTATACTCCGTCTGCCGTCCGGACTTCGGACGCGTCAATGGTCGGCGAGCTTCGAAGCGGAAAGCGCCCGAAAGTCGCCGCATGTTAGTTGGACCTCTATACCGAGGCCATCGTATTGGGCCGACAAGATCGCGCCAGCCGCGTCGAATCTCTTGCTCAAAGAGCTACAGAGGTCCGTGGCTACGCCGTTCGGTTGAGTTCACAGAAGGTTTCCCGGCGCACCGCCCACCTGAGGCGGGCATCGACGTGAATAACGAGACTCGCGCGCCTTTGTTAAAGACTCGAAATCTTCGCTGCCGCAGGGCTCTGCCCGTGCGGCCTCCCGCCGTGTGCTTGCCGGCCCCTCAATCTATAGAAGGGGCACATGAAAAGAATGCTCGTAAATGCAACTCAAGAGGAAGAGTTGCGCGTCGCTCTGGTTGACGGACAGAAACTGTTTGACCTGAGCATCGAATTACCCTCCCGCGAACAGAAGAAAGCTAACGTCTACAAAGGCCGGATCTCCCGGGTAGAACCTTCTCTCGAAGCCTGTTTCGTCGACTACGGAGCGCAGCGCCACGGATTTCTGCCGCTGAAGGAAGTCTCTCGCGACTTCTTCAGGCAGCAGCCTCAAGGCGGGCGGATGAACATCCGCGAGTTGCTCACGGAGGGCCAGGATCTCATCGTTCAAGTTGAGAAGGAGGAGCGCGGTACCAAGGGTGCGGCTCTCACCACCTTCGTCAGCCTTGCTGGACGCTTCCTGGTATTGATGCCGAACAACCCGCGCGCCGGTGGCGTCTCGCGGCGCATCGAGGGCGAAGACCGCGACCAGATGCGCGAGGTCATGGGTCAGCTGCAGATACCGGATGGCATGGGCGCGATCATTCGGACCGCCGGCGTCGGGCGTACTGTGGAAGAACTGCAGTGGGACCTCGATAACCTCAAGACGCAATGGGAGCAGATTGAAGCGGCAGCCAAAGACCGCCCTGCCCCGTTTCTCGTCTTCCGCGAGAGCGATGCCGTCACGCGCGCCATGCGCGACTACCTCTCGGACGATATCGGCGAGGTGCTCGTCGACAACGAAGCCGCCTTCCAGAAGGCGCAGGAGTACATGCAGCGTTTCATGCCCGCGGAGGCACAGAGACGGCTGAAGATGTACACGGACGACATCCCGCTCTTTACCCGCTTCCAGATCGAGAGCCAGATCGAATCGGCTTACGCTCACAAGGTGAGCCTGCCCTCGGGCGGCAGCATCGTCATCGACTACACCGAAGCGCTTGTCTCGATCGACATCAATAGTGCGCGCGCTACACGCGGCAGCGATATCGAGACGACGGCGACGAATACCAACCTCGAGGCAGCCGACGAGATCGCACGTCAGTTGCGCATTCGAGACATCGGCGGACTGATCGTCATCGACTTCATCGACATGGAGTCGACGAAGAATCAGCGTGAGGTGGAAGACCGTCTGCGTGATGCGGTGAAGATGGACCGGGCCCGCATTCAGATCGGACGCCTGTCGCGGTTCGGATTGCTCGAGATGTCACGGCAGCGTTTGCGGCCGTCGCTTGGCGAGTCGAGCCATATCGTATGCCCGCGGTGCGTGGGCATCGGCAACATCCGCAGTATCGAGTCGCTGACGTTGTCGGTGCTGCGACTCATCGGTGAGGAACTGCGCAAGGACCGGACATCGCGCGTGATCGTGCAGGTCCCGGTCGACGTCGCCACCTACCTCTTCAACGAGAAGCGCGAATGGTTGCGCACACTCGAAGACAAGAGCGAGGCGGAGCTCATCATTGTTCCTAACGAGAACATGCAGACGCCGGAGTACACGATCACGCGGCTGCGGGATGACGAGGCGGAGCTGCCTGAGAACAAGCAGCTGAGCTATCTCATGCCGACGGCGCCTGTGGTTGCGGAGCCGGGCACGGCGAAGGACAAGCGGCCTCCGGCTGAAGCGCCGGCAGTCGCTACATTGCTGCCTGCTACCGCGGCACCTTTGCATCCGACGCCTGCGCCTGTCGCCGTCGCGCCGGAGGCGACTCCGGCACCGGTCGAGCCAGTTTCAAATGGCGGGTTCTGGGGGCGGCTGAAGAGGTTGTTCGCTGAAGAGCCGGCACCTGCGCCGCAACCGGTGGTGGCTGAGCCTGTGGTCGCCAAACCGGCTGCAAGCAGCAGTTCATCGTCACGTAACGACGGACGGCGCGATGGGCGTCGTGAGCACTCGCGGGGCGGTCATCGGCATGCTGATGGCGGGTCACGGCGAGACCGTGGAGATCGCGGTGGTGGCGGTGGCGATCGGGACCGCGGCGATGGGCGTGAGCGCTCGGAGGGACGCAGCGGTGGAGGCGGCCGTGGTCGGAGCGGCGGCGGTCATCGGGATCTCGATCGGAGGCCGCGCAGCGATCAACCTGCCCAGGACGCGCAGGGTGGTGGCCGGGGCGAGGGCCAGGGACGTGGAGAAGGTCAGGGGCGGCGCGATGGGAATCGGGGCGATGCAAATCGCGGTGATTCCGGTCGTGGCGAAGGCAATCGTAACGATTTCAACCGCAGCGAGGGCAACCGCTCTGAAGGTGGCCGTGGTGAGGGCCAGCGCGCCGATGGGAATCGTGGTGACGGCAACCGCAGCGAGGGAAACCGCGCTGAGGGTGGCCGCAGCGACGGTAACCGCGGCGAGGGCCGTGGTGACTTCAATCGCGATGGCAATCGTTCGGGTAACTTCAACCGTGGCGGCAGCGATGCTGGGCAACCCGGTGAGCCCGCCCGTGCGGACGAGCAAGCTAACCGGCCCGTCGACTCGACGACGGCGCTGGCGGGTGGTGCGGGCGATGCACGCGTAGAAGGTCAGGAGCGCTCGGATCGTGGCGGTGATCGACCGGCCGGTGGCGAGCGTGGAGACCGGAATGGCGAGCCGCGTCGCGGACGGCGCGGACGGCGTCGTGGTCGGCGCGGTGGCGGTGGCGGCGGCGCGCGAGATGGCGCCATGGGATCGCCGGCTAACGGCGGTGCCGAAGGCGGCGGTGGCGGCGGCGCGCGCGAATATGCCGAGCAGTCGTTTGGCGGCGAGGTGCATGGTGATCGTGGTGGGCCGCAGATGGCCAACGGGCACGATCATCAGTCTGCGCAGGGTGAAGGTGGGCATGAGCAGCATGACCACGAAAGCGCGGGCCATAGTGGCCAGAGCCATGAGCACCAAGGGCACGAGCATGACTCGCACTCACACGGTGGACATAGTGAGGCGGGCGGAGCCGGAGAGTCGCGCGACGAGCGTGGATCGTACGAAGCGCGCGAGCCGCGTGAGCCAAGGGAGCCTCGCGAAGCACGTGAGCCTCGGGAGTCGCGCGAACCTCGGGAAGCCCGTGAACCGAGAGAGCCGCGTGAGCAGAGCGAGTCACAACGGTCGGAGCAGCACGAGCACGCTCCGGAGCGTGAGACGTCGCAGCCACGTGAGAGTGCGCCTCAGCGCGAGGCCTCGCAGCCGCGCGAGAGTTCGCCGCAGCGTGAATCGTCCGGGCAGACCGAGCGGTCGGGAGAGCAGTCGTCAGAGCAGTTTGGGCAAGCGCCCTCCTCTTCGTCGACTGACCCATCACGGCCGGCCAAGCCATTCGTGGTTTGGTCCTCGGCGCCGACCGGTGATCGACGCGACGAGTAAAAGTTAGCAGCGGCTAGTGGAGCGGCGTGACGTGCGAGTTATTGCGCGTCACGCCGTTTTTTTTTGCGCGGACGGATTGGCGATTGGCGCTACGCCGCACGGCTGCGGGAGCGCTACGCCGCGCGAGTGCGTTGGCGCAGGTGTTGTAGAAGGCCTTGCGTGGCGGCTTCTACCAGATC
>DATMQL010000027.1:0-11739 GCA_035566815.1 Steroidobacteraceae bacterium | reverse complement strand
GGCGGCGATGCCCGCCGCGACCCGTGATCCTGACGCGGTAACGCGCTATTCGAGCGTCAGACTGTAAGTCAACATCGCGCCGCCCTCGAGCGGTACGAGTGACACAGAGTAGTTCTTCCGAGCCTCACGGCGCTCCGCATCTCGTTCCAGCACGAAGTGCGCCGTAGCGCCTCCGATCGCGGCGCCAGCGACATCGTCTGATAGCCAATGCGCGTTGTGCTTCAGTCGCTCATACGCCGTGAAACCAGCGACGGCGCCGTAGCCCAGCAACCGCCGTATCCAACGATAGTCGTCATTACCCGATTCCGCGAGTACCGAGCCGACCGCGAATGCGGCGGCGGCGTGGAACGAAGGAAAGGACGAGCCGCTGGAGCGCCACTTGTTCGGATCACTGGTCTGGTCGGGACGCTCGCGCGCCGCGACGTATTTCAACGCGTAAGCGGTGACTCCGCTGAGCCCGCCGGCCTCGAGCATATTCCACGCCTCGCGGTGTCCGTCGCTGCTGTCGATCAGATTGGCGTAGAGCCAGGTGCCCACCACCGCGGCTGCTGCTGGGGCGGCATCCTGCAGATCCTTGGTGCTTCCCCCGATGGGTTGAACGCCTTGCTTGATGAAGTGAGTGCGCACCTGGGCGTCGTAGTGATGCGCCCCGGCGACGAGACCGACAGCTCCGGCGAAGAACGCCCAGTCCTTGACATCCCAGCGAAGCGGTGAGGTGTAGTAGGCCTCGATGTCGTGAAGGAGGGGATGTGGGTCGGTCGCCGTACCGGAGTAGTAGTTCGCGCTAGGGTCGCCGTTGGTGCCCGTGTTCGTGTTAGTGCTTGCGCTCTTTTTGACGGCGGTGTCCGTGCCCGCGCTTACGCTCGCATTGTTGCTTGCGCTCGCGCTATTGGTGGTGCTTGCGTTAGTGCCCGTGCTCGAGTTAGGGCCAGCACTCGCGTCGATGCCCCCGCTTGCATTCGAGCCCGCACTCGCGACGGGCATGTCGCCCTGCTTTCGCGCCGACACCATGGCGCATCCCGAAAGAAGGCCCGCCATCCCGACGATGATTCCCGCCCATCGCAGGCGCCTCACGAGGCTGCTCATGCTCCGGGGGCGCTCGATACGAGGAGCTCATCCACACGAAATACAGGATAAAGATTGTATTGGTCGTCGTGCGACGAATGGCGGCTCAGGAAGAAATCCAGCCGCGCACTGGGATTCGCGGCGAAGGCGGGATCTTGCGCCAGGCGGATCGTGAATTCCTCGCGCAACTGCGGATCCTTCTCCAGCATTTCGCGCGCAATCTGTTCGGCCACGTAAGGCTCCATATGTTCTTTCTGCTCGAAGCAGGCGTTGAAAAAACCCCAGGCCGCGAGTGAGTCGGGGGCCTGGGGCTCCAGCAACGCCATGACGAGACGCGCCAGAGGTTGTGCGATCGGCACGAACAACGCGCCGACCGCTATGTTATGAGATTCGCGAGTCCACCTGCCGTCGAAGCTCGCTCGCATCCGCCCTTCAAAGGGGGTTGTTGAAAAGGTCGCCTGGGTCGCGCGAAACACCTCCACGTGCACCGTGTCGATGGCTTCAGGCACAGGCTCGAAGGAGATCCCATGCAACGACAGCTTGCCGCCAATCTCCTTCGCATAGCCGGCCGGCACTACATATCCCCCGAGCGGCGCTCTAACGACCAGCACGGGCTCGACTCGATTCCGGTACGGGACCTTCCAGATTTGCGGAGTGCTCGGGTCGTACACCGTCACCAGGTCGCCCGAGATGGGCGAGGGCTCGCGGGTGTACGCGTAGCCTCTGAACTCGATCATTTCCGCGCCGGTGGCGTCGGGCTCCTGGGATATCCCCGCCGCTCCAGTGGGCTCACGCCACCGGGACTTGTAGGCGAGTGTTACGTCCGAGCCGCCTATCCGGATCGAGTCTTCGTCAGCCTGATGCGCCTCGACTTCCCATCTCGATCCATGCAGGGCGACGAGCTCGGCAAGCCCCACGATGGTGTTGCAAGTCACGCGGATGCGCTTTGCGTAATCCTTCCACGAGTGCGTCTCGACGAGAATCGTGAAGCGATTTCGCTGCGGAAAATATCCCGTCGAGAAGCGGGGTGAGTAAACAGTCAGAAGGAATCCCGAGGCCGGGTCGTCCGTTTTCGCAAGGTCTGGATAGAAAGGTAGCGGTAGCGACCCCTGTGCAGCGAGCTTATTGATCAACTCGTCGCGCAGCTCGCGGCCACTCTCGAACAACTGCGGATCGCCTTGGTTGATCGGTTCCGCCTGGAGCGAAATGTCGGGCTCGAAGTCCGCGCCGTCGGTCACATGAATGTCGGCACAGACGACCGGATCCCACTCGCACAATAGGCCGAGCATCGCTTGCATTTCCGGCGCGTCGGCCTTCATGTAATCGCGATTCAGGTTCAGGTTCTGCGCGGTCGTGCGCCAACCCGTCTGCTCGGGGCCGTTCTGATTCGGGCGGTTCCAGCGGCCGAACCGCTCGTGGCCGTCCACGTTGAACGCCGGGACAAACAGGATGGCAATCCGGTCGAGAACGCCTGGCGCCACCGAGCCGCGCAGGATGTCCCGCAGGGTCATGAATCCCGCGTCCTTGCCGTCGCTCTCGCCCGGATGAATCCCACCCTGGAGCATGAGCACCGGCACTTTATGGGGATCGGCCTTCGATACCAGCAGTGCGAGCATGGGTCGCCCTTCGGCCGAGCGCCCGAACTCGATCCGCCGAACGGCGTCTGGCCATTCGCGAGCGAACGCTTCGCAAAGGCGCTCCACCTCGTCGGTGCGGCCGGTCTCCCGGAAGCCCGATTGTTCTGCGATGGTTGTGAGGTCCTGATCCGTCATGGTGAGGATTCTACGAGAATTCGGCACTCGCAGGGGCTGATACTTTGCGGTGCCAAGTACTGGGCGGAATTGTGCGAATTACGCAAGCTCCGGCAGGTCCTGCTCGCAGAACTGGCGGATCCTTGCGCAGGCCGCGTCGATGGTCGCTTCGTCGGTGGCGAAACAGAGCCGCACGAAATGGGCCGTCTGCCGCCCGAACGCGGCGCCATCCAACACCGACACCTTGCGCCGCTCGTACAGGGCGCGCATGAATTCATATCCCGACAGGCCCGTATCACTCACGTCCAGTAACAGGAACATCCCCGCTTGAGGAGCGGAGACGCGGATGTTGGGAACGCCTTTCAGCCCGGCGACGAACCGCTCGCGCCGGACATCGAGGAATTCGCGGAGCTGGCGCTCCGTCTCCGACGCGATCGAGAGTGCCACGAGAGCGGCTTCCTGGATGAAACCCGGAAGACCGAACAGCATGCACATCGACAAAGATTCGGCATGTGCGGCCAGCTCGGACGGCCCCACGAGCCAGCCGGCGCGAAACCCCGGCATGGAATGCGATTTGGAGAGGCTGCCGATGGTCACGACCCGTTCCGGCAGAGTTGCCGCGAGGCTCGGGACTTTTCCTCCGGGCGCCAGGCCTGCATAAACCTCGTCCGAAACGATCCACAGATCATGCCGCCGCGCGATTGCACCGATCGCGGCGAGTTCCGCCTCGCTAAGAATGACGCCGCTCGGGTTATTCGGAGTGGCCCAGAAGATGGCACGAGTGCGCGGGGTGACGAGCGACTCGAGCGCGCCCACATCGGGGCGGAGGCCAGGCCCCGTGGGCGCCCGAACGAGGCGCGCGCCTGAGACTTCAATGGTGGCGGTATAAGTCGGATAGAGCGGGTCGAAGGTAATTGCCTCGTCACCGGGGCCAGCGAGGCAGAGAGAGGCGACAAACAGCGCGTTTTGCGTGCCAGACAGGCACAGCACGTTATCGGAACGCACGGGCTGTCCCGTGCGTTCCGCATGGGCTTTCGCAATGGCCTCACGAAGCGCAGGCCGACCCCGCGCGGGAGTGTAGTGCGTGTCGCCGGACCGGAGCCGCTCCACCGCGCGCTCTACTACCGCCTCCGGCGCGTTTATATCGGGGTCGCCGATGCTGAGGATGATCACATCCTCGCCCCGATCGCGTGCCGCCGAAGCCTCGGAGTGGGTGCGCCAGGCGTCCGCGCCTTCACCGCTAATGCGCTCAACTAAGGGAGAAAATTTCATGTCCGGGACTTTGCGTGCGTTGTGCCGCTATTGCAACGTGGAGGCTCACTTGAAGGTCGACAGCAGCAGGCTGGTCTCGCTTTGCGAGATGCCTTCCACCAACCTGATGCGCGCCAACACCCGGTCGAAGGCCTCCAGGCTGTCGGCCCGCAATTCCACCACGATGTCCCAGCGGCCATTCGTACTGTGCAATGTCGTCACGGCCGGGTCGCCGCGGAGTGCCTTTATAACGGCGTCGACGCGATTGCCTTCGACGGCCACCGTCATCAATGCGCGGATCCGATGCTCCTCCACCGCGGGTTTGAGCCGGATCGTGTAGCTGGCGATCGTGCCGTCGGCTTCCAGCCGGGCCATGCGGTTTTGCACCGTCCCGCGCGACACCCGCAAGGCTTTCGCGAGCGAGGCGACCGGGGTACGAGCGTCATTGCGCAGGATAGAGATGAGCTGGCGATCGATTTCGTCCACTCGGCGCCCCCTTCTGAAGGCCTGATTATAGCAAAACGCCAGATCCGTCTGGCACTTTGCACATTTCTATACCATTTGTGGGCAGTCTTCTGGCTGCTCTTTAGCCCTGCTTCGCAACACCATGCTCTCTCAAGCGCGGTCTCGTCCCTAGCCGACGAGCCGCCTCCAGCGGAGTAAAGAGCATGGTCGACTTCATTGGTATCGAGCGCGTTCGCGAGCTCGTGGGCCGCCTCGGCGCGGCACGTTTCATCGAAGAGTTGGCGGGGGAGATCGAGACGGATTACCTGCGCTGGCGCGAATTCGACAAGTCGCCGCGGCATGCGACTCATTCGTCGGTCGGTGTGATCGAGTTGATGCCCGCCTCGGACGGCCAGCTCTACGCGTTCAAGTACGTCAACGGTCATCCGAAAAACACCTCTGTTGGTTTGTTGACGGTGACGGCGTTCGGCGTGCTCTCGGATGTCGTGACCGGATATCCGCTGTTACTTTCCGAACTGACCTTGACGACGGCGCTGCGCACCGCCGCGACTTCCGCCCTGGTGGCCCGCCGGATGGCACGAGCGGATAGTCGTGTCATGGCGTTGATCGGCAATGGGTCGCAGAGCGAGTTTCAGGCGATCGCCTTCCATCACATGCTGGGTATTCGCGAGCTGCGGCTGTTCGACACCGATCCTGCGGCGACCGACAAGCTCGAGCGAAATCTGGCGGCCTTGCGTTTGAATGGGCTGCGCGTCGTGCGGTGTGCATCGACAGCGGCAGCGGTGCAGGGCGCCGACATCGTTACGACGGTCACGGCTGACAAACGCAACGCCGTTATCCTGGCGCCGCAGATGATCGTCGCAGGAATGCACTTGAACGCTGTCGGTGGCGATTGCCCCGGCAAGACCGAATTGCATCCCGACATCCTGCGCCGCTCCGACGCACGGGTGGTGGTGGAATTCGAGCCGCAGTCGCGCATCGAAGGCGAGATCCAACAGATGGAGCCGGACTTCGCGGTTGCCGAGCTCACCGACGTGCTCGCGGGCCGCCGTCCCGGACGGGTGAGCGAGCGCGAAGTCACCATTTTCGATTCAGTGGGTTTCGCGCTCGAGGACTTCTCGTCGTTGCGTTATTTGCGGCGGATTCACCAGGAGTCGCGCGGCTTGCAGCAACAGGTCGACCTGGTGCCGGATCTCGAAAACCCGAAGAATCTGTTCGGGCTGCTGGCGCCCAAGCCGGGGAGTGTCGCCCGCCCGGCGGCGGTGTTCGCTTGAGCACCTGGCGGCAGGCGAGCCTCATCGGTGCGCCCACCGATGTGGGGGCTGCCGATCGGGGCGCTTCGATGGGTCCCGAGGCGCTGCGAGTCGCCGGATTGCAGGTGGCCTTGCAGGAGCGTGGTCTGGAGGTCTTCGATCTCGGCAATCTGAGCGGTCCGGCCAACCCCTGGCAGCCACCTCACGAGGGCTACCGCCATCTGGAACAGGTGGTGCACTGGAACCGCTCGGTACACGATGCGGTGTTCTCCGAGTTGCGCCTGGGCCGGTTGCCGATTCTGCTCGGCGGCGATCACTCTTTGAGCATCGGGTCCATCAGCGCGGTCGCCCGGCGTTGCCGGGAGGAGGGCAGGAAGCTGCGGGTGTTGTGGTTGGACGCGCATGCGGATTTCAACACCAGCGAGCTCTCTCCGAGCGGCAACATTCATGGGATGCCATTGGCCTGCCTGTGTGGCTTCGGCCCGCGCGCGTTGGTGGAAATCGGCGGGGCAGGGCCTGCCATCGCTCCCTCCTGTGTACGGCAGATCGGCATCCGCAGTGTTGACGCTGGCGAAAAGCGCTTCGTCCACGATCAGGGACTCGATGTGTTCGATATGCGCTACGTCGATGAGATGGGCATGCGTGAGACCATGGAGCACGCCCTCGCCGGACTCGACGGCGATACCCATTTGCATGTCAGTTTTGATGTTGATTTCCTCGATCCGGATATCGCCCCGGGCGTGGGAACCACGGTGGCCGGCGGCCCGACGTACCGCGAGGCGCAGCTTTGCATGGAAATGATTGCCGACACCCGTCGACTCGGGTCTCTGGATATCGTCGAGCTCAACCCCGCTTTCGATGTGCGCAATAAGACGGCTGCGCTGGCCGTCGACCTGGTCGACTCGCTGTTTGGGAAGAGCACACTGGTGCGGCGGCCCGTCTGGAAGCCGGCCTCTGCCGTAAGCGCCACGGCTCCCGTGGATGCCGGAACGTCACTTGCCTGATGGCAAGTTGCAGGGGCGCTACGACCTCGCGCGAAGAGGCGGAGCGTCAGGTAAAGGCTTTCTTTTCAGGCGGCTACGGCCATTGACCATAACCGCAACAGTAATTGCCCGTTGAGCCCCGCCGGCATCGTCGTGTCGGAGTCTCTCACCAGGCTGCGCTTCGGCACAGGTTCCCTGCCGGCGCCGCGCCACCTGGGTCCGCCCACCAGAGTGCCAGGCCCTAGGGTCCATCGGACATGAAATCCTCACACGCGCTTCGGTAAACTACGCCATCCGGTATTGAGGCGAGTGAGATCGAGTCATGAGTATGTCTTTGCGCGACCAGCTGATCCAGGCGGGTCTCGGCACCAAAAAGCAGGCCAAGGAGACGACGCAGCCGAAGAAGGCGCCGTCGCGACACCAGCCGCCACCGATTTCGCCGGAAAAGCTCGCTGCGCAGAAGGCGGCGGCCGCGAAAAGTGCGCGCGACCAGGAGCTGAATCGCCGGCAGCAGGAAAAGGCAGCCGCCAAGGCCCGCCGCGCCGAAGTCAAACAGCTCATCGAGCAGCACCGTCTGCCGCCTGTTGTGAGCGAGGAATACTTCAATTTCGCGGATGGGACCCGGCTCGCTCGGCTGGCCGTCACGCCCGCTCTGCGTGAGCAACTCATAAAAGGAACGATCGTTATCGTTCGCTACGAGGGACACTACGCCGTAGTGCCTGAGTCGGCGGTTGCCCGTATTCGGGAGCGCGATGAGCATGCGATTGTGACGCATGAGACTTCGGCTACCGCGACACCTGCCGCCACTGCGAGCGCGGACAGTGACGATCCCTACAAAGACTTCGTAGTGCCCGACGATCTCGTCTGGTGAGCAAGTCGCATTGAACAATCTCGGCCGGCGGTCGAGGGTGGCGAGCGTTTGGGGAGCCGGGCTTGCCTTGGCGATACTCGCGTCGGCTCCTGTGCGCACGCACGCAGCAGCGCTGAAATCGAACCCCGCGCGCCTGTCAATCGACGTGAAGCTGCTTTCATCGGATGCTTTCGAGGGCCGTGAGCCCGGCACCCGCGCCGAGAAGCGTACCGTTCTCTTTATCGTCGATCGCATGAAAGAGGCCGGCCTGCAACCGGGCGGTAGCGTGGTTGGCGGGCGACGCGGTTGGACCCAGGATGTGCCGCTCGCCAAGTTCGCTTTTAGCGGTCCAACTTCACTCTCGTTGACGCTCGGTGGTCGCGTGCAGCCGCTCGTCCAGGGGCAGCACGTTTCAATCCGTGCTCCACAGACAAACGCCGACCAACTCGCGATCGTAAATGCGCCGCTGGTGTTTGTGGGTTACGGTGCGCAGGCGCCGGAGCGTAACTGGGACGATTACAAGGGCGTTGACTTACACGGCAAGATTGCCGTCGTGCTGGTCAACGATCCCGACTTCGAGACCGGAAATGGGGACTTCGGTGGTAAGGCTATGACCTACTACGGCCGCTGGACCTATAAGTACGAAGAGGCAGCCCGGCGTGGCGCACTCGGCGTGCTCATCGTGCACGAGGCGGCCGCTGCTTCATACGGATGGGCCACCGTCGTGAACTCCAACACTGGCGCGGTATATGACATCGTACGCGCGGATCCTGCACAGGCGCATGTGTCGCTGGAGGGTTGGATTCAACGCGACACTGCCGTGGCTGTGTTCAAACAGGCGGGGTTGGATTTCGAAGCCTTGAAGAAGCTGGCGCAGACGCGCGAATTCAAGCCCGTTACGCTGCCGGGGGTGACGCTAACCGCTTCGGCTCGTGTAAGCCATGAGGTGATCGTCTCGAAAAACGTCCTGGGTCGGCTGCCGGGTGCCTCCAAGCCGGATGAAACCCTCATCTACAGCGCTCACTGGGATCATTTCGGTGTGCTGCCCCCTGACGGGAGTGGCAGCGACCGCATCCTGAACGGTGCGGTCGACGACGGCACCGGTGTGGCGGCGCTGCTCGAGCTCGGCCGACTGTTCGGCTCTGCGCCGCGGACGGCTCGTTCGATCGTGTTCATGGCGGTCACGGCGGAAGAGCGTGGGTTGTTGGGATCCGAGTACTACGCGGCCAATCCGATCTACCCTCTCGAGACGACCGTGGCCGATATCAACATGGACATACTGGGTGTGTACGGCCCGACCAGGGACGTGAGCACGTTTGGCGAGACCCAGAACGGTTTGCTGGCCGATCTCATGGAGTCCGCGCAGGCGCAAGGTCGCACCTACACGCCGGATCCTTCTCCTGAGGCGGGACATTTCTTTCGTTCGGACCACTTCTCGCTGTCAAAACTCGGTGTTCCGGCGATGTCGTTTTCACCCGGGGACGATCTGTTGAACGGCGGTGTGTCCGCCGGTCGTGCCCACCGCGAGGACTATTACGCTCACCGGTATCATCAGCCTGGCGACGAGTGGACACCGGCGATGGATTTTCGGGGCGAGGCCCTCGACGTGACGTTGTTGTACAATCTGGGGCGAAAGCTCGCCACGTCGGGCTGGCCGCAATGGAATGCGGGAAGCGAGTTCAAGGAGATTCGCGACAAGTCGGCGGCCCGGCGCCGCTGAGCGGCGGAGCGCTCATGTCAGCTGAGTTGCGGCTCTTGCAGGCGGACATCACGACCTTGGCCGTTGATGCGATTGTCAATGCGGCCAATTCGTCGCTGCTCGGCGGTGGCGGTGTCGATGGGGCGATTCATCGTGCCGCGGGGCCGGAACTCCTGGCCGAGTGCCGCCTGTTAGGTGGCTGTAAAACCGGTGACGCGAAGCTGACCAAGGGCTACCGTCTGCCTGCAAAATACGTCATCCACGCCGTAGGTCCTGTCTGGCACGGCGGGAATTCAGGCGAGCCCGAGCTGTTGGCCTCGTGTTATCGGAAGTCATTGCACATCGCCGCACAGCAGGGGCCGGCCTCGATTGCATTCCCGAGTATCAGCACAGGGGTTTATGGCTATCCCATCGAGCTCGCTGCGCCGGTGGCCGTAGCGGCAGTCCGAGAGGCGTTGTTGGAACTCCCCAGTATTCGCGAAGTCATTTTCTGTTGTTTCTCCAAGGGCGATCTCGCAGTTTATCAGCGCGTCCTCACGTAGGGCGCCCACGCGACTTTCTAGCGACGCCTGATCTCACCGTCCAGCCAGCCCACAAAGGCCGCCCGAACGGGCGCGGTCGAGCGCTCACTCGACTCGAGCAGGAAATACTCGCCGAATGGCACTCGTGTGTGTCCCACTTGCGCCAGGCGTCCGGTCTTCAGCTCCGTTTCAATGAACGCGGCCGCCCCGAGTGCTATCCCCTGGCCACGTAGCGCCGCTGTGATCGTTAAAGAGTAGTCTGTGAAGTAGAGGTGCTTCGCTCGCTCGAACCCTTCCAAGCCCGCGGCGGTAAACCAACTTCTCCATGCGCTTCCCTTGTCGTCATGCAGGAGCCTGTGTCCCAGGACGGCTGCATCGTGCCCCCACTTCGCCGGCCGGCGCCGAACTCCCGCGATGACGGGGACGCCGTCCATCGAAAATAACAGGCGATGTCGCAGCCGCGGGGGCCTGGCTCCGGTGTCGACATAGCGGATTGCAACGTCAGTCTCGCGCCCGAGCACTCGTATCTCGGTTGACGTTTCCAACTCGAGCTCGATTTCAGGGTGGGCGGCGGAGAATCGGTCCAGGCGGGGCATCAGCCACCGTGCCGCGAAGGCGGGCTCGATCGAAACTCGCAGGCGCCGCACCGGAACACCACGCACCGCTTCCACGGCCCGCTGAATCCGTAGAAACCCGCCGGTCAACTCGGCCGCGAACAGCTTACCCGACTCGGTCAGCTCGACCGCCCGATGGAGACGGCGAAACAGCTCGCGCCCGACGTCCTTTTCGAGCCCGCGTACGTGACGACTTATCGCCGCCTGCGACACGTGCAATTCACGCGCCGCTTCGGTGAAACTCAGCCGTCGCGCAGCTGCCTCGAAGGCACGCAGTGCGAGCAGGGACGGTGGGCGTTGCGCCGGCATTGGAAATGACTTCGGTCCGCGGACAAACTGTTCGCATGAGTTTAAGTTATCTGACGATGGCAGACAAATCGTTTGCGGGATTTCCGCCGTAGCGATTGAATGCACACCCAAGGGATCGCTGTCCGGGAGGATGTATGAACTTCTACTCGTCCAGTGTTGCGTTATTGTGGGTGACAGCCTTTCGCGTTGTTGCCCCGCCGCCCGGTTCGCGTCAAATCGTCTTCCGCAGGCCGCCTCGGAAGGCTAAAATACCAATCCGATCAGGGAGAGAAGCGGTGGCTGGTGGAGCATCTCGAGGCAGTCGTCCCGGCTGATTCCGATCCATCGGACTCATCCTGTGCACGGTTGAGATGGTCTCGGTCGTTATCCACCTGATCGCACTCCGCCTTCCGAGCCTCCGCGCGTGCGCGAGGTCAACCATCGAACTCACTCCCATGATTCACGATGGCAAGCCGGTTGTTGAGTTCAAACACACCGGCTTCGTTAGCTACATGGGCCTCAACGGCACGACGACCAACGGCACGCTGATGGTTCAGATCCGTGACGTCGACTCGTATGAGGCTCAGTTGCGGGCGGAAGGCTGGCGGTAGCGGTCTTGCGCTGGCTGAAGCCCGGCTTGCGGTGACGGAGCCTGGATGCTCGTCTCGCGATAGCCAAGCGGACATCTAATTGCCTCCGGCGCGGCCGCTCTATAGACTCCCCGCCCTCGCGGATGCGCGATTAGCTCAGCGGTAGAGCACTGCTTTCACACGGCAGGGGCCACTGGTTCGATCCCAGTATCGCGCACCATCTTCTTGCGATAGATCAATAACTTACGTTGGCGTCACATACGGCCCGGCGAGCGCACCTTGCCCGGCGAAGCGTGGCGGCGCGCCACTTGATACCATGCGCGCCCCTCGCACTGACGGTCGGCTCATGGCAGTAGTTACCCGATTCGCACCCAGCCCCACCGGCATGCTTCATGTCGGAGGCGTCCGG
>DATMQL010000026.1:0-2510 GCA_035566815.1 Steroidobacteraceae bacterium | reverse complement strand
CGGGCGGCAGTGGTTCCGCTAACAGGCTCGCCGTGAGCGGCGCGGCATACCGGCCACATCGTCATGGCGGTGGCGGCTACCTAAGACGACCTGGCGGCAGTCAAGACGGAGATGGTGGAATTTGTCGCCGGTGAACTTGCCGCGTTTCGCACTGAGGCAATAGAGCCGATGAAGCGCGATATAGCCAGCCTGAAGCAAAATGCGGAGAAGGTCTGGAACGTCTTCGCGCCTCGGCTCGAGTACGATGACCGGCTCCGGGTCTTCGAGCAGAAGCTCGGCATTCCCAGCCCGTCATAACAACCCGCTCCTGCCTGCCGCAGGCAGGTCGCTCTAGGGAACCCGATGCCGCGTGCGCATCGGGTTTTTGTTTGTGTGCGCGGGGGAAGAGGGGAGGGGCGTGTCCGCCACCCCCACCTGCCACCCCCAGGGTATCCGCAGGCTGCTGATAGGCCGCTCTTCGAGATCCGAAAATCACTTGCGGCCTAAGGCCTTGCCGATGCTCATCGACCCGCACGGCGACCTGGTTGAGCGGCTCGCAGGCGTCACATTGGGCAGGCGGAAGTGCGCCTTGATGCAGCTAAAACAGGGCCTTTCAGCGGTTCAGTACAGTCAACTTACAGTTTCGACCGCTGCTGCCCGCGCATGCGCGATATTTTACCGTTGCTCAAACGCCAGAGAGGGACGATTATGGTCCTATTAACCACGTGGAATCCGGGAAACGTTGGGTCAATCCCTCGTGGCGGCTCGATCCACATCGAACATTTCACCGAGGGAGGAGATCGTATGCGCAAGCAACCGTCCGTTATTCGTTGTGGGCGCCCACTCGCTTCGCTTCTGACACTGGCCGTAGCCTTCTGGGCGGGCGTCGCCATGGCGAGCGTGCCCGTTCCCGTCGTGAGCGGCCCCATCCCGGCGAACGCACCGCCTGGCAACCCTTCCCATGATTACCCGCAAACGGCGACGTCGCTGGATCTGGGGAGACCGCTGGACCTGACGAGCCTCGGCTACGTCGAGGAGGAATACTTCTTCTCTGGCACAGCCAACGTATACAGCACGCCAACGCTCGCGACGGGAACGATCGCGTCGAGCGGTCATCCCTATAAGTCGCGCATCATCGTCCGCCGTCCGACGTCACCGGCAAAATTCAACGGCACCGTCCTCGTTGAATGGGTGAACGTTACGAGCGGGTACAACAACGACACCTTGTTCCGTGGATCGCAAGATCACCTGGTGCGCGCGGGCTATGCGTACGTCGGCGTGTCCGCCCAGCGGGTCGGCGTGCAGGTTCCCCCCGCCGGCCTGACGGTGTGGAGCCCGACCCGGTACGGATCGCTCGACGTCACCGACAACGGCACCATCACCGACGATTCCCTCTCGTACGACATCTTCTCGCAGGCCGCCCAGGCCGTCCGCACGCCCGGCAGCGTCGACATGCTGGCCGGTCTGCCCGTGCGACGCATCATCGCGATCGGCGCGTCGCAGTCGGAAGGCCGACTCGTCACCTACCACAACTCGATCCATCCGCTCGCCAACGTGTTCGACGGCTACGTGCTCGTTCTCGGCCTGGGCGGCCAGCTCCGCACGGACGTCGGGGTGAAAGTGTTCAAGGTCAATACCGAGACGGACCTGCTGTACCTCGGCGAGGTGGCCGCGCGCCAGCCGGACTCCGACCATCTACGGACCTGGGAGATCGCGGGCGCCTCGCACGTGGCGTTCTCCGATCATGCGCGGCGCGTGGACCTGGTGACCCGGGATAGCCTACCACCTTACACGCCGTGGATATGCGACATACAGCCGGCGCTGAGCCACGTGGCCAGGTTCCAGGTGCTGAACGCGGTCTACGGTCACATCTCCCGATGGATCAGCCATGGCACGCTGCCGCCCACCGCGCCGCGCGTCGACGTTGTGTCAGCGGGCCCGCCGGTCGTGCTGAATCGCACGAGTCTGGGCCTGGCTACCGGAGGCATTCAGCTGTCCCAGCAGGCCGCGCCGACCGCCGTGGAGAATGGCATCAACTCCGGTCCGGACCTCTGCATCCTCTACGGGTCCCATACGCCCCTCGATGCGGCGACCCTAGCGCAGCTCTACCAGAACCACCACGGATACGTGTCGGCCGTGAGTGCAGTCAACAACGACAACGTGAAAGCCGGCTACATCCTGAGTGACGATGCGGAGGCCAACATCTTCGCGGCCGCGCAGTCAGGGATCCTGAAACGCTGAGGGAGAGGAGCGCGATTTTCGTCGAGATCGGTGAGGGGGAGCGGCCTAGCGGCGTATTAGCCCATCCTACTCATTAGGCCGGTCCAGGGGAGCGGCTGTCCTCGCGTAATTGTCGAGGGCGCAGTTATGCGTGGCGTTGATTTCGCCGCTGGATCTGGTGTCTGGGGCAGGCGCTGGGGGTTTCGGGACGGGTTTGGCGGGGGCGATAGCGGCCCCGTGGCTCACGGTGCAGCAGGCATCAGCCCGGCTGCGAGGTGGTGGATGAGGCGAGCATCTGGGCAAGCAGCAGC
>DATMQL010000025.1:0-8894 GCA_035566815.1 Steroidobacteraceae bacterium | reverse complement strand
GCATCGAGGCCTCCCTCGGTGGCGAGCTGCGCATGCGGGTCAGGCAGGTGTTGGTTTTCATTTCCTCCGACACCTCGCGGGCTACCGAGATTCCGCCCGAGCTGGTCGCCCGGATGCACCGCTTCGCGGGGGAAGCGGCGCCGGCCAGCTCCCCCTCCTGAGCGATTCCGGCGCCCAGCCGTTTAGGCTTGAACATCCAACGCAGTGGCAGCGCGGCGCCGGTGGGTTGTAACGACACCTCATCGGCATGCCACGGGAAATCGTTGATAGCCTCGGTGTTAATAACCCACAGTGAACCGACCGCGGACATGTTTCGGGCTCTCGATCTCGTCGAGCATGGCGATCGCATAGTCCTCGTACGAAATCGAGCTCTTACCGTCGGCGGCCGTCAGTAGCGTGTTGTCAGACAGCCGGAACTTTCCGGTCCGCTCACCGGGGCCGAAAAACGCCGACGGACTGACGAACGTCCAATCCAGGTCTTTGACGCTACGCAATGCGTCAAGGAACGCTTTGCCTGCGGAGGCCTCGGGCTTATATGCGGGTGGAAAGTTCGGGGCGTCGAGCAGGGTCTGTCCCGGGGCGATCTCCAGGCTCGCGGCTCCACCCACGACCAGGTAGCGCTTAACCCCGCTACGCCGGACGAGCTCGATGAGCTGTTGCGGATCGGCGCTTTGGAAGCGCAGCGAGCTGATGATCGCATCGTGTCCCTTCAGCAGGGGGAGTACCGAATCGGGCCTCGTGACGTCTCCGGGGCGGCCGACAGGCCGGTGCGAGGCGCCAGTTTCGAGGGGTCGCGCGCGATGCCGGTGACGGCGTGGTGGCGCTTGAGTGCTTCGTCGACGAGGCGGGTGCCGACGTTACCGGTGGCACCGATGATGGCGAGTTTCATGGGGTCTCCCTATCTTTACTGAACTGAGCTCGAAATGTAACAGAGCTACGGGGCACTCTGCGGGTGACCGCTCCGGTTGACTACGGAGTGAAGGTCAGCGCCCCGCATCCAACATTCGCAGCGGCATCGGCTGAGCTAGGCGGCACTTGCGGTGCTGTCTCTTGCGGGAACGGCTGCGATGCCGGCAAAGTGGGGTTTCCCCTGGTGACTGGAATCGCGCTATGACCTGGAGAGTCCAACAAATTCTGGCCGGCTGCATTGCCGGGCTGATACTGACTGTGAGCGCGCACGCCGCTCCGTGGCCCGACAACGCGGCGACACGCCTCGAAGCGCTCGCTCTTCTGCAGACCCTGAACGCCGATCTGCTCAGCAACGACAGCGCGACGCTCACTCTCGACCGCTGGTGTGACGCTCACAAGATGGCGACGCCGGCGAAAATCATCGCCGAGCGTGTGCAGGGCAACGACAAAGCACCTACAGAAGAGGTGAGGCAGTTGCTCGGGGTGACGGCCACCGACCCGGTGCGCTACCGACACGTGCGGCTTCATTGCGGCGCACATGTGCTTTCCGAAGCCGATAACTGGTATGTGCCGGCGCGCCTCACGCCCGACATGAACCAGGTGCTCGATACGACGGATACGGCATTCGGCAGGGCGGTGCAGGCACTCCATTTCCGCCGCCGCACACTTTCGGCACAGCTGCTCTGGTCGCCGCTCCCGCAGGGCTGGGAAATGGCGACCACCTTGCCATCCGCCAGCAAGGGGCCGTTGCAGATCCCGGCCGAAACCATTCAACACCGCGCCGTGCTGGCGCTTCCCGACGGAACCCCGTTCAGCCTCGTGGTCGAGACTTACACCAACGAAGTATTGAGCTTCCCGAAACCACCGCGGCCCTGAGTTGCCACCCGTCTCACCGGCACCAACGAGCGGTGCCGGTGCCATGGCGGTCGCGTAGACTATGGGCCCAATGCACACGATCCTGGTGTTAGGCGGGTACGGTTTTTTTGGCGAGCGGATTTCCGAGTCGCTGGCTTCCGACTCATCATCCGTGCGCCTTCTGATCGCCGGACGCGATGCCGGCAAGGCCGTGGCCCTGGCCGTCCGCCTGAGCCTTCCCGCGGAACAGGCGGCTGTGGTCGACGCCAACGACCCTGGATTGGCAGCGCGGCTGCGGGAGCTCGGCGTCAACACCCTGATCCACACCGCGGGTCCCTTCCAGGCCCAGAAATACACTGTTGCGAAGGCGGCCATCGAGGCGGGCTGTCACTACATCGACCTCGCCGACGGCCGTGAGTTTGTCTCCGGAATCGAAAGTCTCGACGGCGCCGCCCTTGCGCGCGGCGTGACGGTTGTCAGTGGCGCGAGCTCGGTGCCGGCACTTTCTTCTGCCGTGATCGATCGCTATTTGCCGCGATTCAAGCGGCTGGACTCCATCGAGTTCGGCATCAGCTCCGGTGGGCGGACCCCCGGGCTCGCCAGCCTCAGGGGCGTGTTCAGTTACGGCGGCAAACCGTTCAAGGAGTGGCGTGACGGCGCCTGGCGAACCACCTACGGTTGGCTCGATCTGCGGCGGCATATGTTTCCGCCGCCGCTCGGGGCCCGGTGGTTGAGCAGCTGCGATATTCCGGACCTGACCCTCTTTCCGAAGCGCTATCCAACGGCCCGGACGATCTCGTTTCACGCCGGATTTGGGAGCGCGCTCGGCCACCTCGTCGTATGCGGTCTTGCGGGCCTGGTGCGTGCGCGGCTCCTCAGGCACCTGACGCCGTTCGCAGCTCCCTTGAGTCGGATCAGCCACTGGCTCGAGCCGCTACTCAGCGACCAGGGCGGAATGTTTGTAGCACTTGCCGGCGAAGGACTGGAGAGCAACCGGCTGTACGTCAGTTGGAATCTCCTCGCCCGCCAGAATCACGGCCCATACATTCCCTGCGGAGCCGCCGTTGCGCTGGCGCGCAAGCTCGCGAACGGCGCGTCATTGCCCAAAGGCGCCATGCCGTGTGTTGGCCTGCTGACGGTCAAGGAGTTTCTCGCCCCATTACGCAATCTCGATATCAGGGAAGTGGTCGAGTAAGATACGGCGATCTTTCCCACCCCCGCAGGTCGAGCAATCCGAGCCTTCAACCGTCGATTAATCGCGCAACTCCTGTTTGTTCTTGCGGGGACGAGTGCGGCTGGCGCTGCCGCGAGCGCCGCTACCGCCGCCGCAGCGCACTACGATCCGCTGCAGACCTTCGCGCCGCTCACGTTGCCTGAGCCTGTGAACCGCTACCGGTCCTCGAACGGCGCGCCGGGACCGGACTATTGGCAGAACCGGGCGGACTACGATCTCCATGCCAAGCTCGATACGGCGCAGAAGGTGTTGAGCGCGACCGAGGTCATTACCTACACGAACCACAGCCCGGACGCACTCACGAGCCTGTGGATCCAACTCGATCAGAACACTTATCGCCACGACGCCCGGTCTGTGGCCTCCGACGAGGAGGTACATAAGGAGTTCACCGAGGGCTACAGCCTCGATGAGGTGGCTATCGAAGTGGAGGGACATCGGGCCAAGGCGGATTACATCGTCGCCGACGCGCGTATGCAGATCCGCTTGGCCAGGCCGCTGCCGCCGGCGGGTGGCAAGATCCGGGTTCACATCAGCTATCACTACACCATTCCCGGGCTCTTCGGCGGCCGCACGTCCTGGACGACGACGAAGAACGGCGAGATCTACGACATCGCGCAGTGGTATCCGCGCATGGCCGTTTATGACGACCTGCACGGGTGGGATACGCTTCCGTATCTCGTGCAGGAGTTTTATCTCGAGTACGGCAGCTTCGATTATTCCGTGACGGTGCCCTGGGATATGTTAGTGGCGGGCAGCGGCTCACTGCAAAATCCCGAGCAGGTGTTGACAGCCACACAGCGTGCGCGGCTCGCTCAGGCGCGCTCGAGTGACGCCACGGTAACGATCCGATCCGCGGCGGAAGTTGGCAACACCGCCAGTCGCCCGACACACGAGGGAACGTCGACCTGGCATTTCCATATGGACAACACTCGCGATGTGGTTTTCAGCGCATCGCGTGCTTTCATCTGGGATGCCGCACGGATTCAACTTCCTGGCAACGGCAGTTCCATCGCAATGTCCTTCTATCCGGTGGAGAGTGCGGGCGATGCCGCGTGGGGGCGCTCCACCGAGTATCTGAAGCACTCGGTGGAGGACTTTTCGCGGCGCTGGTTTCCGTATCCGTATCCGGCGGCGGTGAATGTGGCCGGCGGATCCTCGGGTATGGAGTATCCGGGCGTGTTGTTCGACGGTATCGAGGACAAGGGTAAGGACCTGTTTTGGATCACTGCGCACGAGATCGGGCACACGTGGTTCCCGATGGTAGTGGGCTTCGATGAGCGCCGGGACGCGTGGATGGACGAAGGGTTCAACACCTTCATCGACGTCTATGAGTCCGATACGTTCGCCAACGGCGTCTACGGTCCGAAGCGCGACCCCGAATATGCGCCCGGTGGCGGTAATCCCGTCGATGAGATCCTGCCGGTCCTGGCCGATCCGGCGGCCCCGGTCATCCTGACACGTGCCGATGCCATTCTCGAGAAGTACCGGCACCCGGTCACCTACTTCAAATCCGCCTTGGGTCTGATCCTGCTGCGCGAGCAGATCCTGGGGCCGGAGCGTTTCGACTGGGCTTTCCGCCGCTTCATCCGCGATTGGGCCTACCGCCATCCGGCGCCTGCAGACTTTTTCCGTGCCATGGAGAGTGAGGGGGGCGAGGATCTGAGCTGGTTCTGGCGCGGCTGGTATTTCAACAATTGGACGTTTGATCTCGCCGTGAAAGGTGTGGCTTACCGGGACGGCAATCCGGCCAAGGGGGCGCTGGTGACCTTCGAGAATCTCGACCGGCTGGTGTTGCCCGCCGTGGCGCAGATTGATTTCAAAGACGGCAGCCACCAGCGCATCCGTTTGCCGGCCGAGACGTGGATTCTCAAGTCCGTGGCCACGCTACCCGTGGACAGCACGCAACCGATTGTTGCAGTCACAGTCGATCCAGACCACGTCCTGCCCGACAAGGACCGGACCAACAATGTGCTGACCGTGAAATAGCGCGCTGGCGGGAACCCGTGGGCGGCTGGCGCGTTCTTTGGCGTTGCTGCTGCCCGAGTCGGGCAACCTAACCAATCACAAGAGGGGCTAACACGATGAGCTCAATTCTCCAACGCGCCGCCTTCGCGACGCTGCTCGCGGCGAGCTTCAGCCTGGCGAGCGCCAAGGATGAGAAAATCACCCTGACCGGCGCCCAGGAAGTTCCTGCCGTGACGACGGATGCCAAGGGCGAGGGCATGATCAAGATCGGCATGGATAAGTCCGTGAGCGGCAAGATCACCACCACGGGCATGGAAGCCACGATGGGGCACATCCACGAAGGCGCGGCTCCCGGCCAAAATGGGCCGCCGATCATCACACTGGAGAAGGCCGCGGACGGCTCCTGGGCGGTACCCGCGGGTTCGAAGCTGACCGACGAGCAGTACGACGCTTTCAAAGCCGGAAAGCTCTACGTCAACATTCACAGCGCCGCGCACAAGGGCGGTGAGATTCGGGCGCCGCTGAAGCCGTAAGTTTCGGGTCCAGTCGGTGTAGGAACATCTGCGCCGGTTGAGCGCGCTACACCGGAAACGGCACGCCCGAAAGGCGGGCGCACTCCGCCAGCAGCCTATCCTGGATGGATGCGGTCGAAGCCGCCGGTTCCGCCGCGCGCCGTTTCATGTGAAAGAAGTATTGCCCGGAGACCTTCGCTCCGGGCTCTTCACTGGTGGCGAGCCAGACCTGTGTTTTGGGCGCCTCGTCGAGGTCATCGGGCGCGCCCGGGCCGCCCATTTTCGTCGGCACCCAGCCGGGCTCGAGAGCATTGGACAGGACGTCCGGCCATTTGCGGGCGACCGCGAACGCGAGAATCACGTCGTGGAGTTTCGTGTCGGCGTAGGCGTTGGAGCCATTCCAGGGTCTTTCCTTCCACACCAGGTCCCGCAGGCTCGAGTCGCCGCCCCGGTGCATTCCGGAGCTCAGATAGACGAGCCGTTTCGGTTTGTTGATGAGCGCGGTGAGGACGTAGGTCGAGAGTGTATTGACCGCGAACACCAGAGGGAGTCCATCCACGGTCTCGACACGCCGTCGCTCCCGATAGCCTATGCCCGCGTTATGGATGACGGCGTCGAATGCTCCGAGGCCGTTGACCTGGTCCGCGACATCGCGCGTCTCACGAATGCTCGACAAGTCGCCTACGACCGCGGTCTCGGCCCCGGGAACGGCGGCCAGGGCTTCTGAGGCACGCTCACCGTTGCGGGCGTGCAGGACGACGCGGTGTTTCGCAGCAACCATGAGACGGGCGGCCATCTGTCCCAGCCCGTCGGCGGAACCCGTTACTAGAACACGTGCCATCGGCTTCTCCTTTTGCGCGGGCGTTGCCCGCTCACCGTCGACCCGGGGTGCTTCTCGCGAAGCACCCGTGCGCCGCATGCGTCGCACCCTTTTGCGCGGGCGTTGCCTGCTCACCGTCGACCCTGGGTCATCCGGCTGCGCACGCCTCGCGTGCTCACCGTCTGTCCGGGGTGCTTCTCTCCGAAGCACCCGTGCGATGCATGCATCGCACCCTCAGACGTAGCGCTGGCGTGACGCGGCTTGGCGACGGCCGGTACACTGCCGCTCAACTACGAATACCCGTAGAAGGCCTGCGTTAGCAAGGGGGAGAGCTCATGAGCGAACCGATCGAATCCAATTTTGGGGTGGTGCGCGCCAGCGCCCGAGTACGCGCCCGCTCCCGTGCGCCGCGCCTCGTCATTGGCCTGCTGGCCGCCTTGACCGCGGTGACCTCCATTGCCGCCGCCGCGCCCACTTCCCAGACCTCGGGTGCGGATCTCGTAAAGCTCAAGGCAATCGTCGACGGTCCGCAGCGCTCGGCCGCGCACAAGGCCCGCGACAAGTATCGCCATCCGGTCGAGACGCTGGCGTTTTTTGGCATCCGCCCGAATATGACGGTGGTGGAGCTCTGGCCCTTCGGTGGCTGGTATACCGAGATCATCGCACCGTACCTCAAGGGGACGGGCACCTACTACGCCGCGGCGATGGATCCAACTTCCAACGACAAGGAAGACAAGCAATACAACGCTGAGCTGAAGACGCTGTTAGACGCGCACCCGGACCTCTATAGTGAAGTGAAATGGTCGGTTCTCGCGAAGGGCAAATATGCGTTGGCGCCGGACGGCTCGGCGGATCTCGTGGTAACTTTCCGTAACATCCACAACTGGGTGTGGGCGGGAGACGAGAAAGAGGTGTTTGCCGCGGCCTTCCGCGCGCTCAAGCCGGGCGGAGTGCTGGGCGTAGAGGAACACCGTAACAAGGATCCGCAGGCGAAGCCGGGCAAGGACGAAGCCTACACCGGCGAGGAATACTCGGTCGGCCTCATCGAGTCGGTGGGGTTCAAGCTCGTCGGCCGCTCGAATATCAACAACAATCCGAAGGACACCAAGGATTACCCCAAGGGCGTCTGGACGCTGCCGCCGAGCTTCGCCGAAGGCGAGAAGGATCACGCCAAGTACGCGGCGATCGGCGAATCGGATCGTTTCACGCTGAAATTCGTGAAGCCGGCGAAATGAGGCCCGACAGGCGAGGGGCGCGCACGAGGCCTCTCGCCGCCGGTGGGGCGCCACCGGTGGAGGGCGCCCAGTGAGGTAGGTGGCGCCTCCTTCTGAAGGGGGATGCGCGGATGAGGGGTAACTGTCAGGATAAGATGCAATCATGGCAATTCCCTTCTCCGTGCTCGATCTGTCGCCCATCGTCGAGGGTGCGACCGCCGCCGATGCCTTGCGGAACACCCTCGATCTCGCCCGGCATGCGGAGCGGTTGGGCTATAAGCGCTACTGGGTAGCCGAGCATCACAACATGACGGGCATCGCCAGTGCCGCGACGGTCCTGGTGATCGGTCATGTCGCGGCTGGTACTCGTACGATTCGAGTCGGCTCGGGCGGGATCATGTTGCCCAATCATGCGCCGCTGGTGGTCGCCGAGCAGTTTGGCACGCTGGAGACGCTTTTCCCCGGGCGGATTGACCTGGGACTCGGGCGAGCACCGGGTACCGATCAGAACACCTCCCGCGCGTTGCGTCGCGACCTGCAAACCAACGCGGAGCAATTTCCGCAGGATGTGCTCGAGCTGCGGGCCTATTTCGACGAAGTACAGCCGGGACAGCAGATTCGCGCGGTGCCCGGTATGGGACTGAAGGTTCCGTTGTGGATACTGGGATCGAGCCTGTTCGGCGCGCAGGTTGCTGCGGCCCTCGGATTACCGTTCGCGTTTGCATCCCATTTTGCTCCAGAAGCCCTGATGCCCGCGCTCGAGATCTACCGCAGGTACTTCAAGCCTTCGGAGCAACTGGATAAACCCTACGCGATGGTGGCGGCCAACATCATCGCCGCGGATAGCGACGCCCAGGCGCGCCACCTGTTCACTTCGCTGCAGCAGTCTTTCGTGAAACTCCGCCGTGGAACGCCGGGGAAACTGGCGCCGCCCATCGACGACATCAACTCGTGGGCGGCTCCCGTGGAGCTGGCTGGGTTGAACCACTCGCTCGTGTATTCATTTGTCGGCTCGCCCGAAACGGTCTCGCGTGGCGTGGGGTCCTTTCTCGAGATGACGAAGGCTGATGAGCTCATCGTCAGTGGGCACATATTCGACCACACTGCCAGACTGCACTCCTACGAGCTGGCTGCGCGCATCCGCGATTCGCTGACCTGACCCGCTCTGACCTGCCATGACCGGAACTGAACTGGCCATGCGACTGCATGGCGGTTCCAACGCGCGACGACACTCCAAACCCTGCGCGCGTTGGGTAGTATCGCGCCTCTCAAAGAAGGCAAACACGGGTCGCATGTCATGACGAACGCCTCTCGCGCTGCCGCATTGTGGCTTGGAACGGTCACCGCGGGTCTGCTCCTGCCGTTCCCGGGTTTTGCCCAGTCGC
>DATMQL010000024.1:0-11558 GCA_035566815.1 Steroidobacteraceae bacterium | reverse complement strand
GGCCGGGATGGCCGGCTGCTGTCCGTTAATCCCGCGTTCATCACCATCTTGGGCTACGGCAGTGCGGAGGAACTATACGCCCTACCAAGCGTTGCCTTGCTCTATTGGAACCCCGCTGATCGGGCGGAGTTCATGCGAAGGGTGGAGTCCGAAGGTGAGATCCGCAATGCAGAATTCTGCATGCGAACAAGGGACGGACAGCAGGTTGTGATTCTCGAGAATGCACGCGCCGTGCGGGACGCAGGCGACCGTATCACGGGTTACGAGGGTACGATTGCGAACATCACGGAACGCAAACGCGCCGAGCAAGCCATCTTTGCCGAAAAGGAGCGAGCGCAGGTGACGCTCCAGTCTATCGGTGACGCGGTGATCAGCACGGATGCGGAAGGCCGCATCGAGTACATCAATCCCGTCGCCGAAAATCTTACGGCGTGGAGTCTCGCGGAAGCGCGCGGACGCCCCATTGGCGACGTACTGAATCTCGTCAATGAGATCACGCGCGAGCCGATCGAAAATCCACTCGTGTGCGCGCTCGGTCGCGGCGAGACCGGCCCGGCTGCGGACCACTCCGTCCTCATTACGCGCTCCGGACAGGAAGTGGCGATCCAGGAATCGGCCGCACCCATCTGCGACCGGCAGGGAAGGGTCATCGGCGCCGTCATCGTATTTCACGATGTCACGAAGGAGCGGCGTCTCAAGCGCGCCCTGTCTTACCAGGCGAGTCATGACGCGCTCACCGGTCTGATCAACCGGCGTGAATTCGACAATCGCCTGCATGCCGCGGTGTTGAGCGCCCAGCGAGGCGAGGGTACGTACGCACTGCTCTACATCGACCTCGATCAATTCAAAGTCGTCAATGACACGTGTGGTCACCAGGCCGGAGACCGTCTGCTGCGCGACGTCACTGGACTCCTACAGGGGCGCGTTCGTGCCTCCGATACCATCGCTCGCCTCGGCGGTGACGAGTTCGGGGTTCTGCTCGAGGGATGTACTCCCGAGCAGTCCGTGCGCGTAGCGGATGGGGTCCGTCAGGCGATCAAGGACTACCGTTTCGTCTGGGGAGCGACCACTCTTTCAGTAGGCGCCAGTGTCGGCGTCGTTCAGATCGGTGCGGACACCGAGAATGTCGCAGCGATCATGAGCGCTGCGGACATCGCCTGCTACGCCGCGAAGGACGAGGGCCGCAACCGCATCCATATCTACGAGGCCGACGGAGTTTCTCATCGCCATCGCGAAATGCACTGGGTGGCGCGTGTTACGCGCGCTGCGGAGGAGAACCGCCTCGAGCTGTTCTTCCAGCCCATCGTGCGTATCGGCGCGCAGGACATGCCGACTTTTCATGAGCTCACCATCCGGTTGCGCGACGATGACGGGCGGTTGGTACCGCCGAGTGAATTCATTCCGGCCGCCGAGCGCTACAACGTCATGTCGATCATCGACCGCTGGGTCGTGATCCGCGCAGTGGAACTGCTGAAGCGCCGGCGTGACGCCGGGGGCTCACTGCCCCTGCTGGCGGTGAACCTCTCCGGCACGTCACTGAACGAGCAGTCGTTCGCCGAATTCGTGCTGCACACTGTCGGGGAGCCTGAGATCGCCAGCGCCCTTTGTTTTGAGATCACGGAGACGGCGGCGGTGACCAGTCTGTCCAATGCCACCTTCTTCATGCGCGAGCTCAAGGCGCGGGGCTGCAAATTCGCCCTCGATGATTTCGGGACCGGCCTGTCGTCCTTCATGTATCTGAAGACCTTGCCGGTCGACTATCTCAAGATCGATGGTCAGTTCATCAGCCAGATCGCCACGGATGCCGTCGACCGCAGCATGGTGGAGGCGATCAGCAAGGTCGGACGCGCACTCGGTATCGCCACCGTGGCCGAATGGGTGGAAAGCGAGGCCGTTCTGGATGAGCTCAAGCGAATCGGTGTCGACTACGCGCAAGGCTATCACCTGGCGCGGCCCATGCCCCTGGCACAACTCGAAGGATAAGCCTCACCCCTAAGAGCCTGGCTGGCCAATGCTCGCCTACTGCGGCCGTCTGCTACGCGCGCGTTTCGCGCGCTCACAGCCGGACCGGGGTGCGGCCTCGCGG
This sequence comes from Steroidobacteraceae bacterium, assembly GCA_035566815.1. GTDB lineage: Bacteria > Pseudomonadota > Gammaproteobacteria > Steroidobacterales > Steroidobacteraceae > 13-2-20CM-66-19. The sequence continues at coordinate 9,472 of DATMQL010000024.1, read as the reverse complement.
CCCCACCCGTGCGACGCATGCGTCGCACCCTCCCATCGGCATCTTTCTGCGATCGTTGCCCTTACATAGGCCCCCGCTATGCGCGGGCAACGATCGCAGAAACCTGCTCGATGGGAGGCGCCCTCGCGACGGCGATCATTGGCCAGCCAGGCTCTTATATACTGTGCCTGTACCGCAGGCCGGGGGATTTCAATAAGTGAGCGCAGAGCCGCCATTCACGCTCGGTATCGAGGAGGAGTATCTTCTCGTCAACCTCGATACCCGCGACGTGAACGAGAATCCGCCGCCGGAGCTGCTACGTGAGTGCACGGAGCGTGGCGGAAGTCAGATCAGCCCCGAGTTCCTGCGATCTCAGCTCGAAGTAAGCACTCGCGTCTGCCGCACTATCGCCGAAGTGCGCGCGGATCTCGCAAGGCTTCGCTCGATCATTGTCGATGTCGCGCGTAAGTACGGACTCGCGCCGATCGCCGCTTCGACTCATCCGTTCGGCAGCGCTACCCGCCAGATGCCCACGGAGAAGGAGCAGTTCTTTGCGCTTGCGCGGGAGATGCAGGTGGCGGCGCGCCGGCTGATGGTGTGTGGGATGCATGTCCACATCGGAATCGACGATGACGACCTGCGCGTCGATCTCATGAATCAGCTCTCGTACTTCGTGCCTCACCTGCTGGCGCTGTCCTGCTCGTCGCCTTTCTGGGAAGGGGAGCGGACGGGACTGATGTCTTTTCGTTGCACGCTGTTCAGCTCGCTGCCGCGCACGGGGCTGCCAGATCGTTTCACGAGTTACGCGGACCTGCGGCGACATCTCGATATGCTCATCCGCAACGGCGTTATCGAGAACACCACCAAAATGTGGTGGGACATAAGACCCAGTCCGCGTTACCCCACGCTCGAAATGCGAGTGATGGATTGTTGTACGAGCATCGATGACGCCATGAGTCTCGCGGCGCTCGTTGTATGCCTGGCGCGGCGGTTGTACCGTCTGCGGCAGGAAAACCAGAGCTGGCGCCTCTACCCGAACGTGCTCATCTCGGAAAATCGCTGGCGCGCGATGCGCTACAGCTTCGATGAGAAACTCCTCGACCTGGCGCGCGGCGAGTTGGTGCCTTTTGCGCAGCTTGCGGAGGAGTTGATCGCCCTGGTCGACGAGGACGCCCGGGTGTTAGGGTGTCAGCGCGAGATAGGACATATTCGCACCATCCTCGCTCGCGGGACGAGTGCGCACCGGCAGTTACGCACCTTCGACGAGGCCCGTTCCGGGGGTGCAACACAGCGCGAGGCGCTGCAGGCCGTCGTGGATTTTCTGATTCGCGAGACCGCCGCCGGGATTTGAAAGTCCGCACCCGGACGCTTCTCGACGCAACACCGGGCGTACCGCATACTGCCCCCAACGGCCTTTAAGGGTCTGAAGGGGGATTCGATGGCGAAGTTCAATACGCCGCTCGTCGTCGGGCTGACTTTCGTCGCGACGTTGGGTGGTCTGCTGTTCGGCTGGGATACCGCGGTCATTTCGGGCGCGGTGAGCTCGATCGATGCTTACTTCATCGATCCGCTCGGGTTGTCGGAGACGGCGCGTACCAGCCTGTCGGGGTGGACCATCTCCAGCGCGCTGGTCGGATGCATTATCGGTGCCACCGTGGCCGGATGGATCTCGACGGCGCTGGGGCGCAAAGGTGGCCTCATCATCGCGGCCCTGTTGTTCCTCGCCGGCTCGCTCGGCTCGGCCGTGCCGGAATTCGGCTTCGGCACCATCGGTCAGATGGGTCCGCACGCCCTGTGGCCGTTCATTTTCTACCGGATCCTGGGCGGAGTGGGTGTGGGCATCGCCTCGATGCTGTCACCCTTGTACATCGCCGAGATCTCCCCGAGCGCCATCCGCGGGCGGCTCGTCTCGTTCAACCAGCTCGCCATCGTCCTCGGCATCCTGGTCGTCTACTTCGTCAATTGGTACATCGCCTCTCTCGGGAACGACACGTGGCTGAAGTCGATGGGGTGGCGGTGGATGCTGGCCTCCGAGGCGATACCCTCGGGTATATTCCTGGTGTTGCTGGCGTTTGTGCCCGACACGCCCCGTTGGCTGGTACTCCGCGGCCGCAATGACGAGGCGCTCGCGCAGTTGAAACGGGTTACCGAGGAAGCTGACGCCCGCTCGATTCTCGCCGACATCCAGCGCACGCTGGAAGTGCGTTCCGGCCGCTTGTTCTCGTTCGGTCCCGCGGTCGTCGTGGTGGGTGTGCTCATCTCGGTGTTCCAACAGTTCGTCGGTATCAATGCGGTTCTCTACTACGCGCCTCTCATGTTCCAGAACATGGGCGCTTCGACGGATACCGCCCTGCTGCAGACGATCGTCGTCGGCGCCGCCAATGTCATCTTCACGGTCGTCGCCATCGTCACGGTGGACCGGTTGGGAAGGAAGCCTCTGCTCGTCGCCGGTGCCGTAGTGATGGCGGCGGCGATGATCGCGCTCGGCTGTTTGTTCAACGCGAAGGTCGTGGGGCTGGGCGCACTGGTCGCCGTGGTGGTCTATATCGGTGGCTTCGCCTTCTCATGGGGACCCGTGGCCTGGGTGCTGCTGGCGGAGATGTTTCCCAACTCCATCAAGGGCAAAGGACTGGGCCTCGCCGTCGCCGCGCAATGGCTGGCGAATCTCGTGGTGTCCGCGTCGTTCAAGGTGCTCGATGGCAACTCGACCCTCAACGCGTTGTTCAATCACGGGTTCGCGTATTGGATCTACGGGGGAATGAGCGTACTGGCCGCACTGTTCGTGATCCGGTATGTGCCGGAGACCAAGGGGCGCAGCCTGGAGGCTATTCAGGATCTGTGGGGGAAAGGGGAGATGGTCCGTGACACCCAAACCGCTACGGCGCGGGGCGGAGTACAGTAGGGTGAGTTGCGCGCGGCCGGATGCAGGGGCAAGCTGGCCTTATGAGTGACCAAGTCGTTGTCTCACGCTCCGACGGCGTCTGTGAAATCCAGCTGAATCGTCCGGAGAAACGGAACGCCCTTACGTTGGCGATGTATGGGGCACTCGTGGACGCGTTGAATGAGGTGCGTGCGGACGACGGTGTGCGCGTAGTGCTCATTAGCGGCGCGGGCGCGAGCTTCACCGCAGGCAATGATCTAAATGATTTCGTCACTCAGGCGGACCTCAGCGATGACAACAATGCTGTCCGCTTCCTGCGTCTCCTGCCGACCTTCCGCAAGATACTAATTGCGGCCGTGCACGGCCAGACCGTCGGAATCGGTGTGACGATGCTTCTGCACTGTGACCTCGTCGTCGCCGCCCGCAGTGCCCAGATGTCGATGCCTTTCGTGAAACTGGGGCTGGTACCGGAGGCAGGTAGCTCTCTGCTGCTGCCCCGGGCGATTGGATACCACCGGGCCGCCGAGCTGCTGTTGCTCGGAAAGCCCTTCGATGCCGCCGCAGGGCTCGAGATGGGCATCGTGAACCGGGTGGTCGAGGACCAGGTGCTCATGGAAGAGGCTCGAAATCTGGCACGTACTGTCGCTGCGCAGCCGCCGAACGCGTTGATCGCGACTAAGCGGCTTCTAAGGAGCGAGGCTGGCAGCGTGACCGCGCGAGTCGACGAGGAGCTGGCGGCCTTCCGGGAGCAACTCGGCTCCGGTGAGTTCAAAGCTGCGGCGGAGGCATTTTTTGCCAAGGCACGGCGCGGCTGAGCCATGCCGGTCTATTCCCTCGAGGGCGTCATTCCCGTCGTCGATCCGACTGCATTCGTCCATCCGCAGGCCGTACTGATTGGCGACGTTGTGATCGGGCCACGATGCTATGTCGGGCCGGGGGCGTCGTTGCGGGGGGATATGGGCCGCATAGTGATGGGCCCCGGATCGAACGTGCAGGATAACTGCGTGCTGCATACCTTCCCGTCCAAGGAAGTTCGACTCGAGGAAGACGCTCACATCGGGCACGGCGCCGTTCTTCACGGCTGCACCGTCAAGCGGGGGGCGCTCGTGGGGATCAATGCGGTGCTAATGGACGACGTAGTGGTAGGCGAGGAGGCGCTGGTCGGCGCGGCGAGTTTCGTTCGTGCCGGATTCGTAGTGCCGCGTCGCACGCTCGTGACCGGGGCGCCCGCTCGGGAGGTCCGCAAGCTCACTGAGGAAGAGATCGCCTGGAAGGCAGTCGGGACGCGGGAGTACCACGAACTCGCAGTGCGCTGCTTGGCGTCGTTGCAGGAGTGCCAGCCGCTCACGGCGGTTCCGCCTGGGCGCGAGGACGCATCGCAGCGACCCGTCAACACTGTGCCGTTGCACACGATCGAGCGCGGCAAGTAGCGAGCGGCTCGGCTCGCTCTGTCACCTCAACGCTCAGGCTGGCGTTGCGGAGGGTACAGGAGCATCATCACGCCGTCACATATTAGGCGCAAAGCTGCTGTCAGCATCGGAGGCCAGCTCGTTATGAAGCCTACATCTGAGCAGACACGGAACGCGATCCTCTCCGCCGTCCCTTTCCCGGAGGAGTTGGTCATCCTCGAGAGTTCTTTCCGCAACACCGCCGTCGAACCCGCGCATGCTGTCGCCGCTCCTCATCCGACGATCCTCGATCCGTCGTTGGCCTATGGGTGTGTGGACTGGTACATGTATCCCGATTCGAAGGCCGAGGGCGTCGCAGCCTGATACTCCAACGATGATCACCGCGATCTGATCGCGCGGCTCGTCTTTATCCGTCTTTGGTCTCGATTCAACGTCGCTACACGGCGTCAGCGACGACATTCAACCGCGGGAACAAAAATATTTCCCGCCGCGGCCTGTTAGTACCACTTTCTCAGGTGCCGCGGATCCCGTGGCAATACCACTTTTCCCCGTTGTGTGGCATGTCAACCACTTGCGTTGCGACGAGCGCGACACTGACGTGACTTAATCCAACATAACCACCGTTTTTTGTCGCTCTGGCAGGACATTGCACCGTTTCGATCAACCCGATTCAATGCGGCGGCCTCGAGCACCGTAGCTCCACCGAATCAGGAAGGATTCAGCGATGACAATGCTAACTCGACGAAACAACGTCCAGGTGATGGTTTCCCTTTGTATGCTCGGCGCGGGATCGGCTTTCGCGGCCGCGCCGGCCTGGCAGCCCGATGTGTACTACACGGCCGGGACCCAGGTCTCTTATAACGGTGCTACCTACAGCGCCCTCGTCAACCAGACCGACTACAGCGGTACGGGTTGGAATCCAACGACCGCCTCGCTCTGGACGCTGGTGTCCGGCACCAGCACGGGCTCGTCCGGTTCGGGTTCGACGGGCTCAGGGTCCACGGGATCAGGCTCGACTGGGTCTGGCTCGACTGGCACGGGGTCCTCGGGATCCGGCGGTACTACCAGCGGCTCGTGTGCCGCCGCGTGGAGCGCGACAGCGGTCTATACGGGCGGCATGATGGCGAGTGAGAACAGCACCAACTATCTTGCGAACTGGTGGACCCAGGGCAACGATCCCGCGTCCAACAGTGGTCCGGCGGGCAGCGGTCAGCCCTGGACCTCGCAGGGCTCGTGCAGCGGTGGTAGCGGCTCGGGTTCCGGCAGCGGGTCGGGCAGTGGCTCGGGATCCGGCTCCGGTAGCGGATCGGGCTCGGGTGGTACTGGCACAGGGGGTACGGGCCCCAGCTCGCCACCGCCGTCGTTCGTGTTCAGTCCCTACAAGGACATCACGGTCAGCATGAATTGGAATACCAACGTGATCAGTTCGGCCGTGACGGGCACCATACAGCCGGTGACGTCGGTCATGCCGACTAACAACACGACACTGACGTGGGCGTTCGCGACCGGCGAGTGCGGTAGTGAGGGCTGGGCCGGCTTGACGCCTACGCAAGTGGCGTCGAACGTGCAGGCTTTCGTCAGCGCCGGGAAGAAGTACATCATTTCCACCGGCGGCCAGGCTGGGGTGTTTACTTGCGGCTCTGACGCTGGCTTCGACACGTTCGTCCAGAGATATATCTCAGCAAACATGATCGGCGTCGATTTCGACATCGAGGGCGGGCAGAGCGCGGACGTCATCAACAATCTCGTCGCGCGGGTGAAGGTGGCGAAGGGCAAGTATCCCAACTTGCGTTTCAGCTTCACGCTCCAGACGCTCGGCGGCAATTCCTCGGGTTTGAACCAGTTGGGTAACGAGGTGATGTCCGCGATCCAGTCCACTGGATTGACCGGCTACATCATCGATCTCATGGCCATGGATTACGGCAGCACCGGTCCCGGCAACTGCGTCGTGGTCAATGGGGCTTGCGAGATGGGGCAGTCCGCCATACAGGCCGCGGAGTTGCTCCACAGTGGCTTCGGTGTCCCCTACAACCAGATCGAGCTGACGCCGGACATCGGCGGCAACGACACGCAGGGGGAGACCTTCACACTGGCGGATGCCGGGACCCTCTCGGCCTACGCCTTGCAGAAGGGATTGGCTGGAATCCACTTCTGGTCGTTCGATCGGGATAACGACTGTGCTCCGGGTTCGTCCTCACCGACCTGCAATAGCTATGGTCAGGCGGGCCGCCTGGGGTTCACCACGACGTTCCTGTCGGATCTGGGACTGTAGTCGCGCTCCGGTCCTGGTGATAAACCCGCCGGCGATGTGCGCCGGCGGGTTTTTTTATGAGTTCTTCAGCCACATGAAGGTGCCGATGCCGGCGAACGTCATGAGGATCGATCCCAGAAGATGAGTCGCCGCCGCACCGAGTGCCCACAGCACCCGTCCTTGCTGCAGAAGCGCCGTGATCTCCGCGGAAAACGTCGAGAAGGTCGTGAGCCCGCCGCAGAAGCCGGTGATCACGAATAGCCGCCACTCCGGCGCGATGGCCGTGTACGTACCGAAAAAGGCGACGGCCAGCCCGATGATGTAGCCACCGACGAGATTCGCCGTAAGGGTGCCTGGTGGCAGGGTCGGGAAATGGGCGTTGAACATCGTCCCGAGCCACCAACGCAGCAGCGAGCCCAGACTTCCGCCCAAGGAAATTGCGACGATCGGCTTCCACATTGACCTGTCCCCACCAAGAGTGCCGTCTGCTTTACACTGCAAATGTAAGGAGAGTCCAGCTCTAAGTATAAATAAAGGGTATTTATGCACGCAGGGTTTGCGCGTGAATTGTTACTTACGTTTACGGTAGTCGCCATGACCGCATGTTCACAGGGGTCCCAACAGTCGGCGTCCAAACAGCCGGGCGCTGGAAAGAATGACGCGGATGTCCGCCTGCGGTCGATCTATTCCTCCGAGTGGAAGTGGCGCGAGCAGCAGTTGGCGGATGACGAAGACTCGCAGAAGCCGATCTCGGACCACCTGCCGAAAGTGGACCCCGCCTCCCAGGCGGCGCGGTTGCGGTATTGGGAGGACGTCCTGCACAAGATCGACGCGATTCCGCGCGCCGCGCTTTCTCGCGGGGAGCAGATCAACCTCGACGTCTACTACCCGCAGATCCAGGTCCTCATTGCGAGCCAGCGGTTCCGTGACTTCGAGATGCCGGCTAACTCGGACACGACGTTCTGGACCGATATCGGATACACCGCGCGCCGGAATTTCCGCACGGCGCAGGACTACCGCAACTGGATCGGCCAGATGCGCGACATCCCGCGCTATTTCCACGAGCAGATGGATGAGATGCGCGCCGGGATGAAGCGCGGCTTCACCCCTCCACGAGTGACCATGGAAGGTCGGGACTCTTCGATTACGGCAGTGACGAACGCCACGCCCGAGGGCAGCCTGTTCTACACGCCGTTCAAGGATATGCCGGGGATCGCGCCGGCTGAGCAGGCAACGTTGCGCGCTGACGCTGTAAAGACTATCCGCGACGCCGTGCAACCCGCCTACGTAGAACTCCTGAAGTTCATGCGAACAGAATACGTGCCGGGGTTGCGCACGACGTTGGCTGCGGAGGACATGCCCGACGGCAAGGCGTTCTATCGCGCGAAGATCCGGGAATTCACGACGCTCGATATGTCGCCGGAGGAGATTCATTCCCTCGGCGTCGCCGAAGTGGCGCGGCTCCACGAAGAGATGCTGGCGGTCATGAAGGAGACGGGCTTCAAGGGGGATTTCCCGGCCTTCCTGAAGTTCTTGCGCAGCGAGTCGCGCTTCTATGCGAAGACGCCCGACGAGATGCTCATGCGGGCTGCCTGGATCGCGAAGAAATTCGACGGGAAGGCGTCGCTGTATTTCGGCTATCTGCCGCGGGCGCGCTTTGCCATCAAGCCGGTGCCGGATGACCTGGCGCCCTTCTACACGGCGGGGCGTGGCGGACCGGGCGTTTACCTGGTGAATACCTACGATTTGCCCAGCCGCCCACTTTACAACCTCACGGCGTTGACGTTGCACGAGTCGGCACCCGGGCACGCGTTTCAGATGCCGATCGCGGCGGAGCACAAAGATCAGCCGGAGTTTCGTCAGCGCACCTACATTTCCGCGTATGGCGAAGGCTGGGCGTTGTATTGCGAGAGACTCGGCGTCGAGATGGGAATGTACGAGACGCCGTACGACCGGTTTGGGATGTTGGGATACCAGATCTGGCGGGCGGCACGCTTGGTGGTGGATACGGGGGTGCACGCGCAGGGATGGACGCGCGAGCAGGCTATCGCCTATCTGCGGCAGTACACGGCGTTACCGGAGCACGAGATCGAGACCGAGGTGGATCGGTACATCGCGTGGCCCGCGCAGGCGCTCTCGTATTATCTCGGCGAGCGGGCGATTCTGCAGGCGCGTGCGAAGGCGGAGAAAGAGTTGGGGGATCGGTTTAACATCCGGGCGTTTCATGACGCCGTGTTGGAGTTGGGGTCGGTACCGTTGCCGGTGCTGCAGGCGCACGTCGACCGGTTCATCGCGGCGGGCGGGAAAGGGCCCTACCCGGAAATGGAATGAAGCGCGCGGGTTTGGCGAGCCAGGGGCTAGCGGGCAAGGGCACGAACGGCGCGCGCCGCGGCGAGAGCGTCGCTCCGTTCCGTTTGGTCAGAGACTCTCCGGCAAGTCCCGTTCGGGCAGCCCCCCGGCTTCCACGATGAACTGTGCGATCTCACGCACGCCCAGGTTCTTTTTGAGATTCGTGAACAGAAACGGCCGCGTGCCGCGCATCTTGCGGGAGTCGCGGTCCATGACCTCGAGGGAGGCCTCCACCAGGGGGGCCAGATCGATCTTGTTGATGACCAGCAGGTCCGATCGCGTAATGCCGGGGCCACCCTTGCGCGGAATCTTGTCGCCGGCGGAGACATCGATGACATAGATGGTCAGGTCGGCGAGCTCGGGGCTGAAGGTGGCGGCGAGATTGTCACCGCCGCTTTCGACGAAGATGAGCTCGAGGCCGGGAAAGCGGGCGGTCATGTCAGCCACGGCCGCCAGGTTGATGCTCGCATCCTCGCGGATCGCCGTATGCGGACAGCCGCCCGTCTCGACGCCCATGATCCGCTCGGGCGCCAGTGCGCCGGCCCGGGTGAGGAATTCCGCATCTTCCTTGGTGTAAATGTCATTGGTGATGGCGGCGACGTC
>DATMQL010000023.1:0-3354 GCA_035566815.1 Steroidobacteraceae bacterium | reverse complement strand
GGAACCAGGGCCGCGCGAACGAATACTATCGGAAGGTCCTCACGTCGACTTCCCAAGCCGTTAACAACGCGTTCGCACGCAGGATCGCTCGTCAGAAAGGCCGTTAGCCCGCACTTTCCGTCAACAGGAACTCCAACACCTCCCGATTGAAGCGCTCTGGCGCTTCGATCGGCACCAGGTGGCCGACGCCGGGGTAGGTAGAGAGTTTCGTATTCGCGATCTGCGCAGCCAGGTGCTGGCCGTTCACATACGGGATCAGCGGGTCGTCATCGCCATGAATGACGAGCGTGGGCGCGGCGATATCAGCCAGCCGGTCGCGAATACCTCCCCAATTGATCACCGCACCAAGCTGCCGCTGATACGCGTCAATCGTCATCGGCTTGGCCTGAGCGTGGCGCACCAACTGAGCCAGGTCGTCAGGGTGGGCCAGCATGTAGCCATCACCGGCAAGCACGGGGAAAGTGCGGCGCACACGTGTGTCGATATCTTCGCTCTCGTTGCGCAGGAGCAAAGCGCCTATCTCCGGAGTCGCCCGGACGGCGGTTGGTCCGCCGGCTGAAGTCGCCACCAGGATCAACTTCTGCACGAGCGCAGGATGGCGCGCGACCAGTTCCAACGCAATAAAGCCGCCCATCGACCACCCCATTACATGCGCCGGGCCGATATCGAGATGCTGGAGCACGCCGGCTGCATCATCGGCCATGTCCGCGATGGTATATGGCCCACGGCTAAGGGTGCTGTCGCCCGCATCGCGGTTGTCGATGTTTATGGCGTGCAGCTTTTGCGAAAGCGGCCCGATCTGCTTCCACCAACCGAGGCGTGTACTGCCCAGCCCTGGGACAAGCAGCAGGGGATGCCCGCTCCCCTGCTCATCATAGTAAATTGCGTGTGATTCGATTGCCGCAGTGGGCACGCGTCCTCCATGTTGCCGCTCGTTGGATCACTTTGGGCGATTTCTCGAACGTGGCGCGTCCCACGCGCCCGCAGGCAAGTAACGGAACCGAATCAAGTACACCTTGTCGCCGCGGCCGTGTTTTGCGGTTCCCAGCAAATCATCCACGCTCTCGAATCCCGATTCACGGGCCAGATCGTACGTGACGTCGGCGACGGTGATCGGGGCAATGGACTCCACCACGATGTGGCCGTCGTCCATCCGGTAACGACCACCCGCTTTGACATGGGGACCCGTCCAGATGCGAATGCTGCATCTGATTCTCCCGCGCCGGATTCCCTCGCGAAGACGTTTGGTGAACACCATCTGGAAAAGAGCATACTGCGGGCTGCCAGTGAAGGACGAGCCAACAAGAATGGCTTGACATCTCCTGCCCTATGTCTACACTGTAGACACTAATGTCGGATGTCCCCGGACAATTCGAGCAGGCCGTACTCCTCGCACTCATCCGTTTGGGCAGGGACGCGTATGGGCGCGCGATTCTCAACGAAATACAGGGGCGCTTGAATCGCGACGTGTCAGCGGGTGCCGTGTATGCGACGCTCGAGCGCCTCGAGGCCAAGGGACTGGCGTCCTCAAGACTCGCGCCAGGAACGGCCATTCGGGGAGGCCGCGCCCGACGCTACTTCATGCCGACCGGGGCGGGCATTCGCGCGCTGAACGATGCCAAGTCGGCGGCTGATAGTCTGTGGCGCGGGCTCTCCTGGCCGCTGAGGGTGCGTGCATGACGAACAAAGAACCCAGCCCGCCTCGATGGGCTGAAGCGGTGTTGCGGTGCCTGCTGAGGCCGCCGGATCGAGAATCCGTATCAGGCGACCTGCTCGAGGAGTACCGAGCGGCGCGGCGTCCGGCACTCGGGGCCGTCCGCGCGAATGCCTGGTACATCAAGCACGTCCTGAGCGTACTCTGGTATTTGATTCGGCCTTACGCGCTGGTGCTGGCCGGGCAAAGTATCCTCCTGGCCCTGACGGTCTTTCGCCCCGGTCACCACGCACCACATCCCTCCCCCCAGATGCGGCCAGTGTTCTTGTCGCTGATGGTCAAGGTGTTGTGGTACGGCAGCATTACGGGAGCGCCGGGCGTTTCTCTATTCGACGCCGTGATCTACGTGTCTGCGGCCTCCCGCGGCGTTCAGCGGACGGGTCTCATCAAGACGGGGATGCTCGGGGCTGCAGGAGCCAGTGTCGTTGGATTCACCGTTCTTTTCGCGGCCGCCGCGTTCATCACTCCGAGCCTGGCGCTCGCGACCTTCGCCAACCCGCTCCTGTTCGCCTTTATGTTGGTGTATTTGCTCGTCCCTCTGGCCTACGCGGTTCTGCTCGGCGCCCTTGCGGGCCTCGTCGTCAGGTGGATCGTGCCGCTAGCTCCACGGAAGCTTGGCGTTTCCTGACATGCGCATTCTGGTCATCGACGTGGGCGGCACGAACATCAAAGTGCTGGCCACTGGGCGCAAGGAGCCCGTCAAGATTCCATCGGGGCCGTCGATGACCGCGAAGGAGATGGTGAGGCGCGTCCGAACCGCGACAGCTGGGTGGGCATTCGAGGCGGTGTCGATTGGATACCCTGGTCCAGTCCTGCACGGCAAGCCGGTGAGCGAGCCGAGGAATCTCGGGACGGGCTGGGTCGGCTTCAATTTCAGACGGGCATTCGGCTGCCCCGTGCGGGTGGTCAACGACGCAGCGCTGCAAGCGCTGGGTAGCTACCGCGGCGGCCGCATGTTGTTTCTCGGCCTCGGGACCGGCCTCGGTTCGGCCCTGATTGTCGACGGCGTCCTCGAACCCATGGAGCTCGGCCATCTGCCGTACGAGAAGGGCCGCACCTACGAGGCGTACATCGGCAAAGCGGGGTTGAAGCGCCTGGGCAAGAAAAAATGGCGGCGGCACGTCTTCGACGTCGTGGCCCGGCTGAGGGCCGCGCTCGAAGTCAACGACGTCGTCGTGGGCGGCGGCAACGCCAAACGTTTGAACAAGCTGCCGCCCCACGTCCGGCTCGGATCGAACGCAAACGCGTTCATCGGTGGCTATCAGCTATGGAAGCGAAGTATCCCGGCCTTGCTTTGACGTCGACGCCTCGGCCTTTGACGTGCACCTCCAGCCGATGCCAACCCTCGCCAGGGACACCACGTGGCGAGTAACTCACCAGGTATCGTTGGCGGAACTCGTTGAGAATCGTCACGAAGGTCGCCTCCAGATTCTGCGTCGATCCCGCGACGTAGAACGTCCCGCCCGTGAGCTCGCTCAGATCGCGCAGAAACGAGATCTTCCGCGATCCCCCTGCCTCAACGGCATAGACCACGACGTCCGAGCGCTTCGCCGTGTCCATCACGACGTCTGGCGAAAGGAAGCTCACCGTATCGAGGCCGTCGCTGAACACGATCACGAGCGCCCGGCCGACGTCAGATT
>DATMQL010000022.1:0-11526 GCA_035566815.1 Steroidobacteraceae bacterium | reverse complement strand
GTCCGGATTCACATCCATGATTTTCGGGATGGTTCGGGAGGTATGCTGCCGGCTGCCCGCGCGTGCCTGGTTCGCGAGCAGCTCACGATCCGACAGCGGAAGAGCCAGAAAACGCCGCTGCCAGGGCGCGGTTCTCACGACACTGCGCAACTCCTGGTAGGAGTGGTCGTCGACACAAAGCGCATCGCCATGAGTGAGCAGGACGCGCTCACCATCGAATTCCGCCACGACCGGGTCTGGCAGTAGCCGGCATCCCGTCTCGTCGCAGAATCCACGGCCGAGGAGAAAGTCTCTGTTGCCGTGGAGTACGAAGCAGGCGACACCGCGCGTGGTGAGCGCTCGCAGCGCCGAAGCGACCGATTTCTTGTCGGCGTCTGCTTCGTCATCTCCGACCCACACTTCGAAGAGATCGCCGAGGATGTAAAGCGCCTCGGCGTTCTTTGCGTGCGTGTCGAGAAAACTTAGAAACTGCTCGATCGCGGCCGGTGCGCTGGCATCCAGGTGCACGTCCGAAACGAACAGCCGGCTCATTACTTCGGCGAAAGTATCGCGTCGGCAGGCGGCGGTGCCGTCGGCGTCGCGGCCGGAGCGGCCGTGGGTGCCGCGGCGGCCGCGTCGATCACCTCGACCTTCTGGATAACCACCGGCTTGAGGGGCGCGTCGGATTTGAAGGGTCCGAAGCTACCGGTGGCGGTGACGCCGATACGCTCGACGACGTCCATTCCCTGCACGACCCGACCGAACACCGCGTAACCCCAACGTGTCGGCAGCGGATCGAGATCAGGGTTGTCGACCAGATTGATGTAGATCTGTGCGTTACCCGAGTGAGGTGCGTCGCCACGGGCCAATCCCACCATGGTGCGCTTGTTCTGCAGGCCGTTGCCCGACTCGTTGAAGATGGCCTCGTGCACGGGCTTGAGCTGGTAGGTGGTGGCGTCGTGCCCTCCGCCCTGGATCACGAAGTTTGCGACGACGCGATGGATGAGCGTCCCGGAGTAGTAGCCCTCTTTCACGTAACGCAGGAAATTCGCGCAGGTGAGCGGCGCGCGGTCGGGCAGCAGCTCGATCACGAAATCACCCATACTGGTCGTGACTCTCACCAGCTGCGACGGCTCCACCGCGCGGGCTGCCGGCTGCGCCAGCAGGACCAGGGCGGCCGCACTGACCAGCAGCGTGCGGGTCAGTAGGCCAAAGGGCGTGAGTCGGGCCGTAGTCCGATTCCGGGGGTGGGTATGCATCAATCCTCCGTCGTGGTGCCGGTCGTCGGGTTCGTCGCCGGCCGCGAATTCTAATGGTCGCACGTCGCCAAGCAATACGGGGAGCGCCCCGGCGCCGTATTTACGGATAACATTGCGCTCATGAGCGGAATGGACAGTTCAGGCGGGGGAGCGTTCGGTGGGCGCGGGGCGACCCGGTTCGCGCCGAGCCCTACGGGAGAGGTGCATCTCGGTAACGCGCGTACGGCGTTATTTAGCTTTTTGCTAGCACGGCATTCGGGAGAGCGCTTCCTCCTGCGCATCGAGGACACGGACAGCGAGCGTAGCCGCGAGGAGCACACCACGGCGGTTCTCGAGGATCTGCGCTGGTTGGGGCTCGAGTGGGACGCGGGTCCGGATAAAGAGGACGAGCGTGGCCCGTATCGCCAGTCGCAGCGTGGGGCGCTGTATGCGCGCTGTTTCGAGGTATTGGAGCGAAATGGGACCGCCTATCCGTGCTACTGCTCGCCGCTCGAGCTTGAGATCTCGCGTAAAGCGCAGCTCGCCGCGGGCAAGCCGCCCAGGTACGCCGGCACGTGCAGGAATCTTTCGCCTGCGCAGCGGGAACAGAAACGAGCGCAAGGGATCATGCCGTCGATGCGATTCCACGTTCCGCTCGGCCGCCGCATTGAATTCGCGGACTTCGTGCACGGTCCGCAAAGCTTTCTGTCGGATGACATCGGCGACTTCGTGATCCTGCGGGCCGACGGGTCCGCGGCGTTCTTCTTCAGTAACGCAGTCGACGATGCGTCCATGGGCGTGACGCAGGTTTTGCGTGGCGAGGACCACCTCACGAATACACCGCGGCAGCTTCTCATTCTCGAGGCGCTCGGCTTGAAGGCGCCGAGCTATGGACACATCTCTCTCATCGTCGGGATGGACGGTGGGCCGCTCTCCAAGAGGCTGGGAGCGACCAGCGTCCGTGAGTTTCGGGAGCGGGGCTATCTGCCCGAGGCGCTGACGAATCACCTGTTCCGGCTGGGACATTCGAGTCCGGAGCATGGCTTTCTGACACTGGATGAGATGGCACGTGCCTTCGATCCCACCCATCTCGGTCGCGCGCCGGCACGCTTCGACGTGCAACAGTTGAATGTCTGGCAAAAGGAGGCCGCGCACCGGTTACCCGCCGAGGTTGCGCGCCGTTGGCTGGGCTCCATTATTCCGGCCGGCCTCGACGAGAGCGCTGTAAGTGCGTTCCTTGCCGCGGTGTTGCCGAATGTCGTGCTTCCGGAGGATGCGCGGCCGTGGGTCGACGTCGTTTTCGGAGGACCGCTCGCCCTGGCGGCCCCGGAGGAGCAGGTCATTCGCGATGCCGGCTCAGACTATTTCGCCGCCGCTGCTGGCGCTGCCGCGGAGAGTGGCAATGATCTCAAGGCCATCACGGCAGCCGTCAAGGCTGCTACGGGAAGGAAAGGCGCAGAGTTATACATGCCGCTACGTGTGGCCCTGACGGGGCGCGCTCACGGACCGGAGCTCGCGCCGCTGTTGAAGGCCATGCCGCCGGGCAAGGCGCGCGAGAGATTGGCACGCTTCACCTGATTGTTATTTTATGATTCGTATTCACAACTCGCTCACGGGCGAAAAACAGGAACTCCAACCGATCAGGCCGGGCCACGTCGGGATGTATGTGTGCGGCATGACGGTCTACGACTCGTTGCACATCGGGCATGCCCGCATGATGACCGTGTTCGATATTGTGAGTCGTTATCTGCGCTACCGCGGCTATGTCGTGACGTATGTTCGTAACATCACCGACATCGACGACAAGATCATCAGGCGCGCGGCCGAGAACGGCGAGCCGATCGGTGCATTGACCGAGCGGGTCATCGCGTCGATCAACGCGGACTGCGCGAAACTCGCGATTGTGCCTCCGGATCATGAGCCACGGGCGACGCAGCATGTGCCTGGCATGATCGCCTTGATTTCGACGTTGATCGAGAAAGATTATGCGTATGTCGCCGCGAACGGCGATGTGATGTATGCCGTCGCGAAGTTCGAGGGATACGGCAAGCTCTCGGGTAAACACCTGGCGGATCTGCGCGCCGGAGCGCGGATCGAAGTGGACGAGTTCAAGCGCGATCCGCTCGACTTTGTGCTCTGGAAACATACCAAGCCCGGCGAGCCCTCCTGGGAGTCGCCCTGGGGTCCCGGTCGTCCCGGCTGGCACATCGAGTGCTCGGCGATGTCCGCGGCTCTGTTAGGAACGCATTTCGACATCCACGGTGGCGGGATGGATCTCAAGTTCCCCCACCACGAGAACGAGATCGCGCAGTCGTGCGCCGCCACCGGCGACAGGTTCGCGAACCTGTGGATCCACAACGGGTTTGTCAATGTCGACAACGAGAAGATGTCCAAGTCGCTGGGCAACTTCTTCACCGTGAGTGAAGTGCTGAAGGCGCTGCGGCACCCGGAAGTGTTGCGGTTCTTTTTTCTGATGAGCCACTACCGGGGCCCGATCAACTACTCACTCGACCAACTGGAGCAGGCGGATGCGGCTCTCCGTGGTATTTACACGGCGCTGCGCGACGTACCGCAGGTCCCTGCCGTCGAGACCGAGTTCACGGAGCGCTTCCGCCAAGTCATGGACGATGATCTCAACACTCCGGAAGCCATCGCGGTGTTGCAGAGGATGACTCGCGAGATCAACCTCGCGAAGGACACCGGTAAGGAGCGTAAGGCGGCCGCGTTGAGCGCGGAGTTGCGGTCGCTGGCGAGTGTGCTGGGGATTATCACTCTCGAGCCGGAGCAGTGGTTCCGGTTGGCGAAGCCGGCGATGCCGGGCGGCGCCAAGAATCACGTCGCGACGCCGGAGGCAGGGAATTTGGAGGGTCAGGGCGAAGCGGCCGTCGTCTCGGGCGGGGACGCTAGCTCGGGTGCTTCGAGCGCCGGCGCCGGGCTCAGCGACGCGGATGTAGAAGGCCTCATCGCGGCCCGCATCGCAGCGCGTAAAGCCAAGGATTTCGCGGAGTCGGATCGTATTCGCGATCAACTCGCGGCAGCGGGTGTGATTGTCGAGGACAAGCCTGGCGGAAAGTCGACGTGGCGTAGGGCGTAGGGCGTAGGGCCTCAGGGGACGCCCCTCTGGGCGCCCCGGGCTTCCTGCCCCGGGCTCCTGACGCGAAGTCCCTGGCCGGCCCCGCACCCCCGCGACCCCGGCCCTTGCAGAGGGTCAGCCCGGCCAATGCAATTGACAATCATTCTTATTTGCAATAGTGTTTGCCCTATCAGAAGCCGCTGGGCCGGCTGGGATTGACGAGGGGCTGAGATGTACGTCTGCATCTGCAACGCAGTAAGTGACCGTCAAATTCGCGATGCCGTCGACCACGGCGCACGCTCGCTATACGAAGTGCAGTGCCAGCTTCCCGTTGGCGCCTGCTGTGGCCGCTGCGAAGACACCGCTAGCAAGGTCGTGTCCGAGCACCTCCTGACGCGCACACAGCGCTCCGCGGCGTAACGCGCCACCCGGCTCCGCCGCATTACGCGACGCGCGGCGCTCCGCCACACGCGGAAAACCATAGCGCTTTGCTAATCGTTCGCATTCCTGTTCGCGTCTAACACAGCATATTTCCCCGGAATCTCTTCCGTGGGGGCGCATGCGTGTTGCGCGGTCCCCGACCTTCCCCCAAGATCGCCTGCCAACAATAAAGTTACCGGAGCGGTGCGCATGAAGGGCGATCCCAAAATACTGCAGCATCTGAACATCGTGCTGAAGAACGAGCTCACGGCAATCAATCAGTATTTCCTGCATGCGCGCATGTTCGGGCACTGGGGCCTGGACCGGCTGGAGAAGCATGAGAAGGACGAGTCCATCGACGAGATGAAGCACGCGGACCGTCTCATCCAGCGCATCCTGTTTCTGGACGGCCTGCCCAATCTGCAGGACCTCGGCAAGCTGCTCATCGGTGAGAACGTGAAGGAATGTATCGAGTGCGATCTGAAGCTCGAGATGAGTGCACACGTCGAGCTCAAGGCTGCCATTGTCGACAGCGAGTCACAGGGCGATTTCGTATCGCGCGAGCTGTTCGCGTCCATTCTCGAATCCGAGGAGGAGCACATCGACTTCCTCGAGACCCAACTCGATCTCATCCAGCGCATTGGCATCGAGAACTATTGCCAGTCGCAGATGGGCTCTGACGAAGAGTAGCGTCGCGACCCCCGTCAGCGGCGCAACGCTGCGCCTGCTGCCCTGCGTCATAAAATATTCTTCATCGCGAAATCCTCTCCGGGCGGGATACAGGTTGTGTCGTTGAGAACCGACGCACAGTTCCCGTCGGGCGACTTTGCATAACATGACATGGAAAGCATCCTTTGGTTATTGTGTTGCAAAAGGCTGTTGGCGTTCTAACTTGAACAACAAGGTGCGCCGCCCGGGATCCCGGTCCACCCCGGTCACGGATCGAACTTAAAGAGGAACGGCGGTGACCCTACACCCTGCGCGTCTGCCCCTGGTGTTCGCAGTTCTGTATGCGTCGACGCTAGCTGGCATTGCCCACGCCGACGCCCCCTCGACCGGCGATCTGAAGCAGCTGTCCGTGGAAGAGCTGATGAACATCGAGGTCACCTCGGTGACGCGGCATCCCGAGAAGCTGCTCCAGGCGGCGGCGGCGATCCAAGTCATCACCCAGGAGCAGATCCGCCGCTCGGGCGCAACGAGTCTCCCGGAAGCGCTGCGGCTTGCGGACAACCTGGAGGTGGCGCAGAAAAATTCTCACGATTGGGCGATTTCAGCGCGCGGGTTCAATACTGCGCTGGGTAACAAGCTGCTCGTCATGATCGATGGGCGGACGGTGTATACGCCGCTTTATTCGGGCGTCTTCTGGGATGTGCAGGACTACCTTCTCGAGGATATCGATCGCATCGAGGTAATCAGCGGTCCCGGCGGCACGTTGTGGGGAGCGAACGCTGTAAACGGTGTGATCAACATCATCACCAAGAGCGCTGCCGACACCAAGGGGCTCTATGCCGAGGCCGGCGGCGGGAACCAACTCGAGGAATTCGGCGGAGCGCGGTACGGCGGTACGCTCGGTTCCAACGTTGATTTTCGCGTTTACGGCAAGTACTTCGACCGCGCCGACGAAGTGTACACGGACGGCAGTCGTGCGCCAGACTCGTGGCACCAGGAGCGGGGCGGCTTCCGCCTGGATTCCCAGGTCTCGGCACAGGATGCAGTCAGTCTCCACGGTGACTTCTATGACGGTCACGAAAACGTGGATACGGGGGGAGTGGGAGCGGGGGAAGCCGGCGGCGGTAACATCGTCGGCCACTGGACGCACGTGTTTTCGGACGAGTCGGACCTGAGTCTGCAGTCATACTACGACCGCACCCACCTGGTCGATCCGATTGCTCCCGTCTACTTGGGGGGCGTCCTGGAGCTCGCACCTGCCGGATACCTGAGGGACGACCTCACGACCCTCGATACCGACTTTCAACACCGCTTCGCGCTCGGCACGCGCAATCACATCGTGTGGGGTGTCGGCTATCGTTACACACACGACGTGGTCCGCAACGCTCCCGGGATAGGTTTCTTTCCCGCCGTTTTCAACCAGAGTCTCTATAGCGCATTCGTGCAGGACGAATTCCTGCTGGGCCACGACTGGTCCGCGACCGTCGGTTCCAAGCTCGAGCACAACGATTACACGGGGTTTGAATACGAGCCCAACGTTCGTCTCGAGTGGAGCCTCGCGACCGGGCAGGCGCTCTGGTCAGCGATCTCACGTGCCGTGCGTACGCCGTCGCGGATCGACCGCAATTTCGCTCAGCCCGTGCCGCCAGCGCCGGTCCTTCTCGAAGGCAGCAACAGTTTCGAGTCCGAGTATGTGACCGCGTACGAGCTCGGTTATCACGGGGGGCTCGGCTCGCGGGTCACCGGCTCGGTTTCTACTTTTTACAACGTCTATAGCGACGTGCGCAGCGTCAGCTTCACTCCTGCCACCATCCTGCCGCTCTACTTCCAGAATAACCTGGAAGGCCACACCTGGGGCGTGGAGCTCAGCGGCAATTACCAGGTGCTCGAGAACTGGTCATTGCACGCCGGGTACAATCTTCTCGAAGAGAATATCCGCATAAAGCCCGGCCGGTTCGATCTCACTAATGGGCTGAACGAGACCGCCGATCCCAAGCATCAGTTCTCCATCCGCTCGGCGCTGAACCTGCCTTGGCGAGTGAATCTCGATGCTGCGCTGCGCTGGGTCGATGCACTGCGTACCAACAACGGTGCATTGCCAGGTATTGTCCCCTCCTATTTCGAAGCGGATACCCGCCTTGCCTGGCAAGCCACCCAGGGCCTCGAACTCTCGGTCGTCGGGCAGAACCTGCTACACGCTCACCACCTGGAATACGGCTTCCCGAGCCCGACGACTGTCCAGATCCAGCGCAGCGTCTATGGGAAGGTCGCGTGGCGGTATTGAGGTCCTACGCCCGGCTAACCTGGCTGTGGCTGGTGCTGGCCGTGTTGGCGACCGGATCCGCCGGCGCTCTCGCGGCGCCCTCGGAATACCAGGTCAAGGCGGTCTTCCTCTTCAACTTCGCGCAGTTCGTCGACTGGCCTGCCGAAGCCTTCCCGCGCCCGGACGCGCCGTTTGTCATCGGCATTCTCGGCCAGGATCCGTTCGGCTCCCAACTGGACGATGTCGTACGCGGCGAGACGGTCAACAAGCGGACCCTGGTCGTTGAGCGCTATCGAAGCGTGGCGGAGATCCGCGATTGCAACATCCTGTTCATCGGGAGCAATGAGAGCGGACACCTCGACGAGATCCTGATGGCGCTCAAGGGTCGCAGCATCCTGACGGTAGGCGATGCTGATCCTGCCGGACAGCGGGGTGTCATGATTCAGCTCGTCAACGAGAACAACAGGATCCGCCTGCGCATCAACCTCGCCGCGGCGAAGGCCGGCAACCTGACCATCAGCTCGAAGCTGCTGCGACCCGCTGAGATCGTCGGCCCGGGGGAGGGCTAACCGAATGCCGCACCGCTCGCGACCCATCCGACGGACTCTGATCACGGCACTCCTGTTGACCAGCGGCGCCGCGATGCTGACGACCGCCCTGGCCTTCTTTGCTTACGATTTCCTGACATATCGTCAGTCCACGCTGCGTAATCTCGGGACGCTTGGGGCCGCGATCGCGGCAAACAGCACAGCGGCGCTCGCATTCGATAACGCGGACGACGCGCGCGAAGTGCTTTCGGCTTTTAGAGCGGAGAGCCACGTAGTCGCCGCCGGACTGTATACGCGCTCGGGCAAGTTATTCGCGGCATATCCGGCTGCGGACGCGGCTCTTCCGGCTGCCCTGGCTGTCCAGGATGGCTATCGCTTCGAGCAAGGCCATCTGATCGGAGTGCAACCGGTGGTACAGGGGGGCCGCCGCATGGGCAGCCTGTACCTGAAGTCGGACATGGGCGCCATCTACGAGCGGTTTCGCAGCTTCAGCCTGATTGCGGGGCTGGTACTGGCACTCGCTTGCCTGGTCGCGTACCTGCTGTCTTTGCGGCTGCAAAGACAGATCTCGGGGCCTATTCTCGCGCTTACGGAAACCGTAAGTTCGATCTCGAAGAACGACGACTACGCGGCGCGGGCACCGCGGCCCGATGGTCACGAGCTCGGTTTGCTGACGGAAGCGTTCAATCGCATGTTGACGCGGATCGGGGAGACGCAGGGAAAGCTGCAGAGGCAGCTGGGCCGCCTCGATCTTCTGCAGAGAATTACGCGTGCTATCGGCGAGCGGCAGGACTTGTCGAGTATCTTTCAAGTCGTGTTGCGGAGCCTGGAGGACGAGTTAGCCATCGACTTCGGCTGCCTGTGCCTGTACGACGCTGACGCCGGCTCCCTTTCGATCGCCACGATCGGAGCACGCAGCCGCGGGCGTTCGGGCGATCTTGCGCTCGCGGAGCAGGAGAGTCTGCCGATTGACGCGAACGGCCTCGCGCGCTGCGTGGGCGGCCAGCTCGTCTACGAGCCGGATGTCGGGGGAATCTCATTTCCATTTCCGCAGCGTTTCGCGCGCGCGGGCCTGCACTCGCTCGTGCTCGCGCCGCTGCTCGTCGAGAACCGGGTGTTCGGTGTATTGGTCGTTGCGCGCGCGGCCGCCGAGGCGTTCAGCAGCGCCGAATGCGAGTTTCTACGACATTTGAGCGAGCACGTAGCGTTGGCGGCCCACCAGGCGCAGCTGTACGAGGCTCTGCAACGGGCCTACGATGACTTGCACCAGTCGCAGCAGGCCGTCATGCAACAGGAGCGGCTGCGGGCGCTTGGCCAGATGGCCAGCGGCATCGCGCACGATATCAACAATGCCATTTCGCCCATCGCGCTTTACACCGAGTCGCTGCTCGAGCGGGAGCCCGGTCTGAGCGACCGTGCGCGCAATTACCTCTCCACCATTCAACGCGCCATCGAAGATGTGGCGGAAACCGTGGCGCGTATGCGGGAGTTCTACCGCCAGCGCGAGCCCGAATTGACCTTGGCGCGTGTCGATCTCAACCGCATGATCGGACACGTCATCGAGCTGACCCGGGCGCGGTGGAGCGACGTGCCTCTGCAGCAGGGGATTGTCATCCGGCTGCAAACCGAGCTGGCCGCTGAGCTGCCCGATATCATGGGCTCGGAAGTGGAGATTCGAGATGCGCTCACCAATCTCGTCTTCAACGCCACCGATGCGATGCCAGAGGGTGGGACGCTGACGCTGCGCACCCGCTGCGCTTCGTCCCAAAGTCCCCCGGAAGGTGAATCGAATTCATACGTGCACGTCGAGGTGTCCGATACCGGAGTGGGTATGGATGATGAGACGCGCCGCCGCTGCCTCGAGCCGTTCTATACGACAAAGGGCGAGCGGGGCACCGGGCTCGGCCTCGCCATGGTTTACGGAATGATTCAGCGTCACAGTGCCGAGCTGGAAATCGAAAGCGTCGTTGGCAAGGGAACAACCGTGCGGGTGCTGTTTGGTACCGCGCAGACGCAGCTGGTGGACCCCGAGGAGACTGCCGCGCGATTGCAGCCGGTGCGGCGCCTGCGGATTCTCCTGGTGGACGACGATCCGCTGTTGGTCAAATCCCTGCGGGACATTCTCGAGGGCGATGGCCATGTCATCGCGGTGGCCGACGGCGGTCAGCTCGGAATCGAGGCCTTTCTTGCTGCGCAGCAACGCGGGAATCCGTTCTCACTCGTTATTACCGATCTTGGTATGCCCTATGTGGACGGTCGCAAAGTGGCCGCCGCGGTGAAGGCGGCAGCGCCGTCCGTGGGGGTCATCATGCTCACCGGTTGGGGTCGGCGGCTGCTGGCGGAGAACGACATTCCACCCTTTGTCGACCGGGTGTTGAGTAAGCCACCCAAGCTCGCCGAGCTGCGCGTGGCCCTTGCCGAGTTGGCTCACAAGGCAGGGCAGCCCGATATCCACCAGGAGGTTTCGTGAATAGCTCACCCATTGCGCGCCTGCTCATCGTGGACGATGAAAGGGCGTTGATGACGGCTCTATGTAACACGCTCGAGACGGAAGGGTATGCAACCACCGGGTTCACCTCCGCCCGCGAGGCTCTCGCGAAGTTGCGCGAGCGGCAGTTCGATCTCCTGCTCACCGATCTGATGATGCCGGAGATGGACGGCATCGCGTTGCTGCGCTCGGCCCATGAGATCGACCGTGACCTGGCCGGAATCGTGATGACGGGACACGGGACTATCGACACGGCCGTGAAGGCATTGCGCGATGGAGCGCAGGATTATGTTCTCAAGCCGTTCCGGCTCGACAACCTCTTGCCGGTGCTCACGCGTGCCCTCGAGACACGCCGCCTGCAAACGGAAAACATCCAATTGCGTGAGGCCGTCTCTATCTACGAGCTGTCGCGGGCGATCACACTGGGCCTGTCTCACGACGAGATCGTGCAGCGGACGGTCGCGGCGGCGGCCCGGCAGAGCGATGCCGGAGCGGTTAGTATGCTGGTGCCGACCGAGGAGGGTCGTGAACTGCGAGTGACTGGGATGAACGGAGTTGGCACTCACTGGCCGGAGGGAGAGCGCCTTCCGATCGACGCGTCGATCGTGCGCTGGATCGCGACCGCGCGCGAGCAGTTGTCGGCATGGAGCGCGGGCGATGCCCCCGCGGCGGTCTTCTCGCCGCCTTTCCCGGGCGAGCAGACGGGGGTTGCGCTGCCGGTCGTTGCGGGCGGTAATTTCTACGGCATTCTCAGGTTCAGCTCGCAGGCGGCACAACGACGCCTCACCCCGGGACAGATCAAGGCGCTGGACATTCTGGCCAGCACGGCGGCTGCGGCTTTCGAGGCA
>DATMQL010000021.1:0-5596 GCA_035566815.1 Steroidobacteraceae bacterium | reverse complement strand
AGCGTCCCCGAAGCGGGATCGATCACGGGGGTTCCGGTAATACCAATTTCCGGAGTGATGTCGTTGTTGCCCGCCTCGGGGGTTTCTCCGGGCGTCGCGCCATGAGCCGTCGAAAACATCGAGGCCTGCCACAGCGGACTCGAGTTGGTGCCACTCGTGTTGTCCGCATCGAAGGCGTAGACCGAGTCGTGCTCCGTAAAGGCGAATACGACGTTGTGCACCGCGCCGTTGATCGTCACACCCGAGAGGTATAACGGCTGCGCATACATGTACCCATCGACCGCCTGCGCGAACAGCTTGCCGAATTGCGTAGCGTTCACGTTCGCGGGCGTGAGAATGGTCTCGCTGAGATTCTGTCCCGTGCGGGCGATATCGTTGCGCGCCGTGGTCACGTTGACCTGCGCGTGGACGATTGTCGAGGCGCACAGCCCCAGAACGAGCGCACTAACGGATCTGAATATCGGCGCGAACACACCGGTGCGGCGGTTCCGCATTGGAAGCCTCCCCAGAACCTTCCCTCGGCTTAAAAGTCTTGTTGTTGCTTGACGGCGACTGTACCGGAGTCGCTCCGGGATGTCACACGATGGATATTGCGATTTACACGAATTTTACGCGCGCTCCTCACTTGACATAAAACAAGCACAACTGGAGTGCAGTTCCCTTGGAGTCCTGCCCAAGTTGGCGCAGGCGGTGGCAGTCGAGCGCGCCGGGCGTCAGTTGACGGAACCCTCGGGCTGCGCCGCGAGCAGCCGCAGATCGTGCACCAGATCCTCGATTTTCGATCGAGTCGAACCGACAACTCGCAGCCGGCCCCGGGCATCCAACAGAAAGAGTCCTGTTGAGTGATCGATCGTTTCGCGACCGGCGCGTGTGATGCGGGCGTGTTGCACGAAGAAGGCCGCGGCGGCGCTGTTCACCGCCGCGCTGCTGCCGGTCAGCCCGATGAAGCGCGGGTCGAACGCCCGCACATATGCCTCGAGCTTCTGTGGCGAATCGTGCTCCGGGTCCAAAGTGACGAACAACACCGTAACCGGTCGGCGCGTCGGCTCGAGTTGTTTCATTACGCTGGCAAGCTCGAGCAGGGCAGTCGGACATTCGTCGGGGCAGGAGAGGAACCCAAAATAGACCACCACGACGGAGCCCGCGAAGCTCTCCAGTGTGCGCGAATGTCCATCGGTGTCCTGAAGCTCGAACCGCGGTGTGGCGACTTCGTGAGGCCACGGCGCGAGCCTGAAGGCCGGCTCCTTCGCGCCGGCCAGTCCACTACAAGCGAGCATCATCATCATGAGAAGCAGGCTTGTGCCTCGCGCATGCCGCTGCGAGCGCCGAGCCGGAAGGAGTGCCCCATAACAGCGCGCGGCCGTGCTCTCCATAGGCTCAGCGTGCACAGGTCTGACCCAGGGCTTGCAGCGAAGTGATGTTTAGACGGGTGCCGTTGGTATCCTCAATGAGAGCGCCCTTCGCGGCCACCCGCTGGCCAGCATGGCCAGAAGGATTGAAAGGGCTCTCGCCGATCAAACGCAACGACTGATCACCGCCACTCAGCTTCGCGAGGGCCGCGCGCTCGGCGGTGGAGGTTGACTGCAATGCGGTGCTCTCTATGTGTCCGACTTGGGTCAGCCGCCAGCCACCGGCTTCTCGAGCCAGACATCCGGCCGTCGCCACGAGCCGCACCTTGCTCGCTCCCACGGAAGCCGCGGGATCGGCTTGGGGCGCCGTTGCCGAATCGGGCGCCGCGGCTTGCTGCAGCAGGTGTTCCCGTGACGCCAGCGCGTATTCCAGGATCGGACTGAACATCTCATCCCATGTCTGGTTCTGGTCGCGAAAGAGCACGGTTTTATCCGGGCCGCACCGATGGGACGGGTCCTCCGCGGCGGCGGCCACCAGGTGCGCGTTGTGGTCGGAGTTATCGTATTCGCCCGTGATCACGAGCTTACTGCCGGCAGGGAGCTGCAAGGGCTCCTCGAGCTCATAGCGCAGTTGCCAGTGAAAATCGTACTGCGGCACGCTGAGCAGGGTCTGTTCGCGTCCATCCGGCAAGAACACGGTGTAGCGAAAGCGCTTGGCGCGCAGATGGGCGTGAGGCTGCAACGCGTACACGGTCGTCGGATTGAGCAGCGCCGTCACGCCGATGAGCTCGTAGCGCGCTTCGCCAGGCGAAATGGGCGGTATCGCGACATCTGTTCCTTCGGCCTTGGTGCCGGGATCATCCGTGAGCAACTCCCGCTGGTTGGCGATGATGGTGCGGCCCGGCATCGGTGCGCGATAGAGCTGCTGCGCGGGAGGGCTCGAGGCGAACCATAGGCCCAGATTGGACTGGTCCGTCTCCGGCTTGCCGGTCGTCGTGTAATGAATGTTGAAATTGATGTACTGCTGCGGGCCCGCCCGGAGCAGCTTGCCGGCATGGGCACGGAAGGACTCGTAGGTTGTCCCCGGTGTGTACACAGAGAGCATGTCGTAAACGGTCGGGTCCGAAGCGTCCGTGATGGAGGGTTGTGGACGCGTCAGGGCACCGTTCGGCATCCCGAGCTGACGTGCCACGGCATCCAGTTGAGCCATATTTTCCGGGGTAACGCCGTTTGCGAGCGTAACCTCGGTGATGCCCATGTGGTGAACGACAGCGGCGTTGCCGGGCATAGCCTGCAGTCCGACGATCCATCGATCCTGCGGCACGGTCACTTTGATCAGCAGGCGAACGTAAGGAAGCTCACCGTTAGCAGGGAGCTTGGCACGCGGAAGACCGACGATCACGTCGGGCTGAAGCCCCTGCGGGTGGGCCCACCCCTTCGCCAAAGCAGGCCAGCGCGGATCGCTGCCTTGCCCCCGAGGCGCTCCGCCGTCGATCCACGCCAGCAGCGTGTTGATCTCCGCCGCGGAAAGCCTGGCGTCATTGCGAAAAGCAACACTCCGTTCGGGATCCGCATACCACGGGGGCATCTTGCGGTTCGCGACCTGATCGCGCAGTGCGGAAGCGGCCGTTCTGACGGCCTCGTAAGAGGTCAAGGGCAGGCGGGGCATGCTGCCGCCTTCGCTGTGGCAGCTGACGCAGTGTCGGGCGAGGATCGGGGCGACCTCGGCGTTGAACGTCGGATGCGTGACGTCCTCCGAGGCCAGCGCGGAACCGAGCGGCAAAGCGGCCGCTACGGCGGCGATGCGGACAAGTCGGGGGAGCACGTCGGGTATGATAATTGATAGGGCTGGCATACGCCGCGAAATCTCGTGCTGCGGGAAACCAGGACCCAATTCACAGATCGACGCTTCGGAGGTGAGAACCGGTAGCCGTCATCAGCACCTCGCACGCCCTGGCTTGTTCGCGTTTCGCGACATGTTTGGCATCCAGTGGTGGTGCCCTATCATCGGCTTTGGTCGCAGTCTCGTGGCCAAGGAGTATGTGATAATGATTGAAGCCCGCCCCAACCTGTCCGCGGTCCGCGACGCCATGGTAGTGATCTTCCTGGCACTGCTCGTTGGCTGCAAAGGGGTGGACGAGACCGTAAATCCCGCGACAGCAGTGCCAACGGACACGATGTCGCCCGGAATTCCGCTGACACCGGCGAATCTCGCAGCAACAGCCGGTAACGCGCAGGCGAGCCTGACCTGGTCCGCGAGCACCAACGCGACGAGCTACAATATCAAGCGCGCTACCACGAGCGGCGGACCCTACACGCAACTCGCGGCTGACACATCGCCCTCCTACACCGACTCGGCGGTGACAAACGGCGTTACCTATTTTTATGTCGTTACCGCGGTTGATTCCGCGGGTGAGAGCGCCGATTCGACGGCGGTCTCGGCGACTCCCGACGCAGCCATCACGACTCCACCCGTACCCACGGGCCTTACCGCGACGGCTGGCAATGCGCAGGCAAGCCTCACTTGGTCCGCCAGCAGCGGCGCGACCGGCTATCACGTGAAACGCGCCACGGCCAGCGGTGGCCCCTACACGCAGGTCGCCGCCCCCACCGCGACTTCGTATACCGACACCGCGCTCACCAACGGCACGACCTACTACTATGTCGTGTCGGCCCTCGACTCGGCCGGTGAGAGTGCCAACTCCGCACAAGTCAGCGCGAAGCCCGTCGCATCCGCGATAACTCCGGCGACGCCCGCCAACCTCTCGGCAACTGCCGGCGATGCACGGGCGACACTGACCTGGTCCGCCAGCACTGGCGCAACCAGCTACAATGTGAAGCGCGCTACCACCAGTGGTGGACCCTACACACAAGTCGGCGCACCGACCACGACCTCTTATACCGACACCTTGCTCACCAACTCCGCAACCTATTACTACGTCGTCTCAGCCGTCGATTCGGCTGGTGAGAGTGCCAATTCCGCACAGGTCAGCGCGAAGCCCGTTGCATCCACTGTGATTCCGGCGGCGCCCGCCGGCCTTGCGGCAACTGCCGGCAATGCGCAGGCCAGCCTCACCTGGTCCGCCAGCAGTGGCGCAACCAGCTACCACGTGAAGCGCGCTACGACCAGCGGCGGACCCTACACACAGGTCGGCGCACCGACGTCGACTTCCTATACCGACACCTCGCTCACCAACGGGACAACCTACTACTACGTCGTCACGGCCGTCGACTCGGCTGGTGAGAGTGTTACCTCTTCGCAGGCCAGCGCGACGCCGGCCGCGCCAGTCACGCCTCCTCCTCCCACGACTTTCGGGACCTGGATCAATGTGACACCCACGGGCGTGGACCTCGTCGATGCCTTGACTTGTGGGAACTTTGGAGTTGAAACGGTTCAGACGGACCCCGCTCATCCCGCGGATCTTTATGCCCTGTTTCACTGCCAGGGAATCTGGAAATCGACGGACTATGGCGCCACCTGGACCGGGCCCATCAATACGGGAACCAACGGCGCGGCAACACGCGATTGCGCTGGAGGAATTACGATCGCGCCTGCCAGCACGGCGAGTGTTCCTACGATTTACGAATCATGCATTCGCGGCAGCGGATTGGGCTTCTGGAAGTCCGTCGATGGCGGTGTGAATTGGACCACCTATTTCGTAGCTCCCAGCGGTACGAGCCGCCAGGACTACTACCCTCCTGTGGTCGA
This sequence comes from Steroidobacteraceae bacterium, assembly GCA_035566815.1. Taxonomy (GTDB): domain Bacteria; phylum Pseudomonadota; class Gammaproteobacteria; order Steroidobacterales; family Steroidobacteraceae; genus 13-2-20CM-66-19. The sequence goes on along the minus strand of DATMQL010000021.1, from coordinate 538 downwards.
TCCCTATGACCCGAACCATCTCGTCATGGCCGCTCACGAAATGGACTATCTCGTCGAGAGCGTCGATGGGGGCCAGCATTGGACCAACGTTCCCCTCGCCGGCGGCATGTTGGAAAATGGCGGCACGGGCGAGGTCTTTTTCATCAATACCGGCAATGCCGCCACCACACGGGGAACGTGGCTGTGGCTCGCCCAGGCCAGTGGCGGGATTTACGGCACCTGGCGCACGGAAAATAATGGCGCGGCGTGGACTCAAGTGGATAAAAACGAGCACCCGCATGGCGCTTCACAAATTTATCAGCCTGATAACAATGGTACCGTTTACATGGCTGGAACGTACTCGGTTTATGGCTGGGGCGTATTGCGCAGCGCTGACTACGGACAAACGTGGGCTCACGTCGGTCCCGTTGGCACCGAGACGGTGGTTGTGGGTACACCCAAAAATGTTTACGCGATGTATGGATGGTCTATCGGCCTCGGACTGACTCTGAACCCGGGTTTTCAACTTGCAGCCCAACCGGGCACCGGCACCTGGGCG
>DATMQL010000020.1:0-2140 GCA_035566815.1 Steroidobacteraceae bacterium | reverse complement strand
GTGCAGGTGCTCGCAGAGGAAGCGCGAAGCGGGCAACGCAATCGAGCCTATCTGGAACAGGCGAGGTTCAGTTAGCAGCGCAGTCAAGTAACCTGCCGGCCGCGCAATGCTGACAGTAACACCACCGCGTGGTTGATCTTCGGGTCGCGCGCTCCGTACAGGAGCGTGACGAGCTGGCCTCTCCCGAGCTTGCGAAGCTCGGGGAGCGCCGGATTGCGTTTCAGCTCCGCGGTGTAACGGCGCCGAAATTCCACAAAGCGCTGCGGATCGTGAGAGAACCACGTTCGCAGCTGTGGACTGGGCGCGACGTCTTTCATCCAGGACGTCAGGTGTGCGTCGCTCTTCTTCAGGCCCCGGGGCCAAAGGCGATCGATCAGAACGCGGATGCCATCGCCCGGGGTCGCGGGCTCATAGACGCGCTTGATCTGGAAGGTCATCCCGGCCGCCCCGCACTGAAGACTCCCGAATTATGCCACCCGCCAACGCGGCGCGGCGGGATTGCCGCCAGCGGTTCGGCGTTTCGCCAACGACGCGCCGGAACGCGCGCGTGAAGTGCGCCTGGTCGCTCATCCCGCAGCTCAGCGCGATTTCACTCAATGAATCGGTGGTCGACAACATCAGCTGCTGTGCCATCTCGATCCGCCGGCATGTCAGGTAGACGTGCACGGTCAAACCGTAGCGGCGTTTGAAGGCGTGGCAAAAATAACTGTTGCTGAGCCCGACGAGGTGAGCGAGATCCCTGACGCGGATGGTCCCGGAAAGGTTGGTTTCAATGTGGCTGGCGACCCGTTGCGCGCGCCAGGCCGACAGGGCTCCAGTGACGTCCTGGCGCACCTCGGGGGCTCGCCCGGGGTTGTCCTGCAACAGTACCAGGGCGCGCGCAATATGCGCCTGCGTCGCTGCGCCGTCGCCGCCGAGCGCGCAGCAGGCTGCCTCGAAGAGCTGGGTGGCGACGATGTCTAACGTGGGGGACATGACTTTTTTATCCCGGAGCCGGGCGTTTCCTGATGGCGCGCGTAGCCTATGGGTAACGGAACTCTTACGTCTTGTTTAAAAATAGCGCGCGGCGACAGCCGCCCAGCTGAAGATCATGACCAAGGGGGTACGGATAGGCCCTCCGCCTGGAGTTCCACGGACGATTGGCGACGCTTTTCGGACCCTCAGCCCGCGCTGGCCCGCGATACTTCCCGGCCCGTCGCCGTACCTGACCTTCCCTATAATTGATGGTCTACAGCTGGAAATTCCGACGTCCACGAACAGTGGCGTCAGCGCTTTTGCTCGCCCCAGGCGTGCTGGTCCTCGATACCGAGCGAGCTGCTGCGGGTTTCTCTATTCCGCCGGCTTTCCATCAAACGTTGTGGTTTCGCCTGCTGTGCGCGGCGGTGCTGCTGGTGTTGGCCTGGCTGATGTTGCTGATGCGCGTCGAGCAGGTGAAGGGTCGCGTCCGCGAGCGCCTCCACGAGCGTCGCCTTCGAGAACCACCGGCGCTGGCCGTGGAGTGATTCGCGTCACTCGGCCCGTTCCTTCCCGTAGGCTTTCTGGAAGGCGCGATGGAAGCTGCTGCGGCTGGAGTAACCCACCGCGGAGGCCACTCGATCCGTCGTGAGGTTCTGCGTAGCCAACAGCGCCCGCGCACGCCGCATCCGCAATTGGCGCAGGACGGTCATGGGAGAGCCGCCGAACGCCCGCCGTGAATCGGGACATGAACGCCGAGCGGCTCAGTCCGGCGGTGTCGGCGAGTGACTGCACGCAGTGGGCCGCGCCGGGCCGGGCGACCATGTCTGAAAAGGCGCGCGCGATCTTCGGATCACTCAGTGCGACGAAGCGCTCGGCCCACCGATCGGCCGGGATGAGCCGCGGCTGACGAGACATTCCACCAACCTGATGAAGTCGACTTCGAGGCCTGACATCAGGCTGTCGAGTGCGGCGGCGGAGAGGGGCGACCTGGGTTGCATCGGGCGAGATTTTAGCAGCGCGCCGCAAGCCCCATGCGGCACGCTACCCCGCTTGGAAAGTTCTGCGGCGAATCAGCTCGGTTCCCGCGCCTTATAAGAATATTTCTGCCCGGCCACCGAAGCCTGGTATAGGGCACCGCCTTTCACGATCGTGAACACGACCATTCCCTTGTAGTACCTGCCGG
>DATMQL010000019.1:0-28550 GCA_035566815.1 Steroidobacteraceae bacterium | reverse complement strand
TCCAAAGGCGGGCGTGGGCGTGCCGATCTCATGGATCGCCGGGTTGTACTTTTCCGATTCGAAGTACGTCGGTACCTCGGCACAGTACATTCCCGGGTTCAACCAGACCTTCCAGAGTGTGTATGGGATGTCGCCCGACGTAGCCCTCGGAGCCGCAACGCCTAACGACCTGTTCTACCAGTTCGTCAACAACCTCGATGACCGGGAATTCTCCGTCTTCGGCGAATTCTCCTACTATCCGACCTCGAAACTGAAGCTCACGGTCGGAATGCGCGAGCTGTTCGGACGTGATACCGCCACGAATACCTCCAGCGGCTTCTTTGCCAGCACTCCCTACAGCAGCGGCAAGCTGACGGCCCATGCGTTCACGCCTAAATTCTCCCTCAGCTACGATCTCACCGATACGGTGACCGCCTACGGGACGGCGGGCAAGGGGTTCCGCCTGGGAGGTATCAACAGCCCGGTGCCGGCCGTGCAATGCGGGGGCGACCTGGCCGCATTCGGGCTCACCCAGGCGCCCAACACCTACCAGTCGGACAATGTCTGGAACTACGAGCTGGGTACGAAAGGGCTGTATTTCGGTAACACGACCTCGATCAACGCGTCAATCTACGACATCGAGTGGGATCACATCCAGCTCGACGTCCCGCTGCAGACCTGCGGCTTCGATTTCTACGACAACCTCGGCCACGCGCGCAGTTACGGCAGCGAGATCGAGGTCGTGCAGCAACTCGCCCACGGATTGTCGGCCCGGATTTCCGGACAATATAATCACGACCATTTTACCGAGGAGGTGGCCGGGCTGGGAATCGCGCCAGGCGACCTCGTTCCGGGCTCGCCAGAGTGGTCGGCTGACATGGATCTGAACTTTGAGCATCCGCTGGCGGATGCGGTCGGCGGCTTCGCGCGCGCCAACTGGCAATTCATCGGCAGCAGTCACGGCACCTTCGTGCAATCCAGCCCCGACTACCAGCGGCCGTCGTACACTCTCCTCGGCGCGAGTCTGGGTATCACCGCGGGGGCGTGGGAATTCTCGGTCTACGCAAAGAACATTCTCGATGATCGCAAGATCATCCAGAGTCCTGCCGATAATTATGTCGCGGAGGGGTATACGCCCGTACCGCGCGTCATTGGAGTTACAGGTAATGTCAGATTCTAAGAAGAGGGGGCTTCTGGCCGCGGCGATTCTGGGCTCATGGGTGAGCGCCATGGCCTGGAGCGGTCCGGCGGCGGCCGCAAGCGACTCGACGCCGTTCGCCGCTCCGTGGATGGACGCCACGCACGGTCCTGAGCCGGAAATGCAGGTGCAACGCTACGACGCGAATACCTACATCGTGCGCCAGTCCATCAAGACCAACTTCGAGGGACCGTTCATATTCCTCTTTTTTGGCGGCGACCGTGTACTGCAAATCGATAGCGGCGCCGGTGGCCTGAAAATCCGGCCTACCGTCGACCGGGTTGTTGCCGACTGGCTGCGTGCGAACGGGAAGAAGTCGATTCAGCTCGTGGTCGCCCATTCCCACTCGCACCACGACCACGTCGCGGGCGACGAGGAGTTCACGGGTCGTGCCGACACGATAGTGGTCGGTCACTCGCCGGAAGAGGTCGCGGCATTTTTCAAGGTGCATACGTGGCCCACGCAGATCGTGCCCTTCGATCTCGGTGCTGGGCGCGTGCTCGACATCATTCCCTCGCCTGGCCACGAGCCGGCGGAGATTTCGGTGTATGACCGCAAGACCCACCTGCTGCTCATGGGTGATGAGCTGTACCCCGGCCGGCTCTACATTCCGTCGCATGATTTCAAGATCTACCAGGCGACCATCGATCGCGTCGCCGACTTCACCCGCTCACGGCCGGTGGCGTGGATTCTCGGCAATCACATCGAAATGACGCAAACACCCGGCCGCGACTACGCGATGCATATCCCGACTCACCCGCTCGAGCATCGCCTGGAGCTTCCGTACGCCAGCCTTCTCGAGTTGCGCTCGGCAGTCGATGCGATGGGCGAGTTGCCACGACTGGAAGTGCACAACGATTTCATTATCTATCCCTTACCCTGAGCGTCAGCTCGGCTTTGCGGAATCCTCCCAGTCGTAGAGTCCTATAGTTAGAATTAACAGCGGAGATAGGATTCGTATCGCGAAATTCGCTCTATATGACACCGGGGAGCTCCGCCATGTTGCTATTGGGGTCGCGGAGATGGGGCGTTGTCTGCACGGTTGTGGCGGCCATGGTGTTATGGAGCCGCTGTCATGCCAGCCCAGTTGATGTGGATGAGCGTAGCTACGACAAGTTCCGCACCGGTGTAAATCCGTCGGAGACGATCCTGACGCCGGCGGTCGTCAATTCCACCGCGAACAAGTTCCACAAGCGTTTCGTCTTGGCGCTCGATGGCAAAATCGAAGGCTCGCCGCTCTATGCGGCAAACGTCTCCATCGCGGGTGGTATGCATAACGTGATTTACGCCGGGACAATGCATAACACCGTATATGCCTTTGACGCGGACACGGGAGCCATGCTCTCGGCGCGCTGGCTGGGCGCCCCGGTGACCGGCGGTGATCTGAGCGCTCTGAAGCCGCAAACCATCCATACGGAATGGGGAATTGCGGCCACCCCGGTGATCGATCGGGCCAACAATGTGCTCTACGTCGTTCGCTGGGGCTATGAAAACGGAACGGTCGGTCCGACTTTTCGCCTGTTTGCCCTGAACCCCGGTAATCTCAACCAGGACCGCTTCGGCTCGGTACTGATTGACGGCTACAACGCGAACGGCGTCGGCTTCAACCGTTATTTGCAGATGCAACGAGCTGGCCTGGCATTGGTCACCAAGCCGACTGGCCAGCAGGCCGTGGTCGTGGCCTTTGGCGGCGGTGAGGGGCAGGGGAGTCCCTCCGGATGGGTCATTGCCTTCGATACCTCCAAGCTCGCCAGTGGCAGTCCGGTCGCGGACGTATGGTGTAGTACTCCTGACAACAGCTCAGGGAACGGCGGAGGAGGCGGGGTTTGGATGGCAAACGCCGCGCCGGCGATAGATGCAAACGGCGATATTTACGTCGTCACCGGCAACGGTCCGTATAACCCGGAATTCTCGCACGATCAGCTCGGCGAAAGCGTAGTCAGGTTGATCTGGACCCCGGGCAGCCCGAGTTCACTCCACACCAGCGACTGGTTTACTCCGTTTCGCGACGTCGACCGTGATGGCTCGCACAAGGACCAGGATCTCGCGGCGGGCGGCATAATCGCTCTGCCTGACAGCCCCGGCGTGATCGTTGGCGGTAAGGACGGTATCTACTACAACGTGAACCGCGCCGCGATGGGGCAACGAGACTTCACGAAGCTCGTCGATCCTCCGTTCGTCGCCACTTTCGACTACCAGCCCTGGAGCGGTCACACATCGCTCTTTGACGACTTGAATCAGGTGACGTCGACCGATCCGTTTACCATCGGCCACGTCGACGGCGGTCGCACGCCGCACATTCACGGGACTGCGGTCTACTTCAACAGTCAGCTTTTCGTGCACGGCGAAAACAACGTCGTACGCGTCTTCAAACAAACCAATGGGCACTTCGGGGCCACTCCGATAGCCCGCGGAACGGCGACCGCATCTTGGGGCACGCCCTCTCCGGGCGGCATGCCCGGCGGAATATTGTCACTGTCGGCGAACGGCACCTCGAACGGGATTCTTTGGGCCAATGAAGCTTACGGCAACCTGTCCGGAGATCCTGCCGCGAACATCGCGCCTACTCCCAATATTCTGCGCGCCTACGACGTCTCCACCGTGCCAAGCGGGACGTTGCAATCGATCTGGGATAGCGAGACGGAGCCCAATGACCGCGTGGGGGCCGCAACCAAGTTCGCGCCCCCCCTGGTTGCGAACGGGCGCGTTTACCAGGCCACTTACGACAACCAGATTGTGGTCTACGGCCTGGGCGCGGCTTCGACGACGCCGAAGCGCGATATCCGACGGACAGTGATCTTCATCTATGCGCTGGCGACTCCAGGTCAGGACGTGTTCATCCGTGGCGGAGCCAAGGGCGGTACGCCGATCCGGATCCGGCATAGGGTGTGGTTGAATCCGCATACGAATACCTATCGTTGGGGCGACGCTTACCTCGATTGGAATGGCGGTGAAGTAGGGCAGGCGCAACCCACCGGCGGACTCGGGGGCGGGTCTCCGGCGGAATGGACGACGAGCGTGGCACAAGGCCAGGGGCAACCCTATGTCTGGACGCGGGGATTCGGGATTGCGGATGAGAACACATTCGGGATGCACTATTGGATGCTCGACGTCGACATGGACTGCGAGCAGGCGGTCCCCGACAGTCAGGGTCGCAGGTGGTTTGAGACGAAGGCGTTCATGATCACCTCCCTCATGACCCAGGTCGCACCGTCACCCGGCTGGGAAGCGGATGTCAGCCAGTCGAGCAACCCGGCTCCGCCCTATACGTCCGGAAACCACATGGGCCAATGCGGTATGGTGAACGTGTTTGTCGCCAACTACGGTAATCTGCCGCCTGGCCTCGATCCCAACTCGGCACAGTTCTTCCCACCCGCCTACACGTACCTCACTCCGCTCGACGAGCGCGACACCTCCAACCCTGCTGTCACCGGTACGCCGTGCGCGGTGCCCCAAAGCGAACGGCGCTGCCTGGGAAACCTGGCGCAGACCTGCCAGACCGTCGGCGCCGGCAAATTGTTCCGCACTGTGCAGGACTGCACTTCTACGCCAGCCGGCGGCCAATTCGTGCAGATGTGTCAGCAATCGACGGGTCAGTGTTGTACGCCGAGTTTTGGCGGCACCTGCCAGTGATGACAGGCAGCGCTCCACGACATCGTGGGCAGCGCCGGAAGGTCGATCACAATCCGGCTCGATAGGTTCGGGTGACGTGGGTCAGCCGGACGACCATGGATGCGGGGTTGTCGGTAGCGGAGGCTGTCAAAGGCTCAGTCACTGTGGAGACCTTTACCGGGCACGGGCACCGATTGAATGGTACCGAGTGGTACCATTGGCGCTATGCTATGGTACTGGAAGGTACCAATGCAAGGGATTTTTGGGGTGAAGGCGCAAACCAAGGCTCAGTCCGATCCGAAGCCGGCGCGCGAGCGGATCATGCGCGCCGCGATGCAGGCGTTCATGGAGCTCGGCTACGCGGAGGCCAGCACGCTCGAGATAGCAACACGCGCGCAGGTCTCGAAACGCGAGTTGTACGCGCTATTCGGCAGTAAGCAGGCCATGCTGGCCGCCTGTGTCACAGATCGTGCGCAGCGTATGCGCATGACTGCGGACCTGCCGCGGGCGCGTAGTCGGGAAATGCTTGCGATGGTATTGAGCAAACTCGGTGCGACGATTCTGCGCGAGGTTACCGATCCTGTAGTGATGGGGGTTTTTCGTCTCGCGATTACGGAGGCCCAACGTGCACCGGAGGTGGCGCGAACGCTCGAGACGGCACGCGAAGCCGTCCGCGCGACCCTGTGCAACGTAGTGACGCAAGCGCAGGTTGACGGTTTGCTTGCAGCAGGCGATCCCGCCGAAATAGCTGGCCGATATTTAGGGCTGCTCTGGGGTGACCTGATGGTGGGCGTGTTACTGCGTATCCGCGAGGCCCCGGGTCCGCAGGAAGCAGAGCGTCGAGCCCGGGATGCGGCGACTGATCTGCTGCGGCTCTATCCGGAACCGCCGGCTGCTACATAGTCTAAGAGTAGCGCTAGGGCGAGCAGGTGACGCATCAAGAGGGGATTCCTCCGGCCGTCCGTATACATAACGTGAAGGCGTTCGCGGTGCAGCAGGATCTGCTAGTGCAGACTTAGCCTTAACTTAATAGGGGCGCCCGGGTACACCCAACGGGATCCGATCCCGTAACTCACCCAATGCGTATCCCAGCCGCCGTCCTGCTCTTCTTCCTCTGCCTCAGGGCCGTCGCCGATACACCGCACGCGCAGCCGCCGTGCACCTGCACGGTCAATTTTCCGCCCACTCAGTCTGCATTGGTGACGCGGGAGCTCAAGCGGGCGACTTGTCACTGCGCCGTGACTTCCCCAACAGCAGTATCCGACATCCGCGGGACCGAGCAATCGCCTCTCAAGGTGGATGTACACCAGCTGCCGCGGGATCACAGCGGTGTCGTCATAGCTGTAGCGACCATAGCGCTCGCACTACTAACAGGCGCGTTGGCCTTCTATACAGCGAATCTATGGAGGGCTACGCGTAGACTCGTCGAGAGCGGTGAGGCCTCAGCACAGCGGCAGATACGGGCTTACCTCGGTGTCAGCGAAGTCGTCTTCGAGGAGCAGACTGAAGGTCGCGCGCCGCAAGTGAGCATCACCGTAAAGAATTTTGGAGCGACGCCCGCCTACAAATTAGCAGTCGCGGCCGACGCGCAAATAGCCTTTACAATAGACCAGGTGCCTGTTGCCACCAGCACCAGCAAGACCTTGGGTCATCTTCCCCCTGGCCTCGAGCTCAGGATTGCACGCCCTGCGGTGTTGTCTATAGTCATGGCGCCCGGGGATGAGGTTGACACCGCTTATTCCCGAATCTTTGTATACGGGTGTGTTGAGTACGTTGATACGTTCGGAGAGCCGCATTTCACACGCTTCCGGCTGGAGGAGGGCCCGGACCGGAAATTCTTCGCGTGTGATGCGGGGAACGAGACTGACGATGTACTGTTGGCGCGCCGCAGTTTCGCGTCCCGTAAATCGTAGTTCCCGCCTAAGCATTTGATTTATAAAGGCGTGTCGCCAAGCCGAGCGATTCCAGCGCCGCGCCTGTCTTGATATCGTCATCTGATGACGTCATCATCCGCGCACCGTGAACACACACCGATTCGTGGGCCCCGTAGTGGCCCTGTTTCTGGTCGCCGCAGTCGCAAGTGGCATCTGGTATTCACATGGCAGGCTGCTCGCGGAGCACGACGCCACCGAGCGAAGTCGGCTGGAGGCCGCACAGACCGTGGCGGTACATGGCCTGATCGGATCCGAAAAAGACGCTTTTTTCGCCGATTCGCAGGTGCAGGCGGCGCTCGCGCGACTGCATCTTGCGGTGAGCGTCGAGAAGGCGGGGTCACGCGCCATCGCCCATGGATTCAACCCGCAGCACGATGATTTCGGGTTCCCCTCCGGCGCGCCGGCTGCCGCGGAGCTCAAAGCGCTCGCGCAGGCACCCGAGACATTCACGCCTTTCTATACCCCGATTGTCATCGCGAGCTGGCGCCCCATAGCGCAGATCCTGGAAGCGAACGGCATTGTCACGGAGCGCGATGACGATTACTACATCACCAATCTGCCAGCGCTGGTGCAGCTCATGCAACAGCACAGGCGTTGGAAGGACCTCGCCGGCAGTGACGCTTTCGCCACCAACAAAGCGGTACTCGTCAATTCTACCGACGTGCGCACCTCCAACAGCGCCGCGATGTACCTGTCGCTGGCCAGCTATATCGTCAACAGCCAATCCGTCGTGCAGAGCCAGGCCGATGTGGATGCCGTCCTGCCGCTCATGACGGAGTTGTTCCTGCGGCAGGGATTTCAGGAGAGCTCATCCGCGGCTCCCTTCGAGGATTACCTGGCGTTGGGCATGGGCAAAACCCCCTTGTTGGTCGCCTATGAATCCCAGATGGTGGCCTTCTGGCTCGCGCACCCGGAGCGACTGCACGGGGACATGGTCATGCTGTATCCCACGCCGACGGTGTTCTCCAAGCACGTGCTCGTCCCCTTCAACGAGAAGGGTCGACGGCTGGGCGAGGCACTCGAGCACGACCCTGACCTGCAGGAGCTTGCCCATCAGTATGGATTCCGGACTGGCGGGAGCATCAAAGGTCCCGAAGTCTGGGAAAAGCACGGCATTCACACACCGCCGACGGTCGTCGACGTCATCGACCCGCCGTCGCACGAGTGGCTGGAAAAGATGATTACCGGCATCGAGCAGAAATTTCCCTGAAGGAGCGCCAGATGTCCAACCCCGACACCACCGAGAATGCGTCCCACCCCAGGCCGTACAGCTCACGCCGCCTGCCGACCTCGAGCTCACCGCGCCACCACCGGTGGAGCCGGTTGCCCCGGAATCGGCCGGCGGACGGGTAAAACTCAAGCCCGAGGACGTTGCCGAGCTGGATGCCCAGGTCCGTGCTTTCATTGACGCCATGACCGGCCTCGATGAGCAGGACCCGAAATTCAAGGACTGCCTCGACCGGATTCACTCCATGGGCAACAAGGATGTGGAGCAGTCGGCCGGTGTCGCCAACCGGCTGTTGGATCGGCCGGTGAAGACACTGAAAAACGGATTGTTCGATTCCGGCTCCGACATCTCGCAGGCGCTGGTGGACCTGCGCACCACGGTGGAGAAGCTCGACCCTTCCAGCCAGGGCGATCTGTTCGCCCCTCGCAAGCTCCTCGGGCTCATCCCCTTCGGTAACCGGTTGAACGAATACTTCGACCAGTACCGTTCCTCCCAGAGCCACTTGAATGCAATTGTCGAGACGTTGCGGCGTGGGAAAGACGAGCTGTTGCGCGACAACGCCGCGATCGAGCAGGAGAAGGTGAATCTGTGGACCCTGATGGAGCGGCTCGAGAAGTACATCTACCTGGGCAAGAAACTGGATAGCGCCCTCGAAGCGAAGGCTCGCACGCTGGAAGCCACGGATGCACAGAAGGCGCGGGTCGTGCGTGAGGAGCTGCTCTTTTACACACGACAAAAGGTTACCGATCTCCTCACCCAGATGGCGGTCAACATCCAGGGCTACCTGGCGCTGGACCTGCTGCGGAAAAATAACTTCGAGCTCATCAAGGGTGTCGATCGCGCCACGACCACGACGGTGGCCGCGCTGCGCACGGCGGTGATGGTGGCGCAAGCCCTGGTCAATCAGAAACTCGTGCTCGACCAGATTGCCGCGCTGAATACCACGACAGGTAACATCATCGAGACCACGAGCGAGATGCTCAAGAAGCAGACCGGCGAAATCCACCAGCAGGCGGCATCGAGCACCATCGAAGTCGACAAGCTGCGCAAAGCCTTTGCGAATGTCCATCAGACCATGGACGCCATCGCGGACTTCAAGTCGCGCTCCCTGGAGTCGATGCAGAAGACGGTTGACGCGCTGTCGGGCGAGGTTGCCAAAGCGCGCACCTATCTGGATCGTGTGCGCAAGCGCGAGTCCGCCGCGGCGCTGACCGTCGAGGCGGGCGAGGTTCGGCTCTGAGAGGAAGGAGTCACGCGATGACCGCGACACATTGGCGCATCCGCGCGCCGCGATCGGTTGCTTCCGAGAGTGTGTGGGCGCGCGTTGTTGGGTGTTTGCTCGCTTTCGCTTCGGCTGCGGTGATCTACGGGTGCTCGGGTGGCTCGGGCCCCGCGAGCCCGAACTCCCCGGACCCCGCGCACGTCGCGGCTGCGGTACCGGACTTGAGGATCCTTGCAGGCTCAGAGCTGAAGGAGCTCCAGCCGGATATCTTGAGCGCGGCCCACTCGGCTGGCGTGACTGTTGCGCTGTCGTATGCGGGGACGCTCGATATCGTCGATCGGGTGAACCAGGGGGAGTCGGTCGATGCGATTCTTCCGCCCAATGGGGCCTATCCCTCGCTCGGGCTCAAGCGCAAGGCGGTCGCAAAAGAAAAACTCTTCTACTCGCGGGTCGCCCTCGGCGTGAAAGAGTCGAAGGCCCATGCACTCGGCTGGGATCGCGCCACACCCAACTGGAGTGAGGTGACCCAAGCCGTCAGGGACGGTAAATTCGTCTACGCGATGACGAATCCAACGAGCTCGAATACGGGGATGAGCGCGCTCTTCGCGGTAGCCGCCTCGAGCGCCAGGAAGACCGAGGATCTCGCCGCATCCGAAGTCGACCGGACCGCACTGAAGGACTTCCTGAGCGGGCAGAAGCTGACGGCGGGCAGCTCCGGATGGCTTGCAGATGCTTACCTACGCGAGCAGGACCATCTCGATGGAATCGTAAACTACGAGGCTGTGCTCCTGCGTCTCAACGACCGCCCTGAGCTGCGCGAAAAGCTGATTGTAATTTACCCCCGGGATGGCGTCATTTCGGCTGACTATCCGCTGATGCTGCTCGACCCGGGGAAGAGGGCGGTGTACGACCGGCTCGTCGCCGCGCTCAAGGGTGCGAGCTTCCAATCCAACCCCTTGGAACGCGCCTATCTGCGTCCCTCCGACCCTACAGCCAGGCGTTCGCCGAAGCTGTCGGGCGACGTGGTGGTGGAACTCGCGTTTCCTAACAGTCTGGATGTCATAGATGCCGTGCTCGGCGCCTACCAGGCCGAGCTGCGCCGGCCGGCCACCTCGATCTATCTGCTGGACGTGAGTGGCTCCATGCGCGGCGAGCGCATTGCAAGCCTCAAGGCCGCTCTCGAGCTCCTGACTGGAGTGGATGCGCGCAGCGCCGCGTCTCGCTACGCTCGCTTTCAGAACCGCGAGCACGTGATGCTGATACCCTTTTCCACCGAGCCCTTCGACCCCAGGCGTTTCAACTTCGAGAAGGAGGCCTCCAAGGCGCAGACCGAGGAGGCGCTACGCGCCTTTGTTGAAAACCTGCAGGTGGGCGGCGCTACCGCTATCTACTCGACACTCGATCTGGCCTATGATCTGGCGTATCAGGAACTTTCCCGGTACCCGGGGAGAGTGGTGACCGTGGTCCTGCTGACCGACGGAAAAAACAATCATGGTCTGCCGTACGCGGAATTCCACCGACGCTGGGCGGGCCGGCCCGCCGGGGGTGCCGACCCGATCCGCACCTTCCCCATACTGTTCGGCGAAGCGAGCTCGGCTGAGCTGGATGACATCGCGCGCCTGTCGGGTGGCCGGTCCTTCGACGGACGTTCCGGCGATCTGAGCAATGTCTTCAGGGAGATCCGGGGCTACCAGTGAGTATCCGGACCCGTCTGCTCCTGTACCTCTACAGCACCCGAAACATTGTCGCGTGCGCCGCGGCTCTCGTGGGGCCGGCATTGCTGTTCCTGGGGCTCATACAGGAAGGCTGGCTGTTGATCACGGCGGCACTCTATGGCGTGGGATATTTCGCCACGCCGGCGCCGCATGTCCTGGACGCCGGGTTGGTACAGTCGCTCTCGTTTGACGCGCTGCTCGACCAGTTCGATCGCGTCGTAAGGGAGGCGAGACCGCAGCTGCAGCCTGTAATGTTAGCTCGCCTGGACAGCATCCGACATTCGATCGGAGAAGTCCTGCCACGTCTGGCCGAGAGGCGCGGATTCGATGACAACCTCTACACGGTGCGGGAGACCATCTCCCGCTACCTGCCCGAGACACTGGCGAATTACGTCGCGCTGCCGCCCATGTTCCGTGTTTCCCGCGTGTTGAAGGACGGCAAGACGGCACGCGAGCTGTTGCTCGACCAGCTCGCCGTGCTCGACGATCAGATGAAAGAGGTCGTTGGAAACGTCGCGCGCGGCGACGCTGACGCACTGCTCGCGAACGGCCAGTTTCTGGAAGCAAAATTCCGCGAAAGGGACTTTATCAGTCGCGTCGCCCCTGAGCGCAAATCCGCAGCGTAAAAATCGGAGATCCCCACAGCCTATGCCACGTACAATCGTCGACATCCCGACCACACAAATGCGCGAGCTCGATGCGCGCTGCCGGGTGTTAGGAGTCTCGCGCGCAGAGGGCGTTCGGCGCGCCGTAAACGCCTTTCTCAACGTCAAATATGGCCTCGACCAGGAGGGGTTCGGTTTGTGGACACGGGGCAATGCCGAGAGTCCCAGCCGAGCTCGGCCGCCAAAGGTTAAAGGCCCGTGAGCGCTGTTTTCGACACGTCCCTGGTCATCGATTACTTGCGCGGCGTCAAACGCGCGCAAGAAGCCTTTGCTCAGTTTCCTGATCGGGCGATTACCGTCGGCACCTGGGTTGAAGTGATGATGGCTGCGCCACAGCGCTTCGAGCCACAGACACGCGAGTTTCTGCGCGGGTTCGAGCGCCTGGCGATCAATGAGGCGATCGCCGATCGCGCGCTCGCACTCATTCAGCAGCATACGCAACTGGATATTGGCCATGCCATTGCGTGGGCCACGGCGCAGATCAACAGCGCGGTCTACGTCAGTATCGATCTCCCGCCGCTGGCGGCGCCGGACCCAACAGTGTGCATACCGTATCGCTCCGCGGAGACGAAGCGGGTAAGGTAGTGCCAGTTGCTAAGCAATACACGCGGCTGGCCTATTTCGCTCAGTAGCCGCGGCTGAACGGTTTGCGCGCGTAATTCTTTCAGTCTCCCCACGCGTCGACGCAGGTCCCGTGTTGCGGCACTCGAAGAGACGACAGCTGCCTGCCTGCAACAAATTAGAGTTGACTAATTCATTAGCACTCACTAATGTATGGGCGATGACTAAAGCCGCCACCATCAACGCAGTCATGCGCACGCTTGCCGATCCCACCCGGCGAGCGGTGTTTGAGCGGGTCGTTAGGTCCGACGAGATTACCGTTGTCGAGTTGACGCGGGGGAGCGGCGTGACGCAGGGCGCCATCTCCCAGCACCTCAAGTCATTGAAGCAGGCCGGCTTGGTCGCCGAGCGCCCCGAGGGCCGGAACGTCTACTACCGGGCCCAGCCCGAGGGCCTCGCGCCGCTGGTCGAATGGATGAGCCATTACGCCGTGTTCTGGCGCGACCGGTTCGCCAACCTCAGAACCCTCCTGAAGGAGATTGATCGATGAGCGCGACAGCGATGATGACCGACACCCGCGAGATCGTGGTCGACGAAGTGTTTCCCCACGCGCCCGGGATTATCTGGAAGGCGTTGACCACCACCGAGTTGATCGGCCGATGGCTCATGATGCCGACCGGCTTCGAGCCCACGAAAGGCAATCATTTCACCTTCCAGACCACGCCCGCCGGCGAATGGGATGGCGTCATCCACTGCCAGGTTCTGGAGGCGACGCCGAACGAGCGCCTGGTCTACGCCTGGAGAGGCGGACACGAGGGCAACGCCGAATACGGTTCGCGGCTGGAAACGATCGTCACATGGACGCTCACCAGGGCCGACGGCGGGACACGGCTTCGCCTGGTGCATTCCGGCTTCCGCGCACCACACAACGCTTTCGCCTTCAAGCGAATGAGCGAAGGTTGGCCGAAGGTCCTCGAGAAGCTCGAAACCATCGTGGGCGAGCAAGATTCGACGGCAGCAGACGACTGAGGCGCTGGTCGACTAGCCCGGCCTATCCGAACGTCGAGGCACCGCGCCGCCGGGATCGAAACTTGCTTGGGTGGTGGTTCCGCACCAGACCCCGGGCTGAGTTGTCGCGCCTCATGAGCATTGCCACTGCGGTCGTCGACGCCCACGTGCACATCCACGCGTGCTATGAGCTCGAGGAGCTTCTGGACAACGCGCATATGAACCTCTCGAGCGCCGCCCCGCCCTCGGGTGCTGTGCGCTATGCACCTGGTGGTGAGGCGCTATTCCTGCTGATGACAGAATGCGCGTCGGACGATTACTTCGGCGCGCTGTATGAGGCGTCCCGAACCGGCGCGAGCGCGGGCCCCGGTTTGAGACGATGGTCGATGCTTCCAACCGAGGAGGAGATCAGCCTGCGTGCCGCCAGCGGTCCGCGTCATTTGTTCATCGTCGCCGGCAGGCAGGTCGCCTGCCGCGAAGGACTGGAAGTGCTGGTGCTGGGAACCCGGTGCCGGTTTCAGGACGGACTGCCGATCCGTGAGGTGCTGGCTGAAACCGAGGCACTGGGCGTGCCACGGGTCATTCCGTGGGGACCGGGAAAGTGGCTCTTCCGGCGCGGACGGCTGCTAAAGGAGTTGGTGCGTGAGTTCCGTAGTCCGACGCTCTTTCTGGGAGACGAGGGTGGGCGGCCGGTGTTCTGGGGCTATCCGGCGCATTTCGGGGAGGCCGCGCGCCTGGGAGTTCGCGATCTGCCCGGAACCGATCCGCTGCCGTTTCCCCACGATGTCAACAAGGTAGGCCGCATGGGTTTTCGCCTGGAGCTCGACCTCGATCCAGCGCGCCCGGCCGCCAGTCTGATGAGTGCCCTGACATCGCACGGCACGCCGCTGGAGCGCTTCGCGGTCCTGGAGTCGCCACTGCGGTTCGTGCGCAACCAGATCGGCATGCAACTTCGCAAGCGCCATTGGGCTTGAGGACGAGCGATGTGCGGCATTTCGGGGGTGGCAACTAAAGGCGCGACGCCGGCGCGCCAACTCATCGGGGCGATGTGCGATGTGATGCGCCATCGCGGTCCGGATGGCGACGGTGTGTACATCGCCCCGGGGATCGGCTTAGGCGTGCGTCGTCTGGCCGTGATCGATCTGGTGACGGGCGCGCAGCCCGTCGCGAACGAAGCCGGCACCGTGCATGTCGTCTTCAACGGTGAGATCTACAACTACCGTCAGTTACGCCGTGAGTTGCTCGCCAAGGGACACCGGTTCCGCGGTAACAGCGACAGCGAGATCATTCCTCACCTGTACGACGAGCACGGCCTGGAGTTCATCGCTCGGCTGAATGGGATGTTTGCGATAGCGCTCTGGGATGACAGGGAGAAAACCCTGTTCTTGACGCGCGACCGCGTTGGGATCAAGCCGCTCTTCTATAGTCTGCACAAGGGAAGTCTGTACTTCGCCTCGGAAGTGAAGTGCATTCTCGCGGCGGGCGGCACCGCCGGCGAGATCGACCCGCTCGGAGTCGACCAGCTGCTGACTTTCGAATATACATCGAGTCCCACGACCCTCTTCAAGGACGTCAGGAAGCTCGCGCCCGGGTCGTGGCTCTCGTGGCACGCGGGGACGATACGCGGAGGCCGCTTCTGGTCGATTCCCGCCGAGCCTACCGCGCCGCTGCTCGATGTGCCGGTGCCCGAAATCGCGGAACGCCTGTGCCACACCCTGAAGGAAGCGGTGCGCCGCCAACTCGTGAGTGACGTACCGCTCGGTGCGTTCTTGAGTGGCGGCCTCGACTCCTCGGTTCTGGTGGCGGCAATGACCGAAGTCTCCCCGACCGCTCCGTTGACATTCTCGGTTGGCTTTTCGGACAGCTCTTACAACGAGCTGCCTTTCGCGCGCACAGTCGCTCGCCATTGTGATACGCGGCATCACGAAGAGTTGCTTGTGCCGGATTACCTTGCAATGTTGCCGGATGTGGTGGCGCAACTCGACCAGCCTATAGCCGACTTCTCTGTCTTCCCGACCCTGCTGGTGTCGCGCATGGCACGCAAACACGTGACAGTCGTGCTCGGCGGCGATGGGGGAGATGAGCTCTTCGGCGGTTACGATGCTTACCAGGCGGATCGCTACAGTGCGCGGCTGCTCGACTGGTTGCCTCTGCCGCTGCGCGCCAGCCTCGACCAGTTGGCACGTTTGCTCCCCTTAGGTACGGGCAAGCGCGGCGTCGGCAACCAGGTGCGCCGCTTTCTTGAAGGCGCGGCTCTGCCGGCGAGCTGGCAACATATGCGTTGGATGGTTTTTCTGCAGGCCCAGAGTCGCACGCGACTCTATCGGTCGCAATTTCGTGCCGCCGTTCGTGATCAGACTGGCGAGCTCATTCTTGCGAACCTGCGCAAGGGCTCTGCGACACAGGCCGCGAATCCGGACCGTCTCGGTGCCCAGATGCAGTGTGATCTGCGGTTCTACCTGGCCGAAAACATCCTCCCCAAGGTCGATGCGATGAGTATGTCCGGCTCGCTGGAAGCCCGTGTGCCCTATCTCGACAACGAAGTCATCGATCTCGCGCTGTCGATTCCCTCGAGTCTGAAGCTGCGCGGGGGAGTGCGGAAATGGATTCTGCGCGAGGCGTTTGCCGCGCGACTGCCCAAGGAGATCCTGCAACGGGGCAAGGAGGGCTTCAGCATGCCGATGAAGAATTGGCTCAACAACGAGTGGAACCCGCTGATGCACGAGCTCCTGGGCGCGTCGAATCTGGCGCGCGACGGATTCTTCGACTCCCACCACGTGGAGCAGCTCATGCGACAGCACGAGGCCCGCACTCACAATCACAGTCACCTGTTGTGGGCACTCATGGTGTTCCAACTGTGGCGGGACCGGTTCGCATCGGCAGGCGCCTGCCGCGGGATGGCGCTCGATGTGGCGTGACCCGACACGTATGGCCGCCGAGCTCCACGATGTGATCGTCGTGGGCGGTGGCATTCACGGTGCCTGCGCAGCCTGGGAGGCGGCGCGCCGCGGACTGAAGGTCGCTTTGATCGAGGCGGGCGATTTCGGCCAGGGAACCTCCAGCAACAGCTTACGCACCCTGCATGGCGGCTTGAGGCATCTGCAGAGAATGGATTTGGCGCGCATGCGCGAGTCGACGCGTGCGCGACGGGAATGGCTGCGCCTGGCGCCTCATCTGACGCGACCCATGCGGTTCCTGCTCCCCACGAACGGGCACGGCGTCAGGGGGCCGGGGGTGATGCGAGCTGCGCTGTGGATCAATGATCTCGTCAGCGCCGATCGGAATAGAGGGGTGCGCGAGGACCGGCATCTTCCGCCGGGCTCGGTGCTGGGGCCCGGCGAGTTGCAATCCTCCTGCCCCGGCTTGCCCGTAACCGGTTACAACGGGACGGCCGTCTGGTACGACGCCGTCTGTTTGAATACCGAGCGGCTGCAGCTCGCTGTCGTCAGGGCCGCAACAGCTTGTGGCGTACAAGTGGCCAACTACGTGCGAGCGCTCCGTCCCACCGTGGCGGAGGGCGGCATTTGCGGGGTTCGCGCCCGTGACGAGTTGACCGGGTGCGAGTTGGATCTGCGCGCACCCGTCGTCATCAACGCGGCCGGACCTTGGGTCGATGAATGGCTGACCGAGGCTTGCGATCGGAATCCCACCAGGGTGTTCCGGGCGTCCAAGGCTTTCAACCTGCTGACGCGGCCGCTGCCCTTCCGGGACGCTCTGGGGCTCTCCGTTGCGCCACGAAGCGGTACAACCGGCGGCCGCGCCAACACGTACTTCATCATTCCCTGGAACGGCTTTTCCCTGGTGGGGACTCGTCATTTGCGCTGTGATCACGCTGCGCACTCGGTTCGGGTGAGCCGTGAGGAGGTGCTCGACTTCATTGTGGACCTCGACGCGGTTCTGGGCGGGCATCGTCTGAGCGGCTCGGATGTGTACCATGTCTATGCCGGGCTGCTGCCGGAAGCGGATAAAACACCCGGGCCCGACGTCACCCTCCAGCGCGCTCCACATGTTATTGATCACACGAATGACGGAATGCGGGGCCTACTGTCCATTGTCGGTGTGAAATGGACGACGGCGTGTGATGTGGGAGCGCGGGCCGCCGCGCTGGCGTGCAGGCTGTTGCGAAGGCCGGTGCAACCCACGCGCCCGCGAATTCTGGAGGAAGGCAGCAGCCCCATCTGCCTGACCCAAGAGTCACAAGCGATGCCCGAGCTCGAGCCGGCTCTGCTGGCGCACCTCGACGAAATCTACTCGGGCAATCAGGTCATCCCCTTGCTGAGAGAGGATCCGATGTTCATGGCGCGTGTCGTGCCTGACATGCCTGTGGTGATGGGGCAGGTGGTGTACGCCGTGCGTGAGGAGATGGCGCTACACTTGCGAGACGTGATCGAGCGCCGGCTCCCGCTCTACCTGAGCAATGAGCTCGACCACGCCGCGCTGCTCGCTTGCGCAACGGTGATGGCACGGGAGTTGCGTTGGAGTCGGCGCGAGATGATGACGGAAGTCGAGGAAGTCGAAGCCGAGCTCGCCGCAGTCCAGCGGCCCTGGGCTCGAGCGGGATCCGTGCTCGACCGCCGCCTGATAGCGAACGAAAGTTAGATACGGAGACGGCCATGTCAGCCCAGAGTAATCCGCTCCCCAAGACACCCGACGCTCTCGAGCCGCCGCCCGCCACCGAGCTGCCCTGGCAGCTGCAGATGTACCGGAAATCGCTGAAGAAGCGGCAGAAGGTCGAGCTGCTCATGAGGTTGATGGGGCAGCCGCACGGCGCGCGCTGCCTGCTCATCTCCGGCCACGACAACAACGGCGCCATGAATCACGAGTTTCGGGCTGCCGGCGGCCAGTGGAGCTGGGGGCAGGTCTACCCCCAAGGCATCGCCGAGATGTCGGAATTTCTTGGCGATCCTGTCGCGCACGTCGACATCGACCGGTTTCCCTTCGCCGCTGGGGCGTTTGATGTCGTAATCGTCATCGATGTGCACGAGCACTTCCGCCACACCGACGGCTTGAACAGAGAGATCGCTCGCGTGTTGGCATCGGGCGGCCTGGCGATCGTCACGACACCTAACGGGGAGACCCGCCTGCCTGTGGCCGCCCTGAAACGGGCTATCGGAATGGGACCCGAGACATACGGACATGTCGTGCAGGGCTATCGGGTCCGCGAGCTCGAGCAGATGCTACGGGCCGTCGGGATGCAGCCGGTAGACTCGGGAGGTTATTCCCGCTTCTTCACCGAGCTCGCAGAGCTCGTCATCAACTTCGCCTACGTGAAGATTCTCGCGAAGAAGAAAGAGCATCCACCGGTCATGGAAGGTACGATCGCGCCGACGTCGAAAAAAGAGCTCGAAGCCGTCAGGAAGGAGTATCGGATGTACTCCCTCATTTATCCTTTCATGTACCTGTTTTCCCTCCTCGACAAGTTGGTTCCCGGCCGTGGCGGTTATGCGGTGGCGGTCGCCGCCAGGAAGCCCGGATGACGACGGCCGCGCGCGCGCTGGTAACGGGAGCGGGGGGGTTCATAGGCTCTCATTTTGTGCATTATCTGGCGATGCAGGGTTGGACCGTCCGCGCGATTGACGTTCGTTCGCCTGCGGTCGGGCTCGATGGCGGCATCGAATATCGAATCCAGGATATCCGCGACGAGGCGGCCTTGAGCGCGGCGCTCGAGGGCGTCGACTATGTCTTCAACCTCGCCAGCGTACATTTGGATGTGCACGCGAGCTTCGAGCAGTTCCAGGCCGTCAATGTCCGAGCGCTGGGGCGCCTGGTCGAGCTGAGTGCCGTGGCGAGGGTGAAGCGACTGGTACAGGTAAGCAGTGTCGGTGTGTACGGCAACGTTGTCTCCCCGCCTGCAAAAGAGGACGCGCCGCTCAATCCGGAGAACGACTACGAGCGTACGAAGGCGGCGGGAGAGGTGGCTGCCAGGTCTGCGGCTGTGCGCACTGGAGTCGATCTGGTGGTGGTGAGGCCGTCATGGGTGTATGGCGCGGGCTGCCCGCGAACGGCAAAGCTGCTGCGAGCTCTGCGTAAGAGGAGTTTCTTCTACATCGGCAAAGGCAGCAATCTGCGCCATCCCGTGTATGTCGACGATCTGCTCGCCGGCCTGGAGCAGGCCGCGTTGGCCGGCCCCGAGATCGCGGGAGCGACATTCAACATGGCGGGCCCGAGCTGGATGACGGTGCAGGAGATGGTAACCCAATTTGCAGAGGCCATCGACGTGCGGCCGCCTGTGCTGCACGCGCCACGCTGGCTGGGGCTCACGGTCGGCTGGTCCGCTGAGCAGCTCGGCGCCGTCCTGGGCAGAGAGCCGCCCGTCTCGAGGCGAACGCTGGCGTTTTTCGAGAACGACAATGCGTTCGACATCGGCGCGGCGCGCCAGGCGTTTGGATTCGATCCGCGAACCGAGCTACTTGGCGGCGTGCGCCGGGCTGCTGCCGGCTTGCGGTAGCCTCTGCCTTAGGTGGGGGATCGCCATCCATGCAGCGATCGAAGCACGGAGCAGCCAGCCCGTCGAGATCGCATACAACACCGCGACGAGACCCCACGGCGCTGCCGCGAGCGCGGCACCGACACTCACTCCGATCGTCGCCCAGGAGACCATACTCAACACGCGCAGGCTCCTCTCCGGTGCGAGCGCAATGACGATTCCGGTCGCGAACGCGCTGCAGACCTTCAAAATGCCGGCGGTGAGCGCTGCCATCATCAGGGGGGCACTCAGGTCGTAGCGGCCCGCCAGCAGCCCGTGCGCCAGTGGAGGAGCGACGAGCCAGATGGCCAAGGAGCCCGCGCCGATCACTGCCGCGACGTGGACCCCCTCACGACGCAAGAGCCGACGTCGCTCGGCAACACTCCTCGCGCCTCGAAGGTTAGGCGTCAGGGTAAAAAGCACGGCTGCCTGAAGCATGCGGAATGGCGACCCTACGAGCGCCGCGACGACACCGAACAAGGCGAGTGCCTGCACACCGACGAGCGGAGCGAGCAGCAGTCTCTCGAGCTGCAGGAACACCGAATTCGAAGTGTGAATCGCGACCAGGGATAAGGCTTCGCCCAACACACTCGTCGGCTTCGGTTGGGCACCGGCAGAGCCAGCATCCCGATTCCGCGCAACCCGTCTCCAGGCAACCACGGCGCCCAGCATCCCCGCAACCGCGATCAGGACACAAGGTACCAACGCGGTACGTTTGCCAAAGCACGCCGTGAGCAGCGCAGCTACCAACAGCGTCCAGTTGGAAAGCTGCAGCATCCAGACAGCGGCCCCAAACTGGCGCTGTCCCTGGAAGTGACCGGCGATCGCCTGCGTGACCCCAGAGGCGACGGTCGCCGCGAACACACACATCAGGAGGGAGAGTTCGAGGTGATAGAAGATCGCGGTAACGACGGTAGTCAGTACGGCCATTGCGGTGCAGATGCCCAATATCACCCGGCGAAAAGCGGCATCGAGGCGCAGACCCTGGCGTCCCAGCACGAGATCGAGTCCCATCGGGGCTGCCAGTCCGGCAACCGACACGATTCCGATGACGAGGCAGACGATGGCGTACTCCCGCGACGGGAGTATTCGTGCGAGCACGAGATTACTCAGCGTAAAGGCAACGCCGCCGAACCCTAGCGCCGTCGCCGCTCGCAGGGACTGCGACTTGAAGAGCTCCAGGAACATCAAGCCGCCGCGGTCCGCGCCGGCGGGCATTGATCCCCACGCGGCTGGCTCGAGGCAAGCTCGGCGGGTGCCGGCCGGGGTCCCGAGAGGAGCCGGCGATCCCACAGGCTGAGATTCAACAGGCCCCAGAACAGGTGGCTGTGGTTGTGCCGCCGCTGCTGATGCTCGCGCCAGCGGCGCTCCAGAGCGTCCTTGTTGAAGTACTGAGCGACGAGCGCAGAGGAGAAGATTTCATCGCGGGTGAGCTGCAGCAGCTCACCGCGAATCCAGTTCTTCATGGGAATGCTGAAACCCTGCTTCTTGCGGGTGGCGATTCCCGGTGGCAGGCGCTCCCGCATGGCCTGCTTCAACAGCCATTTGGACGTGAAGCCCCGCAGTTTGAGGCTCGTCGGCAGGGAATAACAAAACTCCACGACCCGGTGATCCAGGAAGGGCGGCCTCACTTCCAGGCCGCACGCCATCGACATCTTGTCCACCTTCATGAGGACGCTGTCGGGGAGAACGGTATTCAGCTCGATGAACTGCTCCCGCGGGCCGCGCTCCCGCGGAGCGAGCCGCGCCCAGCGCTTTACGGGCGCAAAGGGATCGGCATCGACGCTACGCAACAGGTCTGCATTGAACAGTTGTGCTGCGTCCTCCGGGGCCAGGAAGTGCTGCCAGCGAATGTGCGCTCCGTCGGCGTGCAGAACAGCTCCTTGCAGGAAGCGTTTGAGTAGGTTGCGCGGCCCCTTTTTGTGGCTGTCATCCGGCAGGAGGTCGATGATGGCGCGATAGAGGCGCGCACGGAAAGGCAGTGGCACGAGCTCGAGTAACGCGGCGGCCTTGCTCGCTTTGAAGCGGTCGTAGCCCATCAGAAGCTCATCACCCCCATCGCCGCTCAGGCAGACCTTCACGTACCGCCGCGCCTCCTCGCAAATGAGCATGAAGGGCAGGTTGGAGGGGTCGGTGGTGGGCTCGTCCAGATGCCAGACCGAGCGCTCGATCGCGGCGGCGTCGACGGGGCGGATCAACAACTCGGCATGCGTCGTATCGAAGTGCTGCGCCACCCGACGCGCATACCCGAATTCGCTGAAGGACTGTTCCCGGTAGCCGAGCGCGAACGTCTGCAGCGCGGCGGGGCTCGATTGGCGAAGGAAACTGACCACGGTGCTGGAGTCGATCCCTCCCGACAGGAAGGCACCGATCGGCACGTCGCTCATCATGTGGTCGGCGCACGCGCGCTCCAGGAGATCGAGCAGGGCCGCGCTGCTGGGGTCGACGTCCTGCAATTCCAGGGTCCAATAACGCGATACCCGGGTGCCGCCGGCCTCGGCTACGAGCAAACACCCGGGCAGGAGTTTGTGTATTCCCTGGAAGAGGGTGTCCGGGGCGGGAGTAAATTCGTACCCCATGAAGTCGAACAGGCCCTGGGGGTTCAGCTTGCGCGGCACGAGCGGGTCGGCCAGCAGCGCCTTGATCTCGGACGCGAAGCGGACCCGCGCACCGTCCACAGTGTAGTAGAGTGGCTTCAGCCCCAGCCGGTCGCGTGCCAACACCAACCGCCGGCGTTGCCCATCCCACAGGCCCACGGCAAACATGCCGGTGAGATGCTTTACGAAGTCGAGTCCATACTCCTCGTAGGCGTGCACGATGGACTCTGTGTCGGTAAGGCTGCGAAACACGTGCCCCTTGCTCTCCAGTCGCGCACGCAACTGCGCATGGTTGTAGATTTCGCCGTTGAATGTGACCCAGATGGAGCCGTCCTCGTTCGAGAGCGGCTGCCGGCCGCCCTCGCTCAGATCGACGATGCTCAGTCGCCGGTGTCCGAGCGACACCCCGTCGGCCACGTACGAGCCGTGATCGTCGGGACCCCGATGCACCAGTAATCCCTTCATCTGTTCGATCAGATGCTCATCCGCCCAGTTGAACCCGCAAATGCCGCACATGGTGCCTACTGTCTCCCGTCAGAGCTTCACGGCGAACATCGCAGCGGGTGCGCCTGCGGGGGGACAGATCTCATCGAAGACCTCCAGAACCCGGGCTGCCGTCCGCTGCCACGTGAAGTCGTGCGCACGCGCAATTCCCTCCTGCCTCATGCGCCCGCGCAGCGCCGCAGAGGCCGTCACTTCGAGCAGCGCCCGCGCGATATCACTCTCGTCATAGGGATCGACCAGGCGCGCCGCCGCTCCCGCCACTTCGGGTCCGGCGCCCGTCGCGGGTACGATTGCCGGGCAGCCCGTCGCCAGCGCCTCGAGAATCGGCAGCCCGAAGCTCTCGTACAAGGTGGCGAGCACGAAACAGTCGGCGAGTTGATACGCCGCGTGCAGCTGATCGTTCGGCACGAATCCGAGAAACCTGACACCCTCGAGATCGGCGCTCGTGAATCCCCGCGCCCGCAGATATCGCTCCACGTCGCGCCCGGCCACGAGCAAGGGCAACGGATGGGGTGACTCTCGCCGGAAGCGTCGATAAGCCCGTAGCAGCCGCTCGTTGTTGCCGCCCGGATAGTCGGGCAGGCCCCTGTGTCCGGTATGCAGCACGCGCGCGACGGTGAGAATGAAGCGCTCGGGAACTCCATACTCGTCACGGAAGCGCTTCTGTGCCTTCATGTCGGCTGCGGCGGTAAAGTTTGGAGCGGTGCCGGCATGCGTGATCGTAGCGCGCGGCAGTTTCATTTTCGTGTGTTTGACGAATTGATCCAGGGTGGCGCGCGAGATGGCCAGCACGCCGCGGGCCCGACGACAATAAAGCGGCAACATCAAGCGGATGTACAGGTTATCCCACCACGGATAATTCCCGGGGTTCACATACCAGTCGCAGCTTTGCAGGACGAAGACGCCGGGGGTGCTACTCAAAAGGGGCAGCGAAAACTTCGGATTGAACAGCAGGTCCACGCTCAGCCGGCGCGCGGCCAGGGGGATGAGCACTTGGTCCCAGACCAGCTTGCTCCGTGATGGGATGACGTGCTCACGGGCGTTGGCAAACTCCTTGAACGTGCCGCGTGCCTGCTCGTTTGCGAGAAATATGACATAACGGGTCCGCGTGTCGAGTGTCAGCAGATGTTGGAGCAGCTGGCGGCAATACAGGCCGAGACCATCTCCCTGATCGATGGCACGCGCCATTACGCCAATCGTGCGGTTCCTCACTGGCAACTTCCGTAGGTCAATGAGCAAGAGGCTGTATCTTCGAGAAGGCCGCTACTTTGCGCGCCGCGAGGCGTAGGAAGCTCGCGCGACCCTTGCCGGGCAGCAGCGGCAACCAGTCGGACTTCAGCCGGCCGAAAACCGTCAGCGGATGCCGTTGATCGCGAGCGCGCCGGTAATCCACAGCCACGCCAAACGCGCATTTGAATCCATGCCGGCGTGCCAGCTCCAAGGAGCGCTGCGAGCCAAGCATCCATGGGTAGGCCACGCAGCTCGGTGCGTAGCCCAAATACGTCAGGAAGTCGGTCCGGGTGAGTTCGAACTCCGACTCCACGAGGTTTGTGAACGCCGCCTCGCTCATGAACTCCCCTCGCAGCACGGGCGAGCGGGATGCATAAAGTCTGTGCAGCTGCCCCACCCAGTCCGGACGCGAGAAGAACGCCTCGCCGCCGGATTCGGCCACGAGTCGGACACAGGCTTCCGACAACCCGGGACTCTCCAGAAAGCGCCTCGGTGCGGAAAGCAGCGGGGCAGCCCGGTAGACAGGGGTGCCCAACGGGGGTTTCCCGAGGCTGTCTCCGCCCGCGCCGCGCCGTATGGGCCAGTCGTAGATGTCGTATTGTTGTAGTAGCGGCGGGCTGGCAAAGCCGACCAGACTGTCGGACGTTGGTACCAGCGCGTGGCGATGCGCGTGCGACTGCACATCGACCAGACCCGATTGGGCGCAGCTGCGCACCTGGTCCCAGCTCATGAAGAGTCCGGCGGCGGGCGCATTCATCCAATAAGAGGGGACGAACAGCGTGGCCCGCGCACCGAAGGTCCGCAGCGTCGGCAGGGCTACTTCGTAAAAACTGCTTCTCGCATCGTCAAAAGTGAGCAGAACTCGCCTCTCCCGGGCGGGGGCTTTGCGATTGCCCGACACCATGAACTCATCCAGGCCGATGGTGCGATAGCCATTCACGCGCAAGAACTCCAGGTCACGCGCCAACGCCTCGGTCGAGACGTCGTGGTAGATGAAGATGGGAAGCTCGGTGCGCGACAGGGGAAACCCCCAAAAAAATAGGGGATAACGCGTATTCACGACGTGGCTGAGACCCCGGGCGGCGCGCCCGACGATGGCGGACCGCAGTTCGCCGCGACAGTTGTAGCGCGGAATCAACATCATGAGTGGGGCACCGAAGAGCGGAGGCGGCGCTTTACCCTTGCAATATGCAGACCCGAAGCCGGGGCGAGGACGTGCCGCAACGAAGTATGCGCTTCATCAGGGTTGCCTGGTTAAAGCTCACGCTCGGATCAAGCACGAGCGTGCACGCGGCACGAATTGTGCTCTTTCATAGAGCCAACACAGGGGTACGTCGATTTGGCATCGGGAAGCAGGGCCATTATGCCGATTCAGGCTGAATCATGAGCATGACGCCGATCTGGCGCCACGCACGTGGGTACCTGTCTTTGGCACCTGATCCTTCCTTGCCTATGCAGACGCCGTTGGATGGGTTTCCGCTCATCGTTCACGCGGATGACTTCGGCGAGACGGCTGAAATCACGGACGGGATTTGCCAGAGCATCGAGGCCGGCATGGTGACCAGCACCTCCATCGTGGCTAACATGCCCATGACCCAATACGCGCTACGGCGCGTGCGCTCGCTCGCAGAGCGTGCAAGTTTTGGCGTGCACCTGAATCTGTGCGAAGGGCGGCCGCTCACACCGGGCCTGACCTTGGTCGGTACCGACGGCGAGTTTCATGGCAAGCGCGCCTTGATTGAGCGCGCGGTGTTGGGGAAGCTTTCGATGCGCGAGCTGGAAGCCGAAATCGTGGCGCAAATCGCGCTGGTACGGGATTCGGGCGTCGCAATCTCGCATGTCGATGGACACAAACACCTCCATCAGCTCCCACTCGTCAGCGTCGTCGTTGCGAAAATATTGCCGCGATTCGATATCAGCCGGGTGAGACTGATGCGGACCGGAAGCCTCACTACATCCCGCAGATTCGCGACGGGCTTGCGGGAACTCGCTGCGTGGCGTGCCGCCCGGGTGTTTGGTAGGGCGGGCCTACGCTCTCCCGTACGCGCCGTCGACCTCATGCAACTCCTGCCAGGTGGCAGGCCGAATCGCTCGCCCGCAGCGCTGACGGACCCCCACGGACCCGTTGAGCTGTGTTGCCATCCCGCACTTGCCGCCTGCGCCGGCGGCAAGCCCAGCAGCCACCAGCGCCCCGAAGAGCTCGAGTATCTGATGTCGGATCGCTTTCGTCAGCTCCTGGAGGCAAGTCGTGCACGGCTCGTGTCCTATTGGCAGGTGTAATGAATGCACATTCTAAAAATCGTGCCGCAAGCGTTCTATTCGGCGCGGGGCACACCGCTGAGCGCCTATCACCGCGCGCGCGAGCTCATCGCCCACGGTCACGAAGTCGACATCCTGACCTATGGGGTGGGGGCTGATCCGCCGGGTCTCGCGGTGCGCGTTTTTCGCGCGCGCGGGCCACACTTCAAGCGGACAATCCCTGCCGGGCCCTCGCGACTGAAGATCTGGTTCGACTGCCTGCTGTTCGTGAACCTTCTCGTCCGTCTGTGCCGCGGACGCTACGATGTCCTGTATGCCCACGAAGAGGGCGCGTTGTTGGCACGGATGGCCGGTGCGCTCTTCCGCATACCCTATATATACGACATGCATTCGAGTCTGCCGCTGCAGATTACCGACTGGAAGTTCAGTAGCCGCCCTTCGGTCATCGCGTTGTTTCGATGGGTGGAGCGATTGAGTGTCCGTGGTGCTTGCGCAGTGGTGGCGATCTCCCCGGCGGTCGCGCGCGCCGCGAATCTCGCTGGACCTGACACGCCCTGTGTCGTTCTCGCCAATCACTTTGTGATCAATCACGTGGTTCCCCCGGATGAAATAGCGGCCGTGCGGACTCGTTACAACATCCCTCTCGAGCGCAAGCTCGTGCTCTATACCGGCTCTTTCGTCGCCTTGCAGGCGTTGGACCTGCTGCTGGAAGCTGTTCCCGAGGTACTCGCCTCCGTGCCCAACACGTCATTCCTGTTGGTAGGAGGCACAGAGCCGGAGATCGACGCCCTGAGCGCGCAGGCGCACCGGTTGGGCATCTCGGATCACGTGGTTTTCGAGCGAAGCCTGCCGCAGCAGGCCATTCCCGCCTATCTTGCCGCCGCGGACGCGCTCGTCTCCCCGCGAACCCAGGGCATCAATCCACCTGGCAAGCTGCTCTCATATCTGGCGTCCGGAAAGCCGGTCGTGGCTACCGACACGCTGGTTCACAATCAGCTTTTGAACGACCAGTGCGCCATTTTGACTACACCGGGTGCTCGGGGCCTGGCGCAAGGTCTGGTGACGGGGTTGACTGATCCCGTCCGGGTTGCCGAGGTGGTGAAGGGAGCCGCGAAACTCCTGCGGCGCTTCTCGACAAAGGCGGAGCGAGATGCCGCCTATGCGACCGTACTGGATGCTGCTAGAGGAGCGCGTGTCGCCAAGGCTGGACTGTTCGGTCGTCTCCATAGAAACAGAGTCCGGGAGCCCACTGCCCCGCGCCGTGCCGAAAGCGACCCGCTCGATTTCGATCGCTAAAGGATCCGGACCGCGGCGTACCGCTGGAAAACACGTGGGAATCAGCCGACAGGGTTGGTCGAATTCGCCAACACAACATCGCGGCCGCGGCTCGCGCCTGCTGAACATCCGCGGTGACTCGCTCCAGTTGGACTTGGCGAAGCTGGACGATGTCTGCACCCGGAGACACTTGTTTATGTGAGACCGATGGTCTCATATATGAGAAGAACAGAGCCGCGCTGAGGTGCTCATGACGTTTGAATTTAGCGGCCCGCCTTCCCGAGGCGACCAGAGGCGTAACCGTATGAACGAGGGGAGCGCGCGAGACATCACGCGAGAGAATCCGAAAACGAAGCGGCTCGCCTCAGGCGATGTCGTAACGGCCTGGGCGGGACCAGGCAGCGGCAGGCTCTGTTCGGGATGCAGCAGAAGCATTGACTTCACACAGATCGAGTGCGAGGTCGAACTGCGCACTGAGCTCACAATCAAGACTCTTCGGTTCCACACCGAGTGCTACGGCATATGGTCGGGCGAGGACTGGACAGCTTAGAGGTCCATTCTGACACGTGTTCTGACACGTGCTGTTCCGGCGTCCCGGGTGCGAGCCGCCACAGGCGTCTCAACCGACGGCCAGGGCGACGTTTGCGCTTGAGTGATCCGACTCCTCAGTTCCAGCTGACGCCACCGTCGCAGCAATACGGTAATCAGAACCGCCTGGAACATTCCGGCGTAAATGTGTGCATCGCAACTACACAATTCCACCTATGAGACAAAAAGACCCCTCTGTGGTACGGTTCTTTCCCAAATGCCACTCAGGTCAAGAATAGATGGCACCGAGGGGTCGGAAATGATGAACACGAAATTCACTGAAATTCGAGAAGGCCTCCGCAAGCTCGAATTCGAAGCGTCATCTAACTCAGAGAGCGGACCCAGGCACGCCGTAGTTGAGTTCGTGCGCCCTGAGCCGTTTGAGCCAGAGGCGATGGTGCGGGTTCCTCTCGGGCGACAAGGCGGCGTGCTGCGGGAGCTGATCGGTGAGCCACGCCTCGTAGACACCCGGGCCACAGGGGCTATAGGCAAAAGCGAGTATCGGTACC
>DATMQL010000018.1:0-12380 GCA_035566815.1 Steroidobacteraceae bacterium | reverse complement strand
TCCAGTGACGGTTGAGTGTTCTGTGGCGACGCTACCTTCGGCAGTCGAACCGTGAACGCACTGCCGCGGCCGGGCCCGTCGCTGGACGCCGATACGGTGCCCCCGTGCAGTTCCACCAGGCGACGTACCAACGTCAATCCGATACCCAGTCCGCCTTGCGCGCGATCAAGAGTCCGCTCGCCCTGCACGAACAAATCAAACACCCGCGGCAGTAACTCCGGCGCGATGCCATAACCGTTATCCTCGACTCGCAGCAGGGCATCGCCGCCATCAAGAGTCACACGCACCCGGATCATCCCGCCCGCCGGCGTGTACTTCACGGCGTTTCCGACGATGTTGTTAACAATCTGCTCCATTCGAACCAGATCGCCCTCGATCCACACGGGTTGGGTACTGATCTCCAGCCGATGATCGCTCTGCCGCTCGCTACAGACGGCCACCGCCCGGTGCACGAGGTCGGCAAAATCAATAGGGCGCCGCTCGAGCGCGATCTTCCCTGTCACGACGCGGCCGACGTCGAGCAGGTCGTCGACCAGCCTGGCAAGGTGATGCACCTGTCGTCCGATGATGGAGCGCGCCCGCAGGGCAGGGGCGTCTTGGCCGTTGCTGGCTTCGAGAACCTGGACCGCGGCGCTGATTGCACTGAGCGGATTGCGCAGCTCATGGGCCAACATGGCCATGAACTCATCCTTAGCCTGGCTCTCCTGTTCCGCCCGGTCGCGACCGCTTTGCGCGTCGAGCAGCGCGCTCAGGTCCGTGACGATGAGGTTGAGGCGTTCGGTGTCGTCGTCCGCCTTCGAAGCCGAGAGAGACAGGTACACATCGATCAGGCGGCCGTCCGCGGCCGTGAGGCGCGCCCGGAATTTGCCGGAGCCTGCCTTCCTGAGCATCGCGAATGCCATCCGGTCGCTGCCGCTGAGAAAGCGGTCGAACACCGTGCCGATCACTTCCTCCAAGGGTATCCGCAGGAGCGTCGCGAATTGGCGGTTGCAATACACGATGTCGCCGGCGGGCGTGAGAATGGCGGCGCCTTCCTGCATCTCTTCGACGAGTGTACGGTAAGGCTGCTCGGCGCTGCGGAGGCTGTAGACCTGCTCACCTCGCGGTCCCTGTACGATGAACGCGTCGATTTCGCCCGCACTGACGGCACGCAGGGTTTCTTCCGCTTCCTCCAGTCTTGCGGTGAGCTCCGCAATCCGTTGCTGAGCATCCGGATCGTCCACCACTGTTGTGTTATCCTCCATCTTCACTCGCGTGGAAGAATGTCGAGTCCGACGAGGACACGCTCCTCGTCGGACATGTCTCCGATGAGCCGTCGCAAGGGCAACGGCAGTTTCTTGATCAGCGTCGGCACCGCCACAATCTGCTCGGTCCGTGCCAACTCGGGCTGTTGGTAGACGTCGATGACCTGCAGCTCGTAGTGCCCCGCCAGGTACTTCCCACAGAACGTATTCAGATTCTCGATAGCCCGTGCCGACCGTGTGGTCATCCCCGTGACATAGAGCCTGAGGATGTATTTCTCGGCGATAGTCTCCGGAACCCCGGCTAGTGTCGGGACATCGTCCGGTGTGTCCTCGGGCGCTGTCACGGGGTGGACCGTCGGGCGGGACGCAGGTCGAGTCCGACCAGCACTCGCTCGGTGTTCGACAGATCACCGATGATCTTCTTGATGGGTTCGGGCAGGCGGCGCACCAGGGTCGGCACGGCGAGAATCTGGTCGCCGCGGGCGAGTTGCGGATTCTGCAGCAAGTCGACCATCTCGATGTGATAGCGCCCGGCGAGGTATTCCTCGCAGATGCGTTTGAGATTGGCGAATGCACGCATACATTTGGGGGTCTGCCCCGCTACATACAGCCGCAACAAGAATGTCTCGCTGTCTGACAAAACAGGCTCCGTCGAGGTTTGCATGTCGTTCCTACACCGCAGCCATCCGGCCCTGGCCGGTGGAATCTCCATCGAGCACCTGAAGTCCATGGTCCGTCAGCAGGTATTCACGCACACTGTTGGAGTGCGCCATGCCGCGGGACTTCAATACCGACAGCCAGCGGCGCCGCCTGCGATTTTCTTCGTTGATGAGGAGTACGATCCAGGTGTCCATGAGAGAGGAGATCCCCGCATCCGTCTCCTGGAGCTCCTGGCTGCCGGGAGTGAGGCTCGTGAAGAGACCGGTGATCCCCTCCGATTTGAGATAGTCAATGACGCGTGTGAGCATCGAGCGAACGTCGCTGTGTGTGCCCACAGTCAGAAGGTTTGTCACCGGGTCGGTGACGGTCACGAGCGGT
Source organism: Steroidobacteraceae bacterium (assembly GCA_035566815.1). Classification (GTDB taxonomy): domain Bacteria; phylum Pseudomonadota; class Gammaproteobacteria; order Steroidobacterales; family Steroidobacteraceae; genus 13-2-20CM-66-19. Next base: position 10,098 of record DATMQL010000018.1, on the reverse strand, counting down.
TGGAAGTCGCGCACGGCGCGCTGCATGGCGGCCAGGTGCGTCTCGAGGCCGAAGCGCGAAGGGCGGTCCGCGTGGAATTTCAGGATCCCACGATCCACCCACTGCTGCAGGTTGATACCGATGGAGCGCATGTTGCGCATCAGCTGTTGAGGTGACTCCTCGAACAGGAAATACAGGCAACGCTCGCCACGACGGCAGGCTGCATCCACGAAGTGCGCCGCGAGACTCGTCTTGCCGGTGCCCGCGGTTCCAGAGAGAAGTATGGTGCTGCCGCGGAAGTAGCCGCGGCCACTCAACATGTCATCCACGCGCTCTACGCCGGTCGAGACGCGCTCATTGATCGCAGGATGTGTCAGACCGAGAGAAGTCACCGGCAGCACGCTCAGTCCTTCGCGGTCGATCAGGAAGGGGTACTCGTTGGTCCCGTGATGCGAGCCCCGATACTTCACGATGCGCAGTCGGCGGGTGGAGACCTGCTCCTGCACCCGGTGATCCAGCAGAATCACCGCGTCCGACACATATTCCTCCAGCCCCTGGCGAGTGAGGCCCGCGTCGCCGCGCTCACCCGTCAGTACGGCTGTAAGACGTTTGTCTTTCAACCATCGGAACAGTCGCCGCAGCTCGGCGCGTAGAATTCCAGGATTGGACAGTCCCGCGAACAAGGATTCGATGGTGTCCAACACAATGCGCTGGGCGCCAATCGAGTTGATGGCGTACTCGAGTCGGACGAACAGTCCCTCGAGGTCGTACTCGCCGGTTTCTTCGATTTCGCTGCGCTCGACCCGCACGTAGTCGACGACGAGTTGGCCCGAGGCGACGAGCTTCTCGAGGTCATATCCGAGGGAAGCCAGGTCGCTGCCCAGCTCTTCACTCGTCTCCTCGAAGGTCATCAGTACGCCAGGCTCGCCGTACTGAACGATCCCGTTGAGTAGAAAGCTCGCGGCCAGGAGGGTCTTGCCCGAGCCGGCGCCCCCGCAGATCAGGGTAGGGCGGCCTTTGGGCAGGCCGCCGTTGGTAATTTCATCCAGGCCTTGAATGCCTGTTGGAGATTTTGCCAGCTCTTGATTCAAAGACACGATCTATTAACACGGGTTAACTAGAACGGTCGTAGGATTGCAAGAAGCGTTCCCGGCAAGCTGCGCTCAGGCCTTGGGAGGGAAGGCGGCCTCCGTATCCGCTACGAACGCCTTGAGAATGCCCAGCCAGCCGCGGTCGGAGCCGATTTTTTCGCGAACTTCCGCCGCACGGTCGCCGTATCTCTCGAGGTTCCGGTGCTCGAGGTCCACGCGCGTCACCCCGGCCTCGAGTGCCGTGAATGTAACCTCTACCTCCAACACGAGCGCGGGGTTGTATTTCCAGTCGCCATCCACCTGCCAGGCGAGAATGAGCCTCCCGGGTGGGTCCCAGGCGAGGACTTTTCCCCACTCGCACTCGGCCCCGTCGCCGCTACGCTCGTACCAACGTCCACCGACACGCGGCTCGATTATGACGTCCGCCAGAGGTGTTGAACCGATGGTGTGTGTGCGTGGCCACCATTTTCCGATGCGGCTCGTAAAGGCGTTGAATGAACGCTCTACGTCCGCCTTCACGACAACACTCTTTCTTACGGGCGCTGGACGGATTCCGAGGGGGAGGCTACTCATTCGCTGTCCTTTTTATTGAGTTCTTCTTTTTCGAGCTCGTCTCCGAAGCTCTCCAGGGCACCGCCCCACATGTCGTCGAGCCATGCGCGGATGGCGCCGAGTCCCTTCGGGTCGATCTCATACACCCGCCGGGTCCCGGTCGCCGTATCTCTGACGAGTCCCGCGGCCTTCAGGACTGCCAGATGTTGCGACACCGCCGGCCGTGAAACGGTAACACCGCGCGCCAGCTCGCCCACGGCGCGCGGCCCGGATCTCAGGCGCTCGAACAATTGCCGGCGCGTCGGGTCGGCAAGCGCGGCGAGGGCTGTGGCGGCGGAGTCGCTTCCTTTGGTCATTTCGTCCGTCGGGTCATCATGCGGTTTGTTTGAGTCGCTCCGCCCGGGTGGCCTGCATGCTCGCACGCATCGTCATGCGTGTCAGCCAGCCGTCGAGCGAGGTCCCCTTCAAAAGCTCGGTTCCCTCCGGAATGGCGCGAAAATACTCCAGATGCGGCACCAACATAAGATCCGCAATGGACAGGCTGCTACCCGTCAGGAATTCCGACGCACCCTTCAGGCGGTCGATTTCTCCGATACAGGTGCGCGCGGCGGGCATGGCTTTCGCGATGTTGCTCTCGTCGGTGGGACGGCCCCAGAAGGCTTGCGACATGAGACGCTCGGCAGTGATACCCACCGATATGGTCGGAAACACATACCAGTCGACGATGCCCACGATCTGATTCATCCGGGCCGCCGCCCGTGAGTCCCGCGGCACCAGCGAAGGCCCGGAGCCCAAAGTGTCCGCGTAGCGAAGAATCGCCTGCGTCTCATAAAGGCAAAACTCGCCGTGTTCCATAGCCGGGATACGACCGAAGGGTTGCCGCTTCAAATGCTCATCACCGTGCTGCGCTCCGAACGGCATTGCCGCGAGCTGATACGGGATGCCTCTTTCCTCGAAGCCCAGCAGAGCGCTGCGGAGGTATGGGCTGCCAGGCACGCCGTGGATGACGATGTCACTCATGATCGATCCCTCGTATGGGTTGGGTTACAGGCTCACCAGAACGTCAGTCGCGGCTTACAGTAAGCAGAGACTTACCGACTGTCAAGTCCCGGCGCAATCAACCCACGGCCGCGCGCAGCTTCGCGGCCAGCTCTCCCCCGGCTTTGTGGTCGAACGCCTGCTGTGGCCAGCCCACACCGAGTCCCTCGATGGCGTTCGGCTTCGGAATGATGTGGAAATGCACGTGCGCAATCGCTTGGTGAGCCGCCGTGCCGTTGTTCTCGAGCACGTTGTACTGCTTGACGCCCGTGACTGCGATTACGGCTCGGCAGATGCGGGGTAGTACACGGCCGAGTGCTGCGGCGGACTCGTCCGAAAGCCGGTCCATCGTCTCCGCCGGCTCCTTGGGGACCACCAGCGTGTGCCCTGTGCTCAGGGGATTGATATCGAGAAACGCGAGGACTTTATCGTCCTCGTACACCTTGTGGCAGGGGATCTGCCCCGCGAGGATTTTTCCAAAAATCGTGTCCGCCATCGAGAGGCTCCTTTAGAAAGGGGCACGGGGGACACGTATTGTGGCTCAGCGCCGTGCCGACTGCCTCGCAGGAAATGCGATGTCGAGCCGCCTCATCTTGCGATACAGCGTATTCCGCCCGATACCGAGCTTTTGCGCGACGCGGCTGATATTGCCGTGATGAAGGTCGATTTCCCGCAGCAGGGCGCTGCGCTCCGCTTTTTCCAGCGGATTGAGGGACTGCGTTTCGCCGGGGCCGTCCGACGCCTCATGCTCGGCGACGGGTTGGCCGATGCCATAGTCCGCGGGGAGACTCGTGATGTCGAGCCGGTCACTGGTTCGCAATGCAATCATGCCGCGCAGAACGTTACGCAACTGGCGGATGTTGCCCGGCCACGAGTAGGCGCACAGCGCGTCGACCAGGTCTTCGCTCAGGGTGACAGCAGGAGTCGCGGCGCTCTCCTGCGAAAAGATGTGACGGATCAAGGCCTGTTTGTCTTTACGGTCCCGCAGCGGCGGTAACGTGAGGACCAGGCTCTGCAGCCGGTAGAACAGATCTTCCCGGAACTCGCTGCGGCGGATCTTTTCCTGCAGGCTGCCGCGCGCGGCACTCACCAGGCGGATGTCGACTTTGATCGGGGTTTCCGAACCGCGTGGCAATACCTCGCGCTCCTCCAATACGTGCAGAAGCTGCGATTGCAACTCGAGCGGCAGGTCGCCGATGTCATCTAGGAAGAGGGTGCCGCCGTTGGCCTGTACGATTCTGCCGCGCTCGTCTTCCGCCGCAGTGCTGACACCACCCGCACGACCAAACAGCTCGTTCTGCATGAGTGTCTCGGGTAGCGAGCCGCAATTCACCGCAACGAACGGCTTGTCGGCTCGCTCGCTGGCCGAGTGCAGAGCGCGCGCGAAAAATTCCTTGCCCGTGCCCGACTCACCGAGCAGGAGGATCGGAATGTCGCGTGACTCGAGCCGCTTGGCGGCCTGGATGTTGCGTGCCAGGACCGGGTCGCCGAGATCGAGCTCATCGAGAACGCTGCGTCCCGCCTCGGGCATCGAGCGCTCCTCGGGCGGCTCGGCGAGTTTGCTCGCGGGAGTCCGCTTCGATTGCGGCGCCTGTGCGACGGCGAAAAAGCGGCCGCCATGGCGGGTCTCGTAAATCGCCAGCGGGTGGAATGACTTCTTCTGACTGCGGCCGACGAGCGCGGGCAGTGAGATGTTGAAAAGGCGCTCGAGCGGTGCGCCCACCAACTCCGCCGAGCTCTTGAAGCCGAGTTGGAAGAGGGCGTTGCGGTCGAGTGCGGCGATGGCGCCCGTCGGATCCATCGCGATGATCCCCTCGCTCCAGGTGCCGACCAGCTCGGGCCGGCTGTGGAAGCGCACCACGAAACCGTCCCGGAAGCGGTTCAGGAACAGCCGGTTCTCGATCATCTGCGCCGACATGTTGACCAGCACCAGCGTGTGCTGCTGCGCGCGATCGGATTCGCCGGAGGCATCCAGCACTGCAACGAGCTCGCCGCGGTAGTCGAATATCGGTGCCGCGCAACAAGTCAGCCCCGTGTTGCGTGAGAAAAAATGTTGGTCGCGATGAATGATGAGCGGTGCGCGCTCGAACAGGCACGTGCCCATGCCGTTCGTGCCGCCGTGCTCCTCGCTCCAGACGGCGCCCAGCACCAGGCCAGTGCGGAACGCGGCGTTGCGGAAGCTCAGGTCGCCGTAGTAATCGAGCAGTACTCCGTCCAGATCAGTCAGGATGATGGAATAACCCGATCCGGCCAGCTGGTGGTACAGATGAGCCATCTCGGCGTCAGCAAAAGAGACCAGCTCGAGGTTCTGCTCTTTACGGGCGAGGCGCTCCTCGCGAGGCAAAACAAAAGGCTCCCGCTGTGATTGCGGGTCGAGATGGTACTGGCCGAGACAACGCAACCAGGAGCGCTTCACGTAATCCGGCGTGCTAGCGCTATCCTCGCGTGCCGTGCCCCGCAGGACCGACTGAATGTAACGGGCGTGACTACCGATCTGCTGGAGCATGGCCTCCCCCTCTAGACTGGCAGAGCTCCCGGCATCGAACGCAGTGTTCGATCTCCGGACGATTATGCCACGGCACCGAAAGTGTCACGTACACGAGCATCGCTTTCGATACAAAGCCCCTGATGACTGTTCCGTATTGGAACACTGCCCGCGCGGGCGACCCAGGGTCGGTGGGCCGTATTAATTTCACGTAGGCAGCGGGTAGACTCTGGCGCTCGCCAGGCACGGGACCGTCGCCCGTGCGGGTAGTTGAAATGAGGGTCGCATGAAAACGAAAGCTGCAATCGCATACGCGGCGGGAAAACCGCTGGAAGTGGTCGAAGTCGATCTCCAGGGGCCCAAGGCGGGTGAGGTCCTGGTCGAAATCAAGGCCAGTGGTGTGTGCCATACGGACGAGTTCACCCGCTCGGGTGCCGATCCGGAAGGCCTGTTTCCTGTCATTTTCGGCCATGAGGGCGCGGGAATTGTCGTCGACGTCGGTCCGGGAGTCACCACCTTGAAAAAGGGCGATCACGTGATTCCGCTGTACACGCCGGAGTGCCGGCAGTGCAAATCATGCCTCTCGCGCAAAACGAATCTGTGCACGGCCATCCGCGCCACACAGGGTAAGGGCGTGATGCCCGACGGCACGAGCCGCTTCTCCATCGGTAAGGAGATGATCCATCACTACATGGGCTGCTCGACGTTCTCCAACTACACCGTGCTGCCGGAGATCGCCCTGGCGAAGATTCGCGAGGACGCCCCGTTCGAGAAGGTTTGCTATATCGGCTGCGGCGTGACCACAGGCGTCGGCGCCGTCATCAACACAGCCAAGGTCGAGCCTGGTGCGAATGTCGTGGTGTTTGGCCTCGGCGGTATCGGCTTGAACGTGATCCAGGGCGCGCGCATTGTCGGTGCCAACAAGATCATCGGCGTGGATATCAATCCGCGGCGCAAGGCGCTGGCGGAGAAGTTCGGCATGACGCACTTCGTGAACCCGAAGGAAGTCGGCGGCGACCTGGTGCAACACCTGGTTGCGCTCACGGATGGCGGCGCGGATTACAGCTTCGAGTGCGTGGGCAACGTCGATCTCATGCGCCAGGCGCTCGAGTGTTGCCACCGCGGCTGGGGTGTGTCGGTGGTCATCGGAGTCGCCGGTGCCGGACAGGAGATCAAGACCCGCCCATTCCAACTCGTCACCGGTCGTGTGTGGAAGGGGAGTGCGTTCGGGGGCGCCCGCGGCCGTACCGACACGCCGAAGATCGTTGACTGGTACATGGATAAGAAGATCAACATCGACGACCTCATCACGCACGTGATGCCGATCGAGAAGATCAACGACGCGTTCGACCTCATGCACAAGGGCGAGTCGATTCGCTCCGTCGTGACGTTTTAGGGGGGCGCCTGGCCTGGGGCGCACAGCCCGCGCGAGACCGCCGCAAACATAATCGCTTTTTGATTCAAGCAAAACCGCTGAAAGGAAAACATCATGGCTACTACCATTCATCCGGCCGTCGATGGTGGCGTCAAACCCGGAGTTGCCAACTTCGCCGGTGGCACGCTGACCTGCAAATGCACCTCGTCGCCGGTGACCGTCAGCATCAAGGGCGACGTCGCCCATAACCATGTCTGCGGATGCACCAAGTGTTGGAAGCCGCAGGGCGCCACCTTCGCGCAGATCGCAGTGACGGGTCGTGACAACGTCAAAGTCACCGCGAATGAGCAGAAGCTCAAGGTCGTGGATCCGACCGCGACGATTCAACGCCATGCTTGCACGGGTTGCGGCGTTCATATGTACGGACGCATCGAGAACAAGGGTCATGCGTTCTACGGTTTGGACTTCGTGCATACCGAGCTGTCGAAAGAGAACGGCTGGTCGGCGCCCACGTTCGCTGCGTTCGTCTCCTCGATCATCGAGTCGGGCTTCCCACCGGCGCAGATGGGCGCCGTGCGCGCGCGGCTGAAAGAGCTGCACCTCGAGCCGTATGACTGCCTGTCGCCCCCGCTGATGGATGCGATCGCCACGCACACAGCGAAAACGAAGGGTGTCCTGTCCGCTTGAGGATCGAGGAGCCTGTGTGACTAATGCTCGCCTACTGCGGCCGTCTACTGCGCGCGCTTCGCGCGCTCGCAGCCGGACCAGGGTGTGGCCTTGCGGCCCCACCCGTGCGACGCACGCGTCGCACCCCCTCATCGGCATCTTTCTGCGATCGTTTCCCTTAAATAGGCCCCCGCTATTCGCGGGAAACGGTCGTGGAAACCTGCCGGGCCGCGCAGGCTCGATGAGGGGCGCCCTCGCTACGGCGATCATTAGCCACACAGGCTCCTAGCTCGAAGATCACGCTCCCGCTAGAGTGCCGCTGTCAAAAAGCGGCACTCAGCGGGGTCGGCGTGATGAATACGAGATTCATAGGGCAAGTAGTCCGTTGGGCCAAGGCCTTGCTGCCGGCCCTCATGCTGACCGGGAACGCCACGGCAGCCACCTCGCCATCAACGCCCCCGACGCCTGTGGTGGGCGACTACGTCATCAAAGGCTTCACGTTCACCTCCGGCGAGACATTGCCGGAGCTGCGGATTCACTACCTCACGCTCGGCAAGCCCTCTAAAGACGCACGCGGGATGGTGCGTAACGCAGTCCTCATTGGACATGGTACCGGAGGCAGTGCCGAGGGCTTTCTACGTCCACAATTCGCTGGCGAGTTGTTTGGCCCCGGCCAGCCGCTGGACGCCACGAAGTATTTCATCGTGATGCCCGACGGCATCGGCCACGGAAAATCGAGTAAGCCGAGTGACGGTCTGCACGCGCGCTTTCCCCATTACGGGTACACGGACATGGTGACCGCGCAGTTCCGCCTGCTCACCGAGGGGCTGGGTGTCAATCACGCTCGTCTGGTCATGGGCACGTCCATGGGCGGCATGCACACGTGGGTTTGGGGCGAGCAGCACCCCGACTTCGTGGACGCGCTCATGCCGTTGGCGAGCCTCCCGGCCCAGGTCGCCGGGCGTAACCGCGCGTGGCGACTCATGGGCATCGAAGCGATCCGCAACGACCCCGAGTGGCATGGGGGCGATTATCAGAAGCAGCCCGCGGCGCTCAAGACTGTGGCCGGGATGCTTTGGTTCGTTAGCAGCAACCCTGTAGTGCGTCAGCGGCAGGCACCGACGCTTGCCCAGGCGGACCAGGCGCTCGAGGTGTATGTCGCCGATTTCGTGAAGACAAATGACGCCAACGACATCATGTACGCGTTGGATGCTTCACACGACTACGACCCTGGTCCTCTCCTGGAGAAAATCCAAGTTCCTCTGGTCGCGGTGAATTCCGCGGACGATCTGATCAATCCTCCGGAACTAGGCATCCTCGAGCGTGAGATCAAGCGCGTTCCGCACGGCCGGGCTGTCGTGATTCCGTTGAGCGACCGGACCGCCGGGCACCAGACTCACAGCCTGCCCGCGATCTGGAAAGGGGAACTCGAGAGACTGCTGCGCGAGTCAGCTGCGACGAATGATGTGGGGTCCAAGGTCAGCAACTGAGTTGACGCCGAGCTGGCCCATGGCGCGCTCCATCTCGGTCGTCAGAATCTCGAGCGCCCGCTCGACGCCGCGCTCGCCGTTCGCCGCGAGACCGTACAGCGTAGCTCGCCCGGTCATCGCGGCGTTCGCGCCCAGGGAGAGCGCCTTGATGACGTCGGTGCCGCGTCGGAATCCGCCATCGATGATGATGCTGAGGCGCTTTCCCACGGCAGCGGCGATCTCAGGAAGCACATCGATCGGTGCTACGCAGGAGTCGAGCTGCCGTCCGCCGTGATTCGTCAGCACAATACCGTCGCAACCCAGGGCAGCCGCGCGCTCCGCGTCGGGCACACTCAACACGCCTTTGATCAACAGCTTGCGCGGCCAGAAGCGGCGAATCCAGGTGATGTCATCCCAGGTGATCGTGGCCTCGAAGAGCTGCGGGATAATGGTGCTCCCGCCCACCGCGCTCGCCGCGCCCGGCGGGAGAAACCCCTCCAGGTTGCGGAAGCGGGGAATACCGTTCGCCATGAGGACGCTGCGCAGCCAACCGGGATGACGTAACGCATCCAGCCTGGCCCGCAATGTTGGTTTTCCGGGCGCCTGGTAGCTGCGTCGATCCCACTCGCGGCTGCCAAAGACATTGGCATCCGTCGTGAACACGAGCGCCTCGTACCCGGCGGCAGCCGCGCGGGTCATGATGTCCTCCGCCACCGCGCGGTTCTTCATGACATACAGCTGCATCCACAGTCGGCCGCCCGCCTGTTTGGCGACGTCCTCGAGCCTCGTGGTCGACATCGTACTCAAGGTGAACGGAATGCCCAGGTGAGCCGCCGCGCGGGCCAGGCCGATGTCACCATCGACGTGCAACATACCGTTCAGTCCGGTGGGACCGATAATCAGTGGCGCGGCTGCGGGGCGTCCCAGGATCTCGGTCCGCAGGTGCCGGCTCGAGGTATCGACAAGTGTCTGTGGAACCAGCCGCAATGCCTCGAACGAGCTCCGGTTGCAGCGGAGTGAGGCCTCATCCTCGGCGCCACCTTCGACGTATTCGAACACGAAGTGCGGCACGCGCCGCCGAGCCACCGCGCGGAGATCGGCGATGTTCAATGCGCGTGCCAGGTCGCCACCGTCGAACGGACGCCGTTTCCAAGGCATGCGGGCTCGCTCAGTGCACGGCTATTTCGATGTTCGTGGCAACGAAATTACCCGCACCGTCATATTTACCGGTCGCGACCAGCTTGCTGGTCGGTCCTATGGCGCCAATGTTGTACTGAACGCGAGTCGCGAAGGCGGCAGGGTCGGTGTACACATAAATACCATTGGGCACATTGCCAACCGAGAACTCGTACGACTTCTGGACAGTGGGGTCGGCGGAAGTCGCCGGGACGATCACCAGCAGGTTCGGGTTCGGATTCGGCAGTTTTGTGATGTCCTGGTCCG
>DATMQL010000017.1:0-2479 GCA_035566815.1 Steroidobacteraceae bacterium | reverse complement strand
TCCACGGCACCGACAACGCGCGTTGTCTGATTGCGCTCGCGCTCATCTGCGGCCAGGTCGGGCGTCCCGGCACGGGGCTGCATCCCCTGCGCGGGCAGAACAACGTGCAGGGCGCCTCCGACGCCGGCCTTATTCCAATGTTCTTCCCTGACTACCGCTCGGTCGAGGATGCAGGCATCCGCGCGAGCGTGGAGCAGGCCTGGGGCACCAAGCTCGATCCCAAGCGCGGCCTCACCGTGGTCGAGATCATGAAGGCGGTGCATGCGGGCACCATCAAGGGCATGTACGTTCTGGGCGAGAACCCCGCCATGTCCGACCCCGATCTCAACCACGCGCGCGAAGCGCTCGCAGCGCTCGATCACCTCGTCGTGCAGGACATCTTTCTTACCGAGACCGCCGCCTATGCCGACGTGATCCTGCCGGCTTCGGCGTGGCCGGAGAAGGACGGCACCGTCACCAACACGAATCGCCAGGTGCAGATGGGGCGGCAGGCGCTTGCGCTCCCCGGCGAGGCGAAAGTCGACTGGTGGATCACCCAGGAGATCGCGCGCCGCATCGGGCTTGCCTGGAATTATCAGCACCCGAGCGAGATCTACACCGAGATGGCATCCCTGATGCCGGCGCTCGACAACATCTCGTGGGACAGGATCGAGCGGGAAAGCGCGACCACCTATCCCTCCGACGCGCCGGACAAGCCTGGACACGACGTCGTGTTCGCGGACCGCTTCCCCACCCAGGACGGGCGCGGCAAGCTCGTGCCGGCGCGCATCACGCCGCCGGACGAGCGGCCCGACGCGGAATATCCGTTCGTGCTCTCGACCGGCCGCCAGCTCGAGCATTGGCACACCGGCGCCATGACCCGGCGCGCGGCCACCCTCGATGCGCTGGAGCCGGGGCCGATCGCAAGCGTCTCGCGCGGCACCATCGCGCGGCTTGGCATTGCGCCGGGAGACATGGTGCGGGTGTCCACGCGCCGCGGCACCATCGAGCTTGCGGTGCGCCAGGATGACGGCGTGCCCGATGGCGTCGTCTACATCCCCTTCGCTTTTGTGGAAGCTGCGGCGAACCTCCTCACCAACCCCGCGCTCGATCCCTTCGGCAAGATCCCCGAGTTCAAGTATTGCGCCGCCAGGCTGGAGCCGCTCGAGCCGGCGCGGGTGGCGGCGGAGTAGGGGGGGCGGGCAACCCAGGTGGTCGAGAACCGCTGACGATGAGTGGGAAGCGGCACGACACTCAGAAAACTTCCTCCGGGCAGGGATCGACGATGGCCCAGAGCTCGGGGCCGTTTTTCACGGTCTTGACGTCTGGGGTGAGCCCGCCGTGACGGTCGATCCACTCCTTAACCGTCTCCGGGTAGTACGCCAGCATATCCGCGGTGTCCCAATAGCTCGTCACCTTGATGCCAGCCGTATACGTTTTGTCGAAATAGGCCGTGTGAAAGCCGAGACTAGCCCGCGGGGTGACGCAGACTCTGTTGAGGGGCACGATCCCGAGAACAAGGGTGCAGGCGGAGTTGCAGACCCCGTCAATAATGACCCGTTTGCCACTGTCGCGGATGGCGGCGTATTTGAGCTTGTACTTATGGATGAAGCCGCCGTAGTCGTTCCTGATGCGATAATCGGCAAGCGCGGCGCCGCCCGCTCCAGCGATCACACTTCCCGCGCACGCGACAAACAAGAAGAACTTCGAGAGACGCAAACCCCGGCCCCACACCGACACGTTTACGCAATCATGTCCCTGTCGTCCGGCAGAAATTTGACGCGCGGGAACCAGGGAGCCTCCTTGGCCAGTGGCTCGGCCTTTCTCAGTTAACGGTTTTTGAGGATGTTTTGGGGACAACCAGTCAACTCCCAAGGGTGGAGACGCCCCCCCGGGTATTTTACCCCGACCCGCCCCGACTGTAGCAGTGGCGGTCGTCTCTAAGGACCCACCAGCCAGAGCACAGGAAAAACCAAAGGCCCCGCCAACTCAGGCGGCCTCCTCAGAACTGCCATCAGCCTTGGCCTTGGGAATTGGAGGTATGGCCTGCATGGCGGCACCGAATGCCTTGATGGCCTGCTCGGGATCGGCCCGACCCCATGCTTCGAGACGCGTCGCAGCGCGCTGACGATAGAGCAAGGCTGTTTGTCCTCGGGCGCGCTGCGACGCTCCTCAGCATGAGGTCGGGCACTCGCGACGGACGGCGAGGAGGTGCGGGGCGTGTTCGTCTCGCGAGATCGCGCGCTTTTGCCTGTCCTACGAACACGATTGCACCCCGCCAGAGCGGAGTGAAAGAACGAACGGCGCTGATTACTGGATTCCGGCTCTCGCGCGCGGGGCAAAGCCCCGCTTGCTCGGCCGGAATGACGGGAATGGTTGTTGCGGGCCCTCTGCGGTCAACCTCGGAGAGCGCGTGGCAGGAACCAGGAGCAGCGCGGTTGCGCACGGCCGACCGGCGTTCTATGTCTTACTGCGGTCTTACCGCATTGCAGGCTTACCC
>DATMQL010000016.1:0-11920 GCA_035566815.1 Steroidobacteraceae bacterium | reverse complement strand
TGACGTCATCGGCGCGGGCAACTTCGCTCGCACAATGCTCCTTCCCCATCTGAAGGACCGCATTCCCCTGGGCACGGTCGTCAACAACACCGCACTGAGCGCGAGCCACGTCCGCAACAAATTCGGTTTTGCTCACTCGGCGACGAGCTCCGAGCGAGTGTTCTCCGATCACGTCTCCGCCGGGGTGCTCATCGCCACCCGGCATAACTTACACGCGCCCCTCGTCATCGCCGCCCTGGGCGCCGATAGACACGTCTTCGTGGAAAAACCCCTCTGCCTCACCCGCGGCGAGCTGGCTCAAATCGACACTGCACTGGCGGGCAGCCAGGGCACCGTGCAGGTTGGATTCAACAGGCGGTTCGCGGGAGCGGCAACCGAACTGCGTCATCTCGTGCGATCGACCCCCGGACCCAAGACCGCGAGCTTCCGGGTCATGGCCGGAGCCCTCGAGCCCACCAGCTGGTTCGCGAACCACGCCGAGAGCGGCGGCCGCGTCCTGGGCGAGGCCTGCCACTTCTTCGACTTCCTTTGCTTCCTGTTCGAGTCCCGACCGGTACGCGTCAGCGCGCAGACGGTCTGGCCGGCTGCCGGAAGGCTGCCCTTCCCGGACAGCGTCACCGCCCAGATCGAATTCGCCGATGGCTCGTGCGGGCAGCTCGTCTATTCCGCCGAGGGCGACAGCTCCTGGCCGAAGGAGATCTGCACCGTATTCGGCGCCGGACTCACCGCCGAATTGGAGAACTTCAAGACACTCAATATCCACCGCCGGCGCAAGCGCACCTCCAGGAACTTCGAAGGCAAGGGCCACGCCGAGCAGATGGCCGCCTGGACCGCCTTCCTGCGTGGCGAAAACCCGCACCCCGTGCCCTTCGAGGAGGCGCGACGCTCCATGCTCCTCACCTTCGCGGCGGTGGAAGCCCTCCAGCAAGGCCGCAGCATCGACATCGAGGCCTGATGACCCAGCTGTCACCCCCCGGCCTGCTGTTCATTGTCAATTCGCTGGAGCTCGGCGGCGCCGAGAAACAGGTCGTTACGCTGCTGAATCACCTCGATGCGGACCGGTTTCGCCTGCATCTCGCGTATCTGAAGCCCAGCCAACGCCTGCTCCCGCAACTCGACACGGTGAAACTGGATGCGCTCGTGTGTTGCGATGTCACTCGCGGTGTCGAGCGCCGGGCGATACGTCAACTCGGTTCCCTCATCCATACACAGCAAATCGACGCGATCGTATGCACGAACACCTACTCGATGCTCTACGGTTATCTCGCCCGGCAAGCCGTGCGCGAGCGACCGAAGCTGGCCACAGTATTCCATACAACGTTGCTGCGGACGTACAAGGAAAAGGCGCAGATGCTGCTGTATCAGCAGCTCTTCAAGCGTAGCGACCTGTTGCTGTATGTGTGCGAGAACCAGCGAGACTACTGGCGCGACCGCGGTTTGCGCGCGGCGATGGACGGAGTGGTTCACAACGGCGTAGATGTAGGCCATTTCACCGACCGGCAGACGCCGGCGGAGAAACTCACGTTGCGCATCGAGTTGGGCTTCGCGCCGGAAGACTATGTTATCGGTCTCTGCTCGTCGCTGCGTCCTGAGAAGGCCCATGTCGATCTGTTGCAAGCGATAGGGCAACTACGCTCGCGAGGCGTGGCGGCGAAGGCGCTCTTCATCGGCGACGGCCCCGAGCGCGCCACGATCGAGAACGCTGCGCGCGACCTCGGACTTCGCGAACACGTGGTCATCACGGGACTCCAGGAGGACGTACGCCCGTTCATCGGCTGCTGCGATGTCATGACCCTGGTCTCGCATGCCATCGAGACCTTCTCGCTGGCCGCCCTGGAATCGATGGCCCTCGGAAAGCCCCTGGTCATGAGCGATATCGGCGGGGCCTCGGAACAGGTTCTGCACGGGCAGACCGGCTTGCTGTTTGAGCCCGGAGACCTCACGACTCTCGCGGATCACCTGCAAACCCTGGAGTCAGAATCCCTGCGGGCGCGGATGGGAAAGGCCGCGCAACGGCGAGTCCGCCAGCTTTTTACGGTAGAGACCATGACGGCAGGCTTCACCGACCAGGTTGAGCGTTTGCTGGGAACCCGGGGGTCGACTCCCGCCCTGGAAAGTCGGGCCACACCCGGTAGTTACCTCGCGTGAGTATGAACCCGACGGTTCCAACGGCATTCGAGCTGTACTTTGCCCGTGACGGGGCCGAGCCGGATGAGCGGCAGTTCGAGGAGCGCGAGGACCTCTTTTTTCACTCCATTGAACTGCGCAATGGCACGCGCAAGACGACCCGGCATCGCCGGCTCGACGATCTGAACGCGCTGGTCGAGAAGCTCCTGCCCGCGCAACGGCCGCTGGAGGTCATGGACGTTGCGGTGTCTTCCGGAGTGAGTACCGCGGAGTGGCTGGTTGAGCTCGAGCGCGCCGGAATCGAGTGCAACATGCTGGCCGGCGACGCGGTGGTCGATGCCTTCCTGATTTCCCTCGGCCCGCGATTGAGAGCGCTCGTCGATCGCACCGGCCACTTGATGCAGTTGGATGTAGGCGGCGAGGCGATCCGGATGCCACCACCGCGGCGCCGTGACCGAATACGCTATCTGCCGTACACGCTACTGATGAAGGCGGCCACCGTCCTGTTCGATCTCAGCGGGCCAGCACGCGCGCAGCCTGGGCCGCAGTCAGGCGGCCCGACGCAACACCGGCTAGGAGTCACCTGTCGTCCCCTGACGCTGATGAGCCCGTCGCTCAGCCAGCTGCCGCACCTGCAAGCCGTCGAAGATGACATCCTCCTCAACACCAGCTACACGCAGCGCTTTCACGTGCTCCGTGCTGCCAACATCCTGAACCTCGCCTATTTCGATACGGCGACCCTCGAGCGCATGGTGAGCAATCTGCGCTCACGACTGCTGCCCGGCGGTCTTCTGATCGTGTGCAGAACCAACGAGAAGGGTGTGAACAACGCGACCGTGTTCACCCTCGGAAAAGACGGGCGGCTCACTGCAACCGCCCGTCTCAACGAAGGATCCGAAATCTCGGACCTGGTGCTGCGCCTACCTCCAGCTGGAAGCCAGCCTGAAGCTAGTGCTCGACGCTGAAGCTCGTCGGCGTCGCAGGCCGGGTGACCGGGTTCGGCCGTAGCAGCATGATTCCGTCACGATCCTTGAGCGTAACCGTGGTGACAGACTGTCCGCTGTTGGTTACAGGGTCCTGCGTTCCCCTGATCTTCAGGTAAGACGTCTCGAGCGTGACGGTCTGGGGACCGTTACCCTTCGGATTCACGAGCACAATGCCGTTGTCGAAGTCGCGACGCCAGACGCCCTTTTGCCACGCGGCCGTGGGCTTCGCCTGCGCGGCGCCGAGGCTCTGGTCGAGCTCATCGAACCAGACCACACCGTAATAACCCTTGTTGGTATCGGTGAAGCTGTAGTAGCCGTCGTCGAGGAGACACGTCCCCAAGCCGTAACGCATTCCCTGGTAATCCGTGGAAGAGCCCCACTGGTTGAAGATGACGAGTTTCGGAGCGGCGCTCGCGCTCATCACCTTGCGATACTGCGCCAGCATATTGGCCCAGCCGGCCCAGGTCTCCACCGACCAGGACTTGCCGATAAAGGCCTCGAGCACACCCCCGTTGACCATTCCCTGGTACTCGGTGAGCGTGGAGCTCGGATTGCCCCAGTCGCCGATGTTGCCCAATTGGTATTTACCGGGCATGAGGGTCTTTACGAGCGAGAAATAGCGTGCATAGCCCTGGCGGAGCCAGCTCTGCACGGTCGGATTCGTCTGCGAGTCGACCACACCGTCGCGATTCCAGTCGCCGTCGATGTACGGCCGCCAGAACACGTTGTCCATGAAGAAACCGTCGATCGCGGGCGCCGGCTTCGAATACGTGTTGACAAAAAAACGGGTCATCCAGTCGATCGCGGTGTTGCCGCTCGAATCCTTCGGGGTGAACAGCGTCATATTGATCGCGTTGTCACCAGGGGTGCCAAATCCGGAATTGACGAACTTCGTCAGCGACTTGTCCGAGTACAGCCACCACTTCATGCTGTTGATCGTGGAGCGATAAGGCCCCCACGAGGTGGTCCCGAGCGCCTGGTCGGAGCGCAGCTGGTTGGCGTTGACATACGTGAACACCAGGGCGTTGGGATTCTTCGCCTTGATGTTGCTTACCGCTTGTTGCATCGACATGCCGCCCGGCGCCATGGTCGGGTAATCGGCGAGCACCATGATGCTCTGCTTGGCCAGGTTGGCCTCGTAGGTCGGATCCTGGTAGTTGAATGGACTGCCGATCTGGATTCCCCCGACACGCGGAAAATTGGGCGGATTCCAGGCGAAAGACGTGGTGCTGGCTGCGAGCGCGATGGTCGCGGCCGCGACGAACGTTCCTTTTCTAATCAAATCAAGAAGCATTTTTCCCCCGGGGGCAGGTGACAAATCGACGCAAGCGTCGAGCGGTGAGGCGCTGCAGCTGACCGGCCAAACGGGCACGCATGGCGCATGCCGTCGCGGCGGCTCTCGTGGTGTCCTCGGAGTGCGAATCCGTGGCGCACAGCGGTTCGATGACCGCATTGCACGTCTGCAACGTCGGGCCGAGCTATCGGCCTCGCCCCTATTGTTCCCACCAGCCCCGAAACGTCAATAGATGCAGGTCTAATTTACAAACATAAATTGAAATATTTATGTCTGTTATCACAGACATGCGGCCATAGAGAGACACAAGAGCCGGGAGGCAAACTTGCTAGTGAACCAACACGGTACCCACCGTGAGTGGAGAGCGAGCATGAGAGAAACGGTCCGCACGCCTGCCGACGAGCGCTTCGTTGGGGGTGTCCCCGTCAGTCCCTTCGAGTCGCTCGAGGCTTGCGCGCAACGCATCCTGGCCGACGCGCACAGCGGCGCCGGCGGATTCGCGATCGCCATCAATGCTGAAAAAGTGATCACCTGCGCAGTTGACCGTGACCTGGAAGCAACAGTTGAGCGTGCCACTCTGCGCTATCCGGATGGCGCAGGCGTGGTTGTCGCAATGCGATTGAAGGGCGCCCGCTCCACCAGGGTCGCCGGAGCGGACCTCTGGCTCGAAGTACTACGCCAGTCCCGCGGCCGGTCCATCAGTGTCGCCCTCATCGGGGCGAAACCCGAAGTCCTGAACGCCACGCGCCGCCGCCTCGAAGCCGAATTCCCCAACGTCACCGTTTTAATCGCTCGCAACGGGTACGAGGGCACACGCGATATAGACGCCCTGGTGCGCGAAGTGGAGCATGCGAAACCCTCTCTCGTGTTCGTCGCGTTGGGCTCTCCCCGACAGGAACTGCTCATCGAGCGCTTCCGCGCCGTGCACCCCGCCGGCTTCTACATGGGCCTCGGCGGATCGTTCGACATCTACGCAGGCGTAAAGAGGCGCGCGCCACTATGGATGCAGCGGCGCGGACTCGAATGGCTGTATCGCTTTCTGGCGGAGCCGTCACGTGCCCCTCGCGAGACCAAGCGCCTGAAATTCCTCGCGCTCCTGATGTTAGGAAAACTGTAGGGCGGCCGCAGCAGACGAGCATTAGTCGGAAAAGGCTCCTAGCTCCTAGGCCCGCCGCAACGACACCCCCACCCCCAATCGTGGCGCGGGAGTCGCGGCCGCACGCTCGGTGGCGGTCACTTTATCAAATACGAACATCGCGCCGCGCATCGTCAGGCCAACATACATCCAGATGTATGGTTTTGAGGTGTAGAGGTTGCCGAAGAAAACCGATACAGCCAACCCCAACATACCGAACACGTACGCGATCAGATCGGCGCGCAAGGGGCCGACCGTCAACGCCGCCGCCTGCTTCGCGGTCCTGACCGTCAGGTAGATGATGAAGACATACACCCCCACCCCCAGCAGCCCGAGGTTGAACCACTGATCGAGGTAGGTGTTATGCATCGCGAATACGGTTGGCATGGTGGAGTAGACGTTCCAGCCGAATCCCGTGATCAGCGTAACGGGGTTGGCCATCATCTCGTTGATGGCCTGCATCCAGATATCGGTGCGGCCCGATGAGGCTTCGCTCATACCCATCGAGCCGATGCCGAACACACGGTCCGCGATGGAGGCAGCGGCGCGCGGATCCGCGATACTCATGACTCCTGCGCCGATCACCGCCAGCACAATACCCGCGAGAGCCCACGTAGCGATGCGACCCGGCGGAATCAGACGCCGGAACATGAGAACGGCGATCGGATAACCGACCGCAACGCCGACGTAAGCGCCCCGCGACACGGTCAGAATAAACACCGCGGCGGTCGCAGCACTGCAGCCGAGCCAGAACAGGCGCCAGAATCCACGCGTCGAGGAGGTCATCGCGATCACGCCCGGCAACATGAGAGCGAGTAGAGCGGCGGTCTCGTTAGCATGACCGAACGCACCGAACACCCGATCGGCCTCCGCCCCGGTCTCACCTATCTTCGTACCGAGTCCCGTCAGACCCACCATGTCCGTCAGGGTCAACACGCTCGAGATGCCGATCGCCGCCATGAGCGCGGTCATGACAGTGCGATAATCCTTCTCGTCCTGCACGCCGTAGAAGACCACGAAACAGAAAATGGCCGAATCGATGATGTCCGACTTCAATGCGATGGCGGATTGAACCGCGTCGTAGCTGCGATAGTGAATGACCAGCCACGCGGCGAAAAAAGTCAGGATGGCGTAGCCGATCCACATTCCCCAGGCCATGTGCAACCCGGGCAGGCGCAGCTTGAAGTTTCCCGACAAAGCCATGCGAAACATCAGCGCCAGCGCGATCACGTACAGCATGGCGTTCTTCACGCTCAGGCCCGGACCCAGGCCGGGGTTGTGGCCCAGAAAGTCACTCGCGATGAGCAGCGTGACCAACAACACGAACATCCAGCGCATGATCAGACCTCTCGAGCTTGCGAAGCGCGGCGGAACACGAGTCGTTTACCCCACGCCTGCAGCACCATAGCCTCGGGAATACGCATCACCTGCAGCAGCAGAGCGAACGCTGCCAGGTAGGCGAGACCGGCCAGTACGATTCCGGCCCGTCCGAAAACTTCCGTCCATACGGAGTTGGCAATGAGGACGCTTGCGACGGCGGCCGCCAAGGCCGTCCGCGCGATACTCCACCAGGGGAGTAGCTCTCTCAGCCGCACACCATAGGCCTGCAGCGTCCGCCAGCCGAGCCATGTCACGTCGACATAGCTGGCGATGACGAAGGCGATCATGGCGCCTGCAAGCCCGGCAACCGGGATCAGCCAGAGCATGGCGACCGTGCAGGCCAGGAGGCCGGCGACATTGCTCTCCACGAGCGGGCGGGTCCGATTGAGCGCTCGAAGGGCCGGCGCGAAATCGAAGCACTCGCGAATGACCACGAGCATGTAGATCTGCATGATGAGCGCCGCACCCAGGTAGGCCGAACCGAATACCATCACGACGAGCGGCTGCGCATAGCGTGCCACCAGCACGACGATCGGAAACAACAGGATGGCGTTGACGACCGTGGCCTTCTGCCAAAGCACTAGAGGGCCTTTGCCCACCTGTGCCGCTTGCGAGCGCGCGTCGCGCGCGAGTGAGCCGGTATCTTGCGCGGTCCCTGCCTGAGAGCCCTCACGATCCTTGCGCACCATCTCGGGCAGAATCACGGCCGATACGGAATTGCGGACGGTGGCGACGACCGGCTCACCAAACCGGCCGATCGCGTACTGCGCCAGGGCCACCGCGCCGAGCGAGCGAGCGACAATGACGTTGCTGATGTTCCTGTTGAGCATCGCGAGCAGCGAAGCCGTTCCGGACGGAATGCAGAAGCGCAGCTGGTCCCGCCAAGGCTCCCTGAGCGGTGGCTCCCGCCGGCTTCGGTCGACTACCAGCATGGTAATCCCGGCAGCCACGAATCGCGCACCCTCGAGCGCCACCAGTGCCCAGATGACGGCGTGGAAATCGTGAGTGAGGCTGGCGGTGACGACGACGACGAGGACACGTACGGCGAGGCGGCCTGCGGAGTAAAAAAACACGGGCTGCGCACGGCCGTTGGCGAGCCAGAAATACTCCCAGAAATCCAGGTTGACCGAAAACAACGTGTAGGCCGCCAGGGGCACGACGTAACCATTCACCAGCCGCCCGCCGCTGCTGCTATCGAGCGCCACCAGCCCCAGGACGACCAACACGCTGCTGCATAGAGTGAGGAGCGCCGTCTGCCGCGCCAGTCGCCACGGGCTCTGCGGATTCGCGGGCACGCAATACAACAGGCTGTCGTTGATCGAGAACTGTGCGAACGCCTGGAGAATCGCGGCGTACAGCAAAAACTCGCGATAGCGGCCGAAATCCGCCACCGTGAGCAGACGCACCAGAAAGATCGGACTGATCAGCTGGAGCCCATAGCTGGCCAGGCGGGAGAGCGTCAGAATCGCAGTTCGGTTGCCGAGGCCGGACATGGTCATCGGCCCTTGGCGACGGTTGTGGCGGGGGCATCTACTTTCCAGACCCGGGTGAACCCGTCCCGGCCGCGGAATACGAGGTGAAATGGCGGCGACTGCAATGCCTCGGAGATACCGAAGGCACGCATGAGGCTGCGCCCGTCCTCCTGGTTCTCACCGCTGCCGATGATGTAAATCGCGCCACGGTTCTGTTTTTCGACCAGGCGCTCCAACTCGACACCCGAGCCGAGCAGCGGAGTATCGGTATAGAAGTCCAACCAACGGCCGTTCACGCTGTGCATGAAGGGAGCAGCGACCTGTTTGTTGACGAGCCAGTAGTCGACGTGGCCCAGGTAGTACGTCTGCTGAAGAACGTCTTCGGCCACGATGATGTCCTGCGGCCCCGGATGCAGACCGGCGACGAATTCCGCGGCGCCCTTGTGATCCGGATGATCGGCATAGCCGGAATCCACAGCCGCCGCCACGTGAATCGGATTGACGACCAGCAGGCACGCTAACACGGCTGCGCCGGCAATCCAGGCCGGAGGCCCTCCGCCGGAAAATGGCGCCGCAACCGGCACGCGCCCTGCCCGCTCGTCAGCCACGGAAGACCCTGGCGTACCGCCACGCGCCATTGTGGGCGAGCGCGAAGCCCATGTTGCCCATGCCCAAGCTACCGCCCACTGCATTGCGGCAAACGCCGCCACCAGCAGCGGCATGATCTGCGCGGCTGCGTAACGCGACGGGATATTCCACTTCATGAACCCGATCATGAGCAACGGCACCCACACGCCAAGCACCAGCAACAGCAGGTGATCCGGCACCGGCTTGCGATGAGCCAGCAGCCACAACCCGCATGCCAGAGACCCCGCGACCACCAGCATCGCAATCGCCGAATAGCCGGCTATCGAGATGAACGGCCACACGCTGGGCCACCCCAGGATGACGCCCGCGATCTGCTTTGCAGACCCCGCAGCGTGGCGTACGAGAAACGCAATCTCCGTCGCGGCGACAACAGCACTTACGACAGCGAATAGCGCGAGCCGAGGCCAGGACAACAGGCCGACACGCCGCGCGAAGACCAACGCCGCGACTAACAGCAGCGCCGCGAGATGCCACGCCAGCCCGACCTCCGCGACCAGGGCCGCGGCGAGTAAGAGCCCCGCTAGGAGCCTGTCTGAGTAATGATCGCCGTAGCGAGGGCGACCCAGATCGAGCAGCTTTCTGCGATCGTTTCCCGCGAATAGCGGGGGTCTATTTAAGGGAAACGATCGCAGAAAGATGCCGATCTGGGGCGGCCGCAGTAGGCGAGCATTGCTCAGACAGGCTCCTTGGATGCCTCGGCGCGCCACCACCCAAAATGAAAGAGCGAGCGCCGGCAGAGCTGCAACCAGCAGCCAGACGTGCTTGACGTGGGGGATGACCGCCGCGTGCGGGCCATTCACCACAGCGCCGTTGTCAGCTTCAACCGACTGAAAATAGGCATGGCTAATCCAGGTATTGATCGCCTCGAACCCGACCACGATCACTGCGAAGGCCAGCACGGCCGCCCAGAACTTCCGCGAGTCCCCCTGCAAGAGTCCAGGCAGGAACACGAGGAAGGCGGCAAAGATGGCGAGAGTGTGAAACTGGATCCCGACCAGCAGCGTCGCCACCGCCGCCACCAGGTAGCCCACCCGACCGCTACGCTCCCACGCGAAAATCAACTCCATATACCCCGCGACACAGGTCACGAGAAACACATACATGCGCGCGGTCTGAGCGTCCTCGATGAAGTTGGGGAGAAAGGCCACCGCCGCTGTCAGAGCCAGATTCCACAGCGGTGTCAGAAAACGGGCGCCCACCTTCCAGGTCAGAATGATGAGCAATATCCCACACAGCGCCGAAGGCAGCCGCAGAGCCCACTCCGACTGGCCGAAGGCGAGAACCGAAGCCGCCATCATGTAAAGCTGCGCCACCGCACGCGGATAAAACATCCCGCTCGGCATGAGCGGCGAACCATGCTCGACGAGGTTCATGACAGGGAGCGCCATGGTCTTCTCGTCGCCGTGGAGACCGACCGCGCCCAATCCCCAGAAGCGGACGACAGCGCCAGCCAACACAATGAGCGCGAGGAGCCACAGGGTCGTCGGCGAGCCAGGCGCGCCCGGATACACTCCGCCAGCGCCGCGCTGCCCCAGCCCCACGCCGCCCGGCCCGCCTGCGCCGCTACCGCGCCCCGCCGGGTCGGTCACCACAAACAGCGCCGCGAAGTCTCTGAGGATTTGCGCGATCATGAAGAAGGACGATGCCCCCGTAACAATGTCGATGCGGTCGCGTGCGGTTAGGAGCGTGGCTCCTAGTAGGCCTTTTCGTCGCGCAGCAGACGGACGGCCGTCAGGAACAGGATCTTGAAGTCCAGCAACGGCGACCAGTGCCGCAGGTACTCGAGGTCGTAATCTATACGCGCCTGCATATCCTCCACACGGGCGGTCTCGCCCCGGCAGCCGTTCACCTGGGCGAGGCCGGTGATTCCTGGAGGCACCTTGTGCCGGATCATGTAGCCCTTGATGAGCTTGCGGTATTCCTCGTTGTGCGCGACCGCGTGCGGGCGCGGGCCGACGAGACTCATATGCCCCTGTAGCACGTTGACGAGTTGCGGCAGCTCATCGAGTGAATAGCGCCGCATGAAACGGCCCACCGCCGTGATGCGCGCGTCCTCACGGCTCGCCTGTATGACATTAGGACCATCCTCTATCACATTCATGGTGCGGAACTTGTAGACCATGATCTCGCGCCCATCGAGGCCATAACGGCGCTGCTTGAAAATGACCGGCCCTGGCGACGACTTCCGCACCAGTACCGCCAGAGCCAGCATGAGCGGGAGCGCCACAACGAGGACCGTCAGGGCCAGTGCGATGTCGATGACGCGCTTTACGACACCCCGGTACCCGTAGAAAGGCGTCTCACACAGTGCCACGACCGGAATGCCGAACAACTCGCCACTGCGGGCCTGGATGAGGTCGATCGCGAAGATGTCCGGAACGTAATACACCGACGCCGTCGTGTCCCGCAGCTCATCGAGAAGTTGCACGACCCTGCGGATATGACTCACCGGCAGTGCGACGAATACCACATCGATCTGATTCCGCTTCACGAATGACACGACGTCGGGCAGCGTGCCCAGCAGGCGCGCCGGCACCGCCAGCCCGAGACGCTCTGCACTGCGATCGTCGAAAAAGCCCTCGACCTGCATGCCCAGGGAACCGCCACCAATCCGCTGGGCGAGAGACAGGCTCACTTCGTTACAGCCTGCGAAAGCAACCCGGCGAACCATCGACGGGTCATACAACAGCCGCCTCATGAGCTCGTGCAGAGTGACGGTCACGAGAATCAGTACCGCGGGTGTCATCACTGCCCAGGTGAGCACCACGCGTCGCGAGAAGTCCACCGAGTACTTGGTGACGAAACCGATCGCCAGCAGAATCGCGATGATCACCATCCAACGCACGACCACGCGTATCGCGAGCGGCAGAGTCGACCT
>DATMQL010000015.1:0-13484 GCA_035566815.1 Steroidobacteraceae bacterium | reverse complement strand
CGATGGCAACAGGAAGGTCGTTTCGGACAGGTTGAACTGCAGGGCCAGCGCCTGCATCGTTGCCGCGTCGAGAGATGCGCCGCTCTGGAAGACACACAGGGGGTTGCCACTGAAGCGATCGTCACCCCGGGTGAACACGTTCACGATGTGATAGGTGAGCGTCGTCATGGATACAACTCGAGGCAACTTCGGTACCGCAGTGTAGCGAGGCGGCCACCGCGACTGAAGCCGTACCGGGAGTGATTCTTGCGATGCCGGCAGGGGTGCGCTGGGCACCCAACGGCTGGGAGAGTGCTATGTCTTTGATTGGCTGGATTGTTCTCGGCCTCATTGCGGGCTTTATTGCCAGCAAGATTGTCAACAAAACCGGCGAAGGCGCGCTGCTGGACATCGTCCTGGGCGTTATTGGAGCGGTGGTCGGTGGCTGGTTGTTTCACACCTTCGGTATGCCTGGGGTCACAGGATTCAACCTCTACAGCATGCTGGTCGCCATACTGGGCGCGGTGGTCGTTCTCGTGCTCTACCACATGATCGCCGGCAGGCCCGCCACGCGCCTGTAGTGAACCGAGCGCAGCTCACGCTTGTTGAATCGGCGGACGAGGTAGGACTGCCCCGTCCGCCGGCGCCGGCGGCCCTGTGCTACTAACAGATGGGCTGTACTACTTAAGATAGTGATCGAACCACGCCACCAACCGGTGGTTGAGATCCGCCACGTGCTCCGGCTTGACCAGATGATGGCCCTCGTCCGCGTAGACGACGAGTGAGGTGGGTACGTTGAATTCGCGCAGTCCGTGCCAGAACTCACGTGTCTGCTCGGTCGGACACTCGACATCGTGCTCTCCGACGTAGAGAAATATCGGAGTGCGGGCCGCCTTGATCGAGCGGATCGGTGAAAGCCGGTCATAGATCTCCGCATCGTCATACGCGGAGGCACCGAAATAGGGAATCATCCACTGATCGATGCCGTTCTGACCGTAGTAGGCAACCCAGTCCGCGATTCCAGCACCGGCCGCCGCCACCTTGAAGCGTTGCGAGTGGGTCACGGTCCACATGGTCATGTAGCCGCCGTAGCTGTGACCGTAAATCCCGAGCCGGGTCTCGTCGATCGGCGCCACTTGTTTGACGGCGTCGATTCCAGCCATATCGTCCCGCAAGTCACCGCCACCGAAATCCCGCACGTTCGCCCGGGTGAATGACTCGCCCTGGCCATAGCTGCCGCGTGGATTGGGCTGAAAGACGAAGTAGCCGTTACGCAGCCAGCCCGCGATCATGTTGTCCCACAGAAAGTGCGACGTGACGACCGCGGCCGGACCGCCGTGGACGACCATGATCATGGGGTAGGTCTTGCCCGGCTGCACATCGAGTGGGCTGAGCAGCCAGCCCTGGACGGAGAATGCGTCGCTCTTCCAATGGATATCACGCGCGGCGTGTGCCGGTTTGAGGCTGTCGTTATCGTGAGTGATGGGCTTCGTGTCGCCCAGGGCTCCGTACTCGATGCGTGGGGCATGGTCGAACGATTCAGACATGAGCGCCGCGTGGCGTCCCGAGCGATCGAGTGCAACCCAGCTATCGCCCTCTTCATATGTGGCCGCCTGCAGATGGACCTGCGAGACAGTGGCTGCAACAGGGTCGACGCTCGCCGTACCCACCTCGCCTCCCACGATGAGACCCGCGACGAGCCGCTTTCCCCGCCAGGTGAGCCATGTGAAACTGCCCTGGTACGCGGGAGTGACATCGATCGGCTGACCGCCACCGATATCGACGACATACACATCGCCCCCTACCGACCCGAAATCACTCATCAATCCGCCGATGAAGGCAACATGGCGCCCGTCGGGCGCGACGCGCGGGAAGTTCATCTGGAAAGCGGGCGCAACGATGACCCGGGCCACACCGTCCAACGTGTAGGATTGGAGTTTGGCGACCCACCAGTTGTTATCGCCGTTACCCTGCGCCGCCGTGGCGACGAATCCCCTGCCATCCGGCGTCCAATCGTATTCGTAAACGAAGGTCCCGCCGGGCGAGACAAACTTCAACTCACCGCCGGCCGCGGCGACGGTCGCGATCCTCTGGGAGTCCTCGCTCTCACCGATTTCCCCGACCTCGCGCGCGCCCGCCTGAATCGCGCCGCTCTCCTTGTGGGCGCCCGCTGTGGCCAGCACGGCGATCGAGCGGCCATCCGGCGACCAGCGAGGCGAGTCAATCAGGCCTTTCAGCTCGACAATCCGGCGCGCGACGAAGCCACCCTTCTGTGTTGGATCGGGCGCGGCGCCGTAGAGTGTGGCAACACCGTCGGCGCTGCCGGTAAATACAACCGTTCTGCCATCCGGCGACCATGTCACATTGGCATATTTACACTTCGCACAGGGGTCCAGCCGGGCCCGGACCGCACCGTCGTTACCCCGGACGACCACCGCTCCGTGTTGTTCGGTCGTCGCGTAAGGCTGGCGAACGGTCTCGACGGCAGCGATCTGCTGCCCCTCAGCATTCAGCGCTACCGAGGCATATTGATGGAGCACACCAAGGTCTGGAGCGGCCGAAGCGGCCAAGGCGAGCGTAGGTAAAAACGCGGCGAGCATTTACATCCTCTGGGCGCGGCAGGTTCGCGCATGAAAGCGATGGAGTAGCATAGCTGCTCCTTTGAGGGGGATCAGCGTATGCGCGACGAGAACGAGAAAGCGGCGACCAGTGGAATCCTGCTGTCCATCGACCAGGGCACCAGCTCCAGTCGTGCCATCGCGTTTTCCCCTGACGGCACCCTGGTCGCCACCGAACAGCAGGCCTTTGAGCAGATCTATCCGGCTTCCGGCTGGGTAGAGCATGACGCCGAAGTCATCTGGGCGACCGTCCTGTCCACGACGCGCGCCGTCATCGAGCGCCTGCGCGGGAAAAAGGCCGCCCGCATCATTGCCATAGGACTCACCAATCAACGTGAGACGACGGTGGTCTGGGATCGGCGCACCGGCATACCCATCCACAACGCGATCGTCTGGCAGGACCGGCGCACCGCCGAGCGCTGCCGGCAACTCACCGAGCAGGGGCACGAGGCCGAAGTGGTCGAGAAGACCGGTCTGCGCCTCGACCCCTACTTCTCCGCGACCAAGCTGGCCTGGATTCTCGATAAGGTTCCCGGCGCGCGGGATCTGGCCAAAGCGGGCCACATCGCTTTCGGCACCGTGGATAGCTTTCTGATAGCGCGCCTCACGCGCGGCCGCCTGCACGTCACCGACGTCACGAATGCGAGCCGCACGGCGCTCTTTGACATTCGGACGGGTCGTTGGGATGAGGGGCTGTGCGGGCTTTTCAATGTACCGATGAGTTGCCTGCCCGAGGTGCGCGACAGCGCGGGCGACTTCGGAATGACCGATCCGAATGTGCTCGGTGAGGCGTTCCCGATCCGGGGTGTCGCCGGAGACCAACAGGCCGCGCTCATCGGCCAGGCCTGTTTCGCCGCCGGCGATCTGAAAAGTACCTACGGCACGGGCGCTTTCATGGTTCTCAACACCGGGCCGCACCTCGTTCGTTCCGCGAATCGCCTGCTCAGCACCGTCGCCTACCGCCTGAACGGCGAGATGACCTACGCGCTCGAAGGCTCGATCATGTCGGCCGGGGCGACGATCCAATGGTTGCGCGACGGGTTGGGCCTGGTCTCGCGAGCGCCTGAAGTGGAAGCACTGGCGAGCTCGGTTCCCGACTCCGGCGGTGTTTACCTGGTGCCGGCTTTCACCGGCCTGGGCGCGCCCTACTGGGACCCTGACGCGCGCGGAGCGCTCATCGGACTCACTCGCGCTTCCGGCCGCGGAGAAATCGCACGCGCCGGCCTCGACAGCGTCGCATACCAGACGCGGGACCTGTTGGATGCGATGGCCGCCGACAAGATCCGACCTCCCGCGCTGAAGGTCGATGGCGGCATGGCGCAGAACGGACTGTTCCTGCAGCGGTTGGCTGACATTCTGAATCTGCCCATCCTGCGACCGAAGATGGCCGAGTCCACTGCGTTCGGCGCGGCCTGCCTCGCGGGACTCGGCAGCGGCACCTATGCCTCGCTGGACGAGGTTGCGAGTCTGTGGAAGCCCGATGCGCGGTGCGAGCCACGGCTCGACTCCGCGACACGGGAGCGCGAGCTGGCGGGCTGGCGCGAAGCGGTGAAGAGAGTGCGGACTACCTAGGTTTCACGCGCCGAGCCAACCGCCATTCACGCGCCGTGCAAGGCTCTCCTGACGCGCCGAGAACCACGCCTTGACCCGCTCCCGCGCCGGCGCGTCGAGGTGTAATCCCAGTTTCGAGCGGCGCCACAGGGCATCGTCTCCCGTACGCGCCCACTCCTCGGTCCGCATGAGATTCAACTCGGCTTCGAAAACCCCCGGCGCGATCTCGGCACCGAGGTCGCTCAACTGCCGCGCGTTACCGAGTATCCGCTCGACGCGCGTCCCGTACGAACGACAGAGTCGGCGAATCAACGCCGGCGGCGCATAGGCATGGCTACGCGACATGTCCGCCGTAAACGCATCGAGGTCGCCCCGTGGAATATCTCCTCCCGGGAGTATCGCGCCCCGGGTCCAGGGCCGCGAGGAAACTTCCAACACCGGCAGGAGTTTCGACAGCGCGTGCTCGGCCAGCTTGCGATAGGTCGTCAGCTTGCCACCGAAAATCGATAGCAGCGGCGCCTGCCCCGCGGCGGCATCGAGGTCGAAAACATAGTCCCGGGTGACCGTCGAGGCACTGACCCCGCCGTCATCGTAAAGAGGTCGCACCCCCGAGTAATTCCACACGACATCTTTCGGCGTGACCGGCGTTTTGAGATAACCCGATATGAGCCCGCAAAGATAGCTCACTTCGGTTCCATCAACGTGCACGCCGGTCGGGTCGCCCGAGAATGGAATATCAGTCGTCCCGATCAGCGTGAAGTCATCTTCGTACGGAATCGCGAAAACGACACGACCGTCGGCGTTCTGAAGCGTGTAGGCCTGCGGTCCGTCATAGAGCCGGCGGACGATAATATGACTGCCCTTGACGAGTCGCAGCGAGCGATGCCGAAGGGCTCCCGCCGCGTGCAAAATATCTTCCACCCAGGGACCGGCCGCGTTAACGAGCGCGCGGGTGCTCACCGTGCGCCGCTCACCGGTGCGTGAAGTGATGTCGACGAGCCATAGAGTGCCCTCGCGGCGTGCCGACGTGAGTGCCCAGCCGGGCTCGATCTGCGCGCCCCGCTGTTGCGCGTCGATCGCATTCACCACGACGAGGCGGGCGTCATCGGCCCAACAGTCCGAGTATTCGAAACCAAGTCGGTAGGTGTCGGCCAGCGGCTCGAAAACCGGCTGGCGCTGACGGCGCACCGTACGGGTCGCTGGAAGTCGCTTACGTCCGCCAATATGGTCGTAAAGAAACAACCCGAGGCGCAGTAGCCAGGGAGGCCGCAACCCATCGTGCACAGGCAACACGAACCGCAACGGCCGGATGATGTACGGAGCGGCCGCGAGCAACACCTCGCGCTCCGCCAGGCTCTCGTGCACGAGGCGAAATTCGTATTGCTCGAGGTAGCGCAGGCCGCCGTGAATGAGTTTTGACGACGCCGACGACGTCGCCCCGGCCAGATCGCCGCGCTCCACCAGCAGGACGGAAAGACCACGACCGGCGGCGTCTCGGGCGATTCCGACGCCGTTGATACCGCCACCTACAACCAGCAGATCCACCGGTGGCACGGCACCCTCCCCGGCCGCCACCTCAGTGGTAGACATACTCAGCAACCGTCACATTCTCCCCGTCGGGCGGACACATCCCCCGCTCTACTTCAACAGCATACCGCGCCCAACGTGGCGTGTCCGACACACCCATCGCCGTTTGATTTCGGTTACATTCTATTTCGTCACCCCAGTACCCGTGAGATCTCAAACGTGACGGAAACGCCGGGCTATCGTCCACTTTACAGGCAGGTCTACGACATCATGGTGCGCAAGGTTGCGCAGGGGGTCTGGCGACCCGGTACCTCCCTCCCGAGCGAGCAGAGCCTCGCCCGCGAGATGGGCGTAAGCCAGGGAACGATGCGCAAGGTCCTGGACGCGCTGACCGCTGAAAACCTGCTGGAACGCCGCCAGGGTAAGGGCACATTCATCGCGGAGAACACCCAGGAGCGCACGCTCTTCCGGTTTTTCCGCATCGCGCGCCCCGGGGGTAAGCGCATGACACCCGAGCGAGTCGATGAAACCGTCAAGGTGCGCGCATCGCGAGCCGCCGAGCGGGCGAAACTCGGACTACCGGCCGGCGGGCGGGTGATTGAGATCAATCGTACGCGGCACATCGAGAAAACTCCGGCCATCCGTGAGTTGATCGTGCTGCCCGCGGCCTTGTTTCCCGGGATCGAGAAACGCCCGGCCCTGCCGAACAGCTTGTATTCGCTGTACCAGTCGGACTACGGGATCAATATTGTCGCAGCGCACGAAGAGCTGAGCGCGCAATTGGCGACCCCCGAAGACCAGGACATCCTCGACATTCCGAAAGGCGGCCCGATCATGGTCATCGAGCGCCTCGCCGTCTCCTTACAAGAGCAGAAAGTCGAATGGCGTGTCAGCCGGGTCCGCAGTGGCGACCTCGTGTATGCGGTAACGCTGAACTGACGCGCTGCAACCGCGAGCATTCCGTCACGCCTCGGGATCGAACAGCGTGCCCGGCACGCCCGGAACGTCGACCGGCATGGCGTAGAGGCCACCGCCCGGCCCGCCGTTCTTGTCACGAGCCGTCGTGACAAACAAGGTCTTCATGTCGGCTCCGCCGAAGGCGGGCATCGTCGTATTGAGCGCCGGGACGTGATAGTCGGCCATGACCTTGCCATCGGGATCATAGCGACGGATCCGCGAGCCCTCGTACATCGAGCTCCAATAACACCCCTCGACATCCATCGCGGCTCCATCAGGGCGGCCGCGATCCGTGGCGGTCGGCTCGATGCGGGCAAACACGCGACGGTTCGTGGCGGCGCCGGTGTCGGGATCGTAGTCGAAACAATAGATGACGAAGCGTGGAGTATCCGAAAAATAGAGGGTGCGGCCGTCGGGAGAAAACGCAAGACCGTTGGAGGTCATCACACCGTCCATCAACTGCGCCACACCGCGCCGGTCGCATCGGTAAAGCCCGGCGCGTCCCCCGGCCTTCGGCTCATCGAGCGTGCCGGCGAGATAGCGCCCCCGCGGATCGACGCGTCCGTCATTGAACCGGTTGGTGGCGGCATTCTCGGGATTGTCGGCCAGCTTGCGCTGCTTGCGCGCCGCTGAATCCAACAGCCAGATTCCCGAGCGCAGACCCGCGACATAGCCGCCGCCCCGCGCCGGCGCCACGCAGCCGATGTCCTCTGCCACCGCATCGCTCTCGTGCCGCTGCGAGCCGGGCTCGAAGCGATGCAGGCGCCGGCCCGTGATATCGACAAACAGCAGCAGTCCGGCGTCCGCCCACCACACGGGCGACTCGCCGAGCGCGCATTGCGCATCCAGCACGAGTGTGAACGCGGCGCTCATCGCAGCGCCTGCGCCATGGTGCGCTCGCGTCCGACACGCGCGGCTCCCGGCCGGCCTCGCGAGCCCGTGCGGGGCTTGTATCGGCCGTCTTGATCTGTAATCTTATATCTTATAGAAGACATCTGTTTTGCAGCTGAGCTCATGACAAATATTCCTCATGCGGCACCGCACCTCCTGGTGCACGATCACCGCGACAACGTCGGGGTCGTGGTGGTCGAGAATCTCGCCGCCGGTACCGATCTGCTGTGCGTCGTGACCGAGGATAACAGCGAGTTGCACGCTGTAAACAACCAGGACGTGCCGATCGGCCACAAGGTCGCGTTACGCGACCTCGCGGTCGGCGAGACAGTCATCAAATACGGCCAGGACATAGGCCGCGTCGTCGCTCCCATCCGCAAGGGCGATCACGTCCATACCCACAACCTCAAGACCAAGCGCTGGTGAGGTCATGAATCTCGCGAACCGGACCATCTGGGGCTATCGCCGCGAAAACGGACGCGTCGGCGTGCGCAATCATGTCGCTATCCTGCCTCTCGACGATATCTCCAATGCAGCCTGCGAAGCCGTGGCCGCGCATATACAGGGAACCATCGCCCTGCCGCACGCCTATGGCCGCCTGCAATTCGGAGAAGACCTGGAGCTGCACTTCCGCACCATGATCGGCACCGGCGCGAATCCCAACGTCGCCGCCTGTGTGGTCATCGGCATCGAGCCACTTTGGACGCAGAAAGTGGTCGACGGCATTGCCAGAACCGGCAAACCGGTAGCGGGCTTCTCCATCGAGGGCAACGGTGACATCGCAACCGTGGCGGCTGCATCGCGCAAAGCCAAGGAATTCGTTCATTTCGCCACTGAAAAAGTACGTGAAGAGTGCCCGCTGACGGACGTGTGGGTCGCCGCAAAGTGCGGTGAGAGTGACACGACGACCGGACTTGCCTCCTGTCCCACCGTGGGGAACATGTACGACAAGCTCGTTCCGCTGGGGCTGTACGGTTGTTTTGGCGAAACCTCGGAGCTCACCGGAGCCGAGCACCTGGCCGCCGCGCGCGCCATATCGCCGGAGATCTCCGCCAAGTTCATGCGAACCTGGTCCGCGTACCAGAAAGACGTGATCGAAGCGCATAAGACCTCGGACCTCTCCGACAGTCAGCCCACCAAGGGCAACATCGCCGGTGGCCTCACCACCATCGAAGAGAAAGCCCTGGGCAATCTCGAGAAGATCGGTAAGAAAATCCAATTCATTGACGTGCTGGAACCCGCCGAGGCACCGACGCGTGGCGCGGGTCTTTACTTCATGGATACGTCGTCGGCCGCAGCAGAGTGCTGCACGCTGCAGGCCGCCGCGGGCTATGTCATTCATTGCTTCCCGACGGGACAGGGCAACGTGATCGGCAACCCGATCATGCCGGTCATCAAGATCAGCGGAAATCCCCGCACGGTCCGCGTCATGAGCGAGCATATCGATGTCGATGTATCGGGCATCGTGCGGCGCGAAATGACGATCGATCAGGCGGGCGACCTCATGATCGACAGCATCACGCGCACGGCGAACGGGCGATTCACCGCCGCGGAAGCGCTCGGCCATCGCGAATTTGTGATGACCAAGCTGTACCGAAGCGCCTGACTCGCGGCCCGTGTCGACGGCACCAGCGCGCCCGCATCGCCGCCAGAGCGCTGGCTAACGGCGGTGAGGCCTCTTAAACTGACCGCCTTGCTCGCTTTCACCGACGTGGGTGCATGACCCGGCTCGAGGCGCTACCCGACTCTCCCCGCTTAAAAGCTCTCTGGGCCTCCGGCCGAATCGCAACGCCTGGTCTCGCGGCGACGATTGTCGTGGCCCTCGCTTCCACCTACCTTTCCGACCACTACCACGCACCCCCGGTCATCTTCGCCCTGTTGCTCGGCATGGCGCTCAACACGCTATCGGCCGAGCCGCGCTATCGCCCCGGCATCGATCTGTCCGCCCGGGTCCTACTTCGGATCAGCGTCGCCCTGCTGGGATTACGCATCACTTTCGCGCAGGTCGGTGAACTGGGCTGGTCGACGGCGGCGATGGTGTTGGTCACTGTGCCGGCGACCATCGGCTTCGGGATGCTGCTGGCCCGCGCCTTGAAGCTCGACAGCCGTTTTGGCGTGCTCTCCGGGGGTGCTGTTGGAATCTGTGGCGCCTCGGCGGCCATGGCGATCGCGGTGGCGTGGCCCCGCAAAGATACGGAGCGCGATACCGTAGTCGTGATCGCCTGTATCACCACTTACAGCACGATCGCGATGCTCCTGTATCCGGCGCTGCTGGGACATCTCACCCTCGATGCAACACAGACCGGTCGTATCCTGGGCGGCTCGATTCACGATGTCGCGCAGGTCATCGCAGCCGGTTACGCATCCTCGCAACGCGCGGGCGATGCAGCCACGATCGTAAAGCTCATGCGTGTCGCGATGCTCTTGCCCGTGGTGCTGACCATAACCCTGAAGACTGCTGAGCGTTTCACGACATCCGCCGCCGGCGACAAAACCGCCGCCAGCAAGGTGTCCCTGCTACCCGGATTTCTCGTCGCCTTCGTAGTGCTGACCGCCCTGAACGGCTTCAGCCTGGTGCCGCCGTCCCTGGCGGCGGCTCTCGCGGACGTCTCGAAGTGGTTGTTGGTGGTTGCCGTCGCCGCTCTGGGCATGAAGACCAACGCCCGCGACCTCGTTGCTGTGGGACGCGCAGCCCTGGTACTCATCGCCGCCGAAACGCTGTTTCTGGGGCTGGCCGTCGTGGGGTGGGTTACTCTATTGGGATGACGCGGAGGCGCCAGATCCCATGTACAACCCACCCCATTTCACAAGCACCGACCCGACCTGGCTGGACTGGCTCGCCGAGCATCATCCGTTCGGCACGCTGGTTTCACAGGTCGAGGACGCTCCCTTCGCGTCACACCTGCCCGTCCTCTATAAACGTACGGACGGCGAAGTCACGCTGACCGGGCACTGGGCACGACCCAATCCGCAGTGGCGCGAGATCGAAACCCAGCGGGCCCTGTTCCTTTTTCAAGGGCCGCACGCCTACATCTCGCCACGTTGGTACGCGGATACACCGAAACAGGTCCCAACCTGGAATTACGTCGCCGCGCATGTCTACGGCACGATTCGTCTCATTCAAGAAGGCCCCGAGTTGGAGCACATCGTCGTCTCCCTGGCAAAGAAATTCGAGTCGGGAGCAACGACGCCGTGGTCCCTCGCGGATTCCGATCCCGCGAATCGCGCGCGCCTGCGGGGCATCGTCGGCTTCGAGCTGCGCTCAACGTCGGTACAGGTGAAACTCAAACTCAACCAGAATCATCCCGTCGCCAATGTCGCCGGCGTCATCGCGGGCCTGCGTGACACCGGTTCGGAGGAGGCTGCCGCGGTCGCCGCGCTCATGCAGAAAGAGCTCGATAAAAGATAGCCGTCGGAGACGCCGTGGAGACTGACGATACAGGGATGCGAGCCTCGACTGCCGCGGAATGGGAGCAGTTCTGCGAGCGACTGAAAGAAGCCGGACAGATCCTGCTGCGGCCGGAGACTCCCGCGAGAGAGCTCGATCGCGCGGAGGGCCTGCGCTACCTGGCCCGCCTGACGCGCCTCGGCCTGGACCTGTGTTTCGAGCACGCCGATGTGGATTTCCCGGTGTTCCTGAACGCATGGAATGCGACCACGAAGGCCGGCTCGGATAATCCGGACAACCTCTATCTCAACGCCAGCGTCGCGGGCGACCGCGAGTATCGATTACGTGGCCATCGGGGCACGGCGCCGCGCCTGCGTTTCAGCACCTTCGCAGATCGATATGCGACCGAAGGGAAGATGACTCAGACCGGAAGCCTGCGCGCGGCCGACATGACTTTTGCGTCCGACGGGACGTTCGAAGTGACCGTGAGCCGCGACCCTCGCCCCGGCAACTGGCTGGCACTCGCTGCCGATTCGAGTCTGCTGACCGTTCGGCAGAATTTCGCCGACCGCCGCCGCGAAGGGCCTGCAACGGTCACCATCGAGCGGATCGGCGCTCCCGCGACTCCCAAGCGGCTGTCCACCAAACGCGCTCACCGCGCCCTGGCAGGGGCGACCTCGTTCATAGCGCGTGTCACGGGGCGCTACGCCGAGTGGGCGCATTGGTTCCAGGAACGACCCAACACGCTGCACGCCCAGGACACCACCCCCTTCCACGAGGAAGGCGGTGACCCCCACACCAGCTATATGCATGGCTTTTGGTCGATCGGCGCCGACGAGGCGCTCGTCATCGAGACCCCGGTCCCAACCTGCGACGTGTGGAACTTCCAACTCAGCAACTACTGGATGGAGTCACTCGACTACCGCTACTACCCGGTGTGCGTGAACAAACACGGTGCGAGCTACAACCCCGATGGCTCTCTTACCCTGGTCGTCGCATCGCGCGATCCCGGGGCGCGGAATTTCCTGACTACGGCGGGACACCGGTGCGGGATGATGATTTTCCGCTGGACGCGCGCGGAAACGTATCCCGTTCCCACCTGCCGGGTGGTAAAGCTCGCCACCCTGTCAACCAACAGTTAACCCACCGTCCACGACGAGTGTGTGCCCGGTAATGTAAGAGGCGGCGTCCGAGCACAACCAGAGTATGGCCTGGGCCGCCTCCTCCGGCTCGGAGATCCGGCCCATCGGCACGGCGTCCGCAATCACCGATAAGTCGATGTGGCCCCCGACCATCCGGTGCAGTAGCCCGGTATTCGCCGGCCCTGGCGCCACGGCATTGACGCGGATGTTGGATTTAGCGAGCTCCAGCGCGGTCGCCTTGGTTAGTCCAACAACGCCGTGCTTGCTCGCGGTGTAGACCGCAACGTTGGCAATGCCGGTCACTCCGGCACTCGAGGCCGTGTTCACGATGGCGCCGCCACCGTGAGCCAGCATGTGAGGAATCTCGTATTTCAGGCCGAGCCAGATACCCTTGAGATTCACGCCGATGATGCGGTCGAATTCGGACTCCTGCAGCTCGTGCACCGGCCCGTATTTTCCCTCTACACCGGCATTGTTGACGGCCGCATCGATACGGCCGAAGCGCTCGGCCGCCCGCTCCACAACCAACTTTACCTCGCTCTCGCGAGTGACATCCGCCTCCACGAACATCGCGTCGACGCCCAACCGATGCGCCTCGGCCTCAACGTCCCTGCCCTCGGCAGCGCCCAGACCAACGATGACGACGTTCGCGCCCGCGGCAGCGAAACCCAGGGCGACGGAACGCCCTATGCCGGTCGTACCGCCGATCACGAGTGCGGTGCGCCCCGCCAAGGATTGTGGTGTCACTGTCATGACATTACTCCGACATCGCGGCGGTAGCCGCGCCGTGGGCCCTGTAAACCACGCCGCCCTTCATCACGAAACTCACTTTCTCAAACTGCTCGGTCTCCCGGAGCGGATCGCCGGGAACCGCCACGATGTCGGCATACCGGCCGGGTTGCACGGAGCCCAGTGTATCGGCGGCTCCCAGCAGATCGGCCGCGTTGCGGGTAGCGGTCAACACCGCCTGCATCGGGCTCATGCCGTTGTGAATCAGCAGCCCGAACTCCATCGCGTGATCCCCCTCGCCAAGGTCGGTCCCATACGCGATCTTCACTCCGGACCGGACGGCGAGCGGCAAGTTCTGCTTCGGCAACGGATCGTAATGTAACTCCTTCGCCGCCGTGCCGGGCGTGAGCAGCTCGGGATGATCGCGCGCGACCGCGTAAAACACTTCGTAAACGGTAAGCGTCGGCACGAGGTAGGTGCCGTGAGCCTTCATCAGCGCGAATGTCTGCGCGGTGGCAAACGAGCCGTGCTCGACGGAATCGACTCCAGCGAGCACCGCATTCTCAATGGCGGCCGCGGGATAGATATGGGCGGCAACTTTCATCCCCAGCGTATGCGCCGTCTCCACCGCAACATGCATTTCCTCATTAGTCATCAACTGCGCGCGAGGATCGTCTCCGGTGGACGCGATTCCGCCCGACG
>DATMQL010000014.1:0-6348 GCA_035566815.1 Steroidobacteraceae bacterium | reverse complement strand
CTCAACTCGTGGCGGCATACGATGGCTGGCGCCACCGGCTGCCGTCTGCCGGAGCCTGGTTCGTTACGGTAGACGAGGGTACCCTGGCCGCAGCACGGATTGGGCCAAGCGGGTGGGATCGTGTTTACAGTGTGCGGATTGGCGCCGATTGGACCCGCGAGCTCAAGAGGCTGCAGACTTTCGGACGACTCGCGAGCGCCAGCCCGGACGAGGGACAGGTGTTCGTCGATGCGCCGCAGGCCTGGCGCGAAGTGGCCGGTGCCACGGGCCGGGATCTTCAATGGCTGGATGAGGATGACGGGGAGTTGACGACGCTGCAACGCCTGGGACGCGCGCGGAGGTTGGCGGCATGAAAGCGCCGGCAGTCAGACTCGACTTCGCCGCCCCCCGTGTCCGGACCACACTTCCCGGCGTGCTGCTGTTAGTCGTCGGTATCGGAGCCGTCACCGCGACTTACCTCGAGTATCATGCTGTGGAGGCGCGCAAAGCCGGGCTGGAGCTCAGACTCGCGGCATCTGTTCGCCACTCAACGCCCGATCCCGCCTCCGGTGCGCGAGCGCTACGCTTGAACGAAGACGCCGGAAAGATCGTCGGTGAACTGGGAACGCCCTGGACCGCCGTGTTGTCGGATCTCGAGGTGGCGAGCCGGGATTCCGGCGGCGCCATTTCGGTACTGTCCGTGGAGCCCGATCCCGACAAGCGTCGAGTCCGTATCGACGGTGAATCGAAGGATCTGAGCGCTGCGTTGGTCTATCTCGCGAAGCTGCAGGCCAGCCGCTCGTTGAGCTATCCGATGCTGGATAGCCACGAAGTCAAGGCTGATGACAAGGATCACCCGGTGCGGTTCGCCATGACGGCGCAGTGGCGGGAGCTGCCATGATTGAAGTGACTGGTACTGTCGTGGGCACGGAGGTCGAGACGGCTGCGCCGGTCGAGATGGCTGCGCCGGTCGAGATGGCTGCGCCGGTCATGTCGTTGCCCACCGTGCGGGAACTCCCAACTCCACCTTCTGCAGTGGCGCCTGTCGTCACTCCGACGTCAACAAAGGCGCCCCCGGCCGCCACCGCCCGCGTCGACCTCATTACACGACTTCGCGGGACGGTCGCCGGGATCGTTCCGCATGCGCAGTATCAACTCACCCGGCTCGGCGCTCTCGGGATGACAGGTCTGGCCGCTATCGTTGCCGCGGTCGTCATCGGGCTCGGCGCGCTCATTCCCGGGCAGAACGCAATTCGCGCCCTCGACGCGGATATCGCCCGAGCGAAGCAGCATCATCCGTCCTCTGAGGTAACACCCGAAGAGGGGGTGGGACGACTCGTCGCTGCTCTCCCGACTCGCGGCCAGATTCCTGCGGTGATCAGCCTGGTTCTGCAACAGGCTCAGCAGGCCGGCGTACCGCTCGACGTCGGCCACTATGCTTTCGTGCCCGCCAAATCGGGAAGCGTGGGTCGCTACGAGCTCGAATTCCCCGTACACGCGAGCTATCCACAGGTCCGTGATTTCATCAATCGGACACTGACGGCAATTCCCGCCGCGGGCCTCGACAAGCTGCGCATCGAACGCAAGACGGTTGCGGATCAGGCCGTCAATGCGGACGTTCGCTTCGTCGTCTTCGTGCGGGGCGAGTGACAGTCATGAAGGCCAAAACCCGTACCAACGCTCTGATCGCCACGGCTCTCGCGATTGCAGCCTATGTTGTTTTCGGGCCTACGGACGCGCCGATCGCCGATGTTGCCCGTAACAGCCAGTCCCTGCCACGCGGTCGTGAGCCGCAGGCCAAAGCGGCGCCCCGGCAGAGCACGATGCACTCGCTGATGCTGCTTGCTCATCGGGTCAGTAACACCGTCGAGGCCGGCGCGTTGTTCGCGACACACTCGTGGTATGTACCGCCGCCGCCACCACCACCATCGCCGCAATCGTCCATGGCGACGACGGAATCGCTCACGCCGCCGCTTCCCACGGCGCCACCGTTACCCTTTGCCTACATGGGCACTTACAAACCGGACGGCGCCCCGCCCGTATTCTTCCTGACCCGTGGAGATCGCGTGTACGACGTGCACGTGGGGGACACGCTCGACAACATCTATAGCATCGACGGATTCAACGGCTCACAGCTTCTGCTCACCTACAAGCCTCTAAACATACAACAACAATTGGCCGCCGGGGGCACCCAGTGACTCAGTTCGGCTGCCGCGCGTTCGGCATATCACTAACGTTGACGCTCCTCGCGGGTTGCGCCGCGCAGGGGCTCCACCGCGACGGGCTCGCGGCCATTGACCGCGGAGATTACGAGCAAGGCGTTGCCGATCTCCACCAGGCTGTGGTCCGCGATCCTCACAACATCCTGTATCGCCTCGATTTTGAGGCGCGGCGCGAATCTGCGGTCGAGGCCCTGGTTTCCGACGGCGATACGGCCCGGCGGAGCGGTAACCTCGACGCCGCCGACGTGTTCTATCGGCGTGTGCTCAGCATCGACCCGAACAATGACCGCGCTCGTCATGGGCTCGAAGGCACCGCGGGCGACCGCCGGCATGGGGCGACCCTGCAGGCGGCCCGAAAGGACTTCGAGGGTAAGGACTATGATGCCGCCGATACGAAGCTGCGCGGCATCCTCAACGAGGATCCCGGATACGTTCCCGCGCAGGAGCTCGCGTCAGCGATCACCGTCGCGCGCGGGCCCATAACGGTCGCACCGCGCCTGCAAACTCGCGACAACCACAAAGTGACACTGCAGCTGCGCGATGCGCCGACCAAGATGGTCTTCGAAGTCCTGCAGCGCGAGACCGGTATCAATTTCATTCTCGACAAGGATGTGAAGAGCGACAGCAAGACCAGCATTTTCGTGCAGGACGTGCCGGTCGAGCAGGCGATCGAGCTGGTCCTCGACCAGAATCAGCTCGCGCGCCAGATCCTGGCGGACAACATGGTGCTCATCTATCCGAACACCCCCGCCAAGCAAAAGGACTACGAGCAGCAGATGGTGCGGACCTTTTACCTGACGAACTCGGCTCCCAAGGATGTCGAGAGCATGTTGAAGACTGTGCTGGGTGCGAAGACACTTCACGTCGATGAGCGGGCGAACGTCGTCGTAATGCGCGACACGCCGGATGC
Source organism: Steroidobacteraceae bacterium (assembly GCA_035566815.1). Taxonomy (GTDB): domain Bacteria; phylum Pseudomonadota; class Gammaproteobacteria; order Steroidobacterales; family Steroidobacteraceae; genus 13-2-20CM-66-19. The sequence goes on along the minus strand of DATMQL010000014.1, from coordinate 3,237 downwards.
TGTGCGCATGGCAGAGAAGCTGGTGGCGTCGGTGGACGTGGCGGAACCGGAAGTCATGCTCGAGCTGGAAGTTCTCGAAATCTCGCGCAGCCGTATTCAGGATCTCGGTATTCAGTATCCAGGCAGCGCGACCCTGACTCCTTCGGCCCTGACCGGCACCGGGGGGTTGGTTCTGTCGGACTTGTCGCACCAGAACTCGAAAACCATCGGGATCAGTGCCCTCAGCGTCACGGTCAACGCCATGAAGCAGGCGGGCCTGGTCAACACCCTGGCAAGCCCGCGCATCCGGGCGCGCAACAAGGAGAAGGCGAAGGTTCTCATCGGCCAGCGGGAGCCCGTCATTACGAACAGTGTTACTCCCACCGCCGCCGGGACCCCGGTCGTGACCGGCAGTGTGCAGTATCTCGACGTTGGTCTCACGCTGGAAGTACAGCCGACCGTCTACCTGGACAATGACGTGGGGGTCAAGATCAACCTGGAAGTGAGCTCGATCCTCAAGCAGGTGACGACGACCTCCGGGACCATCGCTTACGAGATCGGCACACGCAACGCTAACACGATGCTGCGGTTGAAGGATGGCGAGACGCAGATTCTGGCCGGCTTGATCCAGGATTCCGACACGCGCAATTTCAACAGTATTCCGGGGCTCGGTGACTTGCCGCTGATCGGGCACCTGTTTGGCGAGCATCACGCGGATCGCGAGAAGAGCGAGATCGTCCTCTCCATCACGCCGCGGATCATCCGCATGCAGCCGCGCCCTGCCAACGATTCGACCGAGTTCTGGTACGGCAGCGAATCCCGCATGCGCACGCTTTCCTTCACGCCCGAGTCGAGCGCCGGCGGTCGTGCCGCGCGACCGGGCGCCGCGGCGCAGGGCGGGTCGCCGATGTCCCCGACCGTCTATCCGGCGCCCTCCGGGGTTCCGGTCCCGAACAGTGGGCCGCAGCCGGTGAATCCGTCCGTCGCACCGGGTAGCGTTTCAGCGCCACTGAGCGGACCAGCCGAACCGCCACCCACCGGAGCTTCGACCAGGTCGATGGCGGTACCGACTCCCTCGCCGGAGGGACTTCCGGTCACCGCGCCTCCGGCGCCAATTGCGGCTGCTGAGTCCGGCACAGCGGCGCCGTCCGCGGCGGCGGCGAGCGGGCGCGCGAGCGGTTCTGACTCGCCGGCGCGTTCGGCTCTGAGCGTCGAGGGGCCGACGGATGCCAAGGTGGGCGAGGAGTTCGACGTGCAAGTTCGGTTATCCGCCCAGGAGCCGATCACGCGTCTGCGCTCGCAGCTTCGATTCGACTCATCGGCGCTGCAGCTGGTGAATGCCAACACGGGGGATGCCGTGCCGGCCGGCGCCGGAGGACCGACGGTGAATACAAAGGGCGTCGGCGCGCAGTTGGATCTCGTCACTACCGAGGATGACCCTGTGCAAGGCACGGGGACGTTGATGACGGTGCGCTTCAAGGCGGTCGCGCCACGGCAGGCTACCAACATCGCCGCCATGCTGAATGTATTGGGCAGTACCGGGGCGGCCGTCGGCAGCAGCTCCGCGGAACCCCTCAGGCTGGCTATTCAACCGTGACCTCATGTCGATGCGCGGATTCACACTGATCGAGCTCGTCATTACGCTGGCCATCGTCGGTCTGCTGTCGACCGCGGCCATGCCGCTCGCGCAACTCGTGGCGAAGCGCGAAAAGGAAGCAGAGCTGCGCGTGGCGCTGCGCGATATCCGCTCAGCGCTCGATGCGTATCGGACGGCCGCGCTCGGGGGACACATCAAGGTGGAGCTCGGAGCAACAGGGTACCCGCCGGATCTGCAGTCGCTTTATGCGGGAGTCGAGGATCAGGCCAGCGAGAAGAAGGTGAACCTCTATTTCCTGCGCCGCATCCCCCGCGATCCGTTCTTTCCCGACGGCACGGTACCAGCGGAGGAGACCTGGGGACTGCGCAGTTACCAGAGCCCGCCCGATGATCCGCAGCCGGGCGATGACGTGTTCGACGTTCATTCGTTGTCGGGCGGCACCGGATTGAACGGAGTGCCCTATCATGACTGGTGAGCCCCATGCGCAGGCGCGGCTCGCTTGCAGAGCTGTGCACCCCGGGGGTTTTACCCTGATAGAGCTGCTGATCGTGATGGCGATCATCGGCACGCTGCTGAGTATCGCGGTGCCTCGATACTTCCACTCCCTGGAGCACGCCCGCGAGACGGTCCTGAAACAGGACCTGGCAATCCTGCGCGAAGCGATCGACAAGTACTACGCCGACCTCAACCAGTATCCGGAGAAGTTGTCCGACCTGGTCGAGAAGCGTTACGTCCGCTCTGTCCCGGTCGATCCGTTTACCAAGCTGTCGGACACGTGGACCGAGATCGCTTCAGAAGATCCGGATCACGCCGGTATCCGCGACATACACAGCGGTGCCTCGGAAACGGGCTCCGACGGGACGCCACTTTCGAGCTGGTGAGCATCGATGCATAGAGCCTCGAGCCGGCAGCACGGCTTCACCTACATCGGGCTGCTCGTGGCCGTGGTCCTCATGGGACTCCTGCTCACGCTGGTGGCCCGGGTTTGGAGCACCACCGAGCAGCGCGAGCGGGAGATTCAACTGCTCTACATCGGTCACGCTTACCGGATGGCGATCTCCTCGTATTTCGCGCTCGGCCACCGGTACCCGACGACTCTGCAGGATCTGCTCACGGATGAGCGCTTTCCAGTGCCCAAGCATCACCTGCGGCGGTTGTATGCGGATCCCATGACGGGCCACGCCGACTGGAGTCTGATACTCACTCCGAGCGGCCAGGGCGTCATGGGCGTGGCCAGCAGCTCCCAGGCGAAGCCCGTCAAACTCGACGGGTTCGAACTCATCGATCAAGCGTTCAAAGGCGCGGACTGCTACTGCTCGTGGCAGTTCATTTACTACGCCAACCGCTGGAACCGGGCGGTCGGAAGCGGGGCGCCGACCAACTCGTCCGGCTCACCAGGTACCTTCCAACCCGGACGGTTGGAAACCTTGCCATCAGGCCAGCCGGGCACGCTCGATCCGGGTTCCCCGAACTCCCTGTCGCCCGGCGCCGGTGTCAACCCGTCTCCGGGTCCAAACTGAGCTTTCTACTGTCTTCTCCCCCCACCCCCCCTACAGGGTCAGCCTATCTGGCGCTTGGGACTCCGCCCAATAGTCGGCGCGAGCCCCGAGCCGCATCCTAACGCCCCATAGGCATAAAGAGATCGTAACGGGGTTCCAGGT
>DATMQL010000013.1:0-2162 GCA_035566815.1 Steroidobacteraceae bacterium | reverse complement strand
GCCGGCCTCCTCTGCTCTGAAAATAGCTGATTACGCCGCCGACGCCATGGGGGTGAGGGTAGCTTGGAAGCCTAGGCGGCGGAGTTGATCGAGGCATCGGCGCTTGAGCTGTTCGGCGCGGCGCTGCTCGAAGTAGTTGGTGCCTAGCTCTCGGTAGGTGGTTTGGTTGGCGATCAGATGATAGGCGAGCTCGAGGATGTGGCGCCCGACCACGAACGCAGCGTGCTTGCGGCCCTGATGGAGCATCATGCGGCGGAAGATGGCGCTGAGCGCGCTTTGGCGGGTGCGGCCGGCGGCCTGACCCGCTTCAACCAGCGCAGTTCGCAGCCATCGGTTACCGTTGCGGGCTTTGGTGCGGCGGCGCTTGCCCGCGCTCTGGTTGTTGCCCGGACACATCCCGGCCCAACTGGCGAGATGGGCGGCGCTGGGAAAGCAGCTCATGTCGGTGCCGATCTCTGCAATCAGCGCGGTGGCGGTGATGCGCTTGACGCCAGGGATGGTGCACAGGCGTTCAAGCGTCGGTGCGAAAGGGGCGAGGCATTCCTCGATTCGTTGGCTGACCTCCAACATTGACTCTTCCGCATTGTCCAGATCAGCCAGCAGCCGGCCAAGCATGAAGGCATGATGCGGGCTGAAGCGGCCGGCCAGCGCCTGGCGCAGTTGCGGGAGCTTGTTGCGCAAGCGTCCTTTGGCCAGTTCCGCCAGCGCCTGAGGGTCGGTGTTGCTCGCGGCCAGCTGCTCCAGGATGCGTCGTCCCGATACGCCCAGAATGTCGCTCATCACGCTGGAGAGCTTGAGGTCGGCGTCCTGCAGTACCTTGTGCAGCCGATTGGCGAGCCGGGCATGATCGCCCTTAAGACTGGTCCGATAGCGCACCAGATCGCGCAACTCCCGGATGGCGGGCGGCGGGACAAAACTCGACCGCAACAATCCGTGCTCCAACAGCTGCGCCAGCCACGCGCAGTCGGCCACGTCGGTCTTGCGTCCCGGCAACTGCTTGACCTCGGCCGGATTGACCAACACCATGCTGAAGGCCTCCTCCAGCACGTAGTACACTGGCTTCCAGTACACCCCGGTCGCTTCCATAGCGACCTGAGTCACGCTGAAGCTTTGCAGCCACTGGCGCAATTCCAGCAACTGATCGCTGGTAGTGCCGAAGCTGCGAATCTCCTGCTCGATACCCGCCTGCGCGCGGCCCACCCGCACGCACGCACTCAGCGTCGCCTTGTGCACGTCGATCCCGCAAACCCGCTCCATGATTCGTTCCATCGCTGATCTCCTTCGGCACCGGCGCGCGGGGGCATGCGCATATTAGGATTCTGCTCTGCGTGCTCGAAGCAACAATGTGGGATTCCACCGCATGCCCCGCTGTCAAACTCCCGTGCGGAGTCGGTTAGCTACCAATGAGGACTTACGACCTTCATCGCCCCGGCGCTCTCCCACTCTACAACATTTTCATTCCGGCGCGGGTGGGTCGTAAGACCCATGGAGAACTCCCGTAAAATAACGTGCGAGGTAATTCCCCGCCGCCAGCCCCCTAAAAAGAACCTTAGAGTAATATTGGCGTCCTCGACATTTTGCGATTTCTTATTACTGGGTGCAGGGGTCACCCCTGCCCCGGAGGTGTGGAACCCGGGAAGGGTTCCACATTTAATCACCGCCGAATCCAGGTCGCGGCCGCGCGATTGAACACGTCGCGTCCATGCCTCAGGTCATAAACAGATCGGATACCATCGGAGAGCCCTGCCTTGTTCGCAGCCGCTTCCGTGATCTCGTCGAACTTCTGATCCGCGCTGACGTAGAGCATCAGCACGCCCTCGAGCCGCAATGCGCGCCCTGCGACCTCGAACAGCATTGCCGGGTTCCCGACCGCTCGCGACGTGACCATGTCGTACCCGTCGCGCACGTCGAGCGACTCGGCGCGGGTGCATTCGACACGCACGTTTTGCAGCCCCATCTCGATCGCCGTCTCAGTGAGATAGGTCGCGCGCTTGCGCCGCGCCTCAACCAGCGTGACGCTCGCGTTGAGCGCAGCCGCGATCACCAGCCCGGGAAATCCGGCGCCACTGCCGATATCCAAAAAGCGATGGGTCCGGCCGAGCCGCAGGATCTTCAAACTGGCCGCAAGTGAGATCGGGATAATGCTGTCGAAGACGTGAAAG
>DATMQL010000012.1:0-9315 GCA_035566815.1 Steroidobacteraceae bacterium | reverse complement strand
GCACCAAGAAAAACGAATAGCGGAAAATGAAACAGGTAGAGGGGAAAAGTCAGGTTGCCGAGCCAGCGGGCGACGGCTTTTGACTTCGCAGCAGGACGCACGGTGAGCCGGGCACTCAGGAGCACCACGATGAGGAACAGCGAAAAGAAGACGAACGCCGTCGCCACCAGCATGAGCGAGACGCGGTGCAAGTCGATGCCGGTCCCAGCCATGAACACGGTTCGCGCGCGCTCTCCGCAGACCGCTACGATGCCGGCTGCGAGGAGACCGATCAGAGCGAGCGCCGCGGCGAGCGAGGCTCGGCGCCGAAACGGCCGCGCGGGCGAGTTGGCGCAACAAACATCATAGACGAGTGCACCCAGCAGCCACATCGGCAACAACAGGGCGATCTGGGGACCCAGCAACAGCAGGCTACACGCCGCCAACAGCCTGCGCCCGGAAAGCCACAGGCCATAGACGAGGTAGAAACCCAATTCATAACTGATCGACCAGAACGGGCTGTTGGACAGTGGCGCGACATCCTGATTCCACACCTGGGAAACCCCGAGCAGGTTGATCAATAGTCGCCGCACCGGATGATCGAGGATCCCCGGCCAGTTATCGATGTAGTAGGCCGGATCGGTGTGCCAGGAGATCGTGTCGAGCCCCGCTGTCAGAAGCAGGGCCGGAATGGTCACCGAGAGAATTCGCGACCAGCGCTCCGTGACGTAGCCGGTGAAGGAGAAATGCTCCCGGTCCGGATACAGCATCCTGATCGTAAACCCGCTCAGAACGAAGAATCCCCCGACAGCCATGACGCCATAGCGCGCCAGATCGGGCCAGGTGTCCTGGAAAAAGGGCTGAGTCCAATGCCCGGTCGCTACCACCAGGCTCAGCACGATGCGCGTCAGATCCAGGAACATGGACAGACCAGGGGAGATCGATACCCGCGCCGGCTTGGACATCGATGGCTCAACCAGGGCGCGGGGTCTTGATACTGGCGAGCGCCGAGCGCGCCTCTTCCGAACCGGTAAAGCTGCCGGATCCGGACAGCGCCGATTCGAGGTTGACGCGGGCGTGTTCCGGTTCGCCCAGCTTTAACTGGGCCATCCCGAGGTGATAGCGGATCACTTTCGAGTCCGGGGAGCGATCGGCCGCGCGCTCGAGCGCGACGACGGCGTCCCGGTATTCGCGTCGCTTGAAACGCACCCAACCCAGAGTGTCCAGGAGTGACGCGTTATCGGATCTGTCGAAATCGGCCGTCAGGGCCCGCGCGCGATCGAGGCTTGCCTTGTCGGTCTTGTAGCTGGCGAGCAGCATCGCGATATTGTTGGCGGCTAGCTGCTTTGCGGCAGGATCGCTTTGCTGGAGAGACTCATAACACGAGATAGCCTCATCGACCCGGCCTTGTTTCTCGTAGAGCCCCGCCAACTCGGTCGCCACCCCTGGCTGTGTAGGCGCGAGCTTCCGGGCGGCCTTGTATTCCTCGACTGCCCCAGTCGCGTCATCCGCGGCCAACCTGACTCGTGCCAGATCCCGATAGGCAACCCACGATTGCGGGTCGAGCATCCGGGCCCGGGTGAGGACTTCAGTTGCAAGCGATAGATTCTTGACCTCGAGGTAGGTGACCCCCAGCAGATCGAGCAACTGCACATTATCCGGATCGCGCTCGACGGCACGCCGCAGGCGAGCAATGGCTGCCGCGTCGCGGCCCCGATCCAGGCTGAAACGTGTCAACGAAGTGAGAATATCCAGCGAGGTGGGCTGCAGCTCGAGCGCACGCTCGAGGTTTTTCTCGCTATCGTCCGGCCGACCCTCGTCGTGCGCAATGAGGCCTGCGAGATAATACCCTTCGGTGGAAGAGGGGCGGAGCCTCTTGAGATTTTCCGCCTCGGCACTTGCAGCGGACAGGTCTTTGTTCGCAATGTACGCGCGAATCAACGCCTCGCGCGCTTCCCACGCGTCCGGTGTGTTGTGAACCGTTTCCTCCAGCAGGGTGACTGCCTGCGAGGCTCGATCGGTCTGTGTCAGGAATTGGGCGAGCTCGATTCTGACGGAGGCGTCCCCAGGCGCTGCTTCCATCGCCGCCCGGAGGGCGCCCTCGGCGAGCGCCGGGTTAGTCTTCGCCAGATAGGCTCGCGCCAAAAGGCGTTGCAACACCACGGACTTCGGTTGGTTGCTCAGCACGGCGCGCAGATCGACGATCGCGTTCGTCGGATCGTTGTGCGTGAGCGCGATATTCGCGCGCATGATGAGCGCGTCGTCGTCATGCGCGCTCTGCTCCAGAACCGCGTCGATGAGCCGCCGCGCGTCATTTTCGTGGCCTTGCGCGATGTAGATTGCGGCGATGCGATCCCGCGCGGCCAGACCCTTAGGTCGCGTGCCTTCGCGACGGATGATCTCCTGGTAAATTGCAATCGCTTCCTGTGTCGCACCCGTACGATTCAGCAACGTCCCGAGCCCGAGGCGCAGATCTTCGTTGTCGGGCTCACGGGCGAGAAAGTCTTGCAAGACCTTCTCGCCCTGCTGGCGCGAGCGTTGCGTAGTAATAAAATCCACGAGGGTGAGTTTGGCTTCATCCTTGCGCGGCAGATCCCGCACCGCCTCCTCCAGAACCCGCTGCGCTTCATCCAACTTGCGCACCCCGACGAAGTGCCTGGCGAGCTGCAGGCGCGGCGCGAATTCTGTTGGCTCCAGGGCGATGATCCGACGCATCTGGTCTTCAGCCTTGTCCGGCTGATCGGTCGACAGATAGACACTGGCGAGAATGCGCCGCAGATCGACCGAGTCGGGCGCCTTTGCCACGGCATCGTGGAGTAAGGAGACCGCTCGTTCCCTGTTATTCGCCCGCAACTCGAGCGCCGCGAGAACCGCGATGGCGTTCTCGTTGCCAGGTGCCAATCGCACCGCACGCTCTGCATCCTGGCGGGCATCGGGGTCATCGTTGAGTTCGTGGCGGGCCGCCGCACGGGCCGCGAGAAGGTCCGGACTGTCCGGATGCTCCAGCAGTCCCGGAGAGATCACCTCGAGAGCCCGTTGCGTCGCGCCGGCGAGTATGAAGACCTTTGCGAGACTGGCCAGCGCCCGGTCATCTTTCGGGTGGGCATCGACCGCTGCCTGGTAGAAATCGACGGCCTCATGGATGGCGCCACGCCGCTCGGCGACTCGCCCATTGAAGTACAAAGCGTCCGCATTGTGGGGCTCGATCTGGAGCGCATTACGGAATTCGATATTCGCCTTGTCGAGGTTGCCCGCAGCGAGATACTGCCTGGCGCGCGCCATATGACTCTCGTAACGGGAATGAGAGTTGCCACAGCCGGCCAGCGCGACGAGCGTCGCAAAGACGGCCAGAGCACAGCTCAACTGCCGGATCGCGCGCGCGGACCTCATGAGCACACTCGATCGTTCCTGGCACAAGTGGGGACTCATGAATCTAGGCACGCCCGATGACGAACGTGTGACAGCAGCGCGAGCCCGCGAAAGCACCTCTTCCGTGAGCTTCGGAAGATTCTTTCACCCGTCGCGAAGCTGGCGTCGTGAAATAGGGCGAGCAGGGTTTCCGGCGACGACATCCAGCGGCGCCACGTCTTTTACCACCACCGCCCTGGCACCGACCACGGCTGCGCGCCCCACCCTCACGCGCGGTCCGATGAACGCCTCCGTGCCTACCCAAACACCATCCTCAATCGTGACAGGAGGCTTCAACAGAGGCAGCGTCGGATCATTCAAGTCGTGCGTGCCCGCACAGACATGCGCACGATAGGAAAGGGTCACACTTTTACCGATGCTTACCTTGCCGAGACTGTAGACAAACACGTCCTCGCCGAGGGCCGTCCAGTCGCCTATCTCGACGTTCCACGGCATGTAGAGGTGCGTTGAAGGGTACACGTTCACGTGCGCGCCGACGCGAGCACCAAACAGGCGCAACACAACACGACGCCAGCCAAAGCAGGGACGGGGACTGAGGCGGATGAGCCAACGTCCCAGGCTCCACAGGATCCGGCGCATCTGCTCCCCGGACGAGTACTTTCGCGTCGCCTGATTGCTGGCGTGATCGACGGGCAGGTCGGGAGTCGGATCGCTCATTGGGTACTCAGGCGACGCCTCGGGTCGCCTTGAGATGATCGGCGAGCCGTAAAGTCAGGGCCAGCGCGGTGAAGGTCGGATTTGCAATGCCCCCCGCGGGAAATACCGCGGCCCCCGCGACGAACAGATTCTCGATGTCGTGACAGCGCAAATCGGGCCGTGTGACGCCCTCTCGTGGAGTGTCACTCATGCGTGTCGTACCCATGTGATGAAATATATCCCGGGCGGCGCCCAAGGTGTCGCGGCGCTCGAAATCAGGCCCACTTGCGAGCCGGATCGTTCCCAGGCCGAGCCGGGTGAACTCGGTGGCAATCCGCATTGCAAACCCTGTGAGTGTTTTGCGCTCGAGGTCGGTCACGCGCCAGTCGAGACGGGCGCGGCGCATTCCGAGAGCGTCGACCCGTGTATCGAGCAGTACGCGGCTGTCACTATTCGGTGCCTGCTCGGAGTCGACGAGGAGACGAATGCTGCCGGCGCCCGGAGACCGGCGGCGCCTGGCGAGATATCGGGTCAGAACGAGGCGGGTCAGTTCAACGCTACCGCGAAGCAAGGCGATGGCCTCATCCCGCGAGGGAAGCTCCAGTCGCCCGGCCTGCAGCGAGCGCAGGATACGCCGTAACTCCATCCAGCCCAGGGCGTCGGGTATCTGGAACGCGATGTGTCCCATGGCATTCAACCAACCCTCGCGACGCATCGCCGCATCGGTCGGCTCGATCTTCACGCTATACATCGTGCTGCCAACATAACGAGGATCGAAAAGATTCTGCAGCGCGCGTCGCGAGGCGGGCTCCACTTCGCCGGCCACGTAGGAGAGATGATCCTGAAAGAAGCGGCCGACCAACCCGCTGCTGTTGGCGACGCCGTGGCCGTTAGAACCCGGCGAAGCCAACAGGAGGCGTGCCGTCTCGATGCCGCCGCACGCTATGACGAACGAGCGTGCGCGTACACTTGCCTCGCGTCCCGACCGTGAACGGACCTTCATGGCCTCGCAATGATTGCCGCCCGCCGCGCATTCCACAGCCACGGTCGTCGCACCTAGCAACACAGTTACATTCACCGAGCGCTGCAGCGCCCGGCGCCAGAGCACGGCGAAATTCCTCCGCCCCAGGGCGGCCCACTGTGAGAACCGTATTCGGAACTGCGCGGGGTCGAACGCCGGGGGCACCACACCGAGACGCGGCCACGCGGCCTCATCGTAGGGGGGACCTTCCACACCCAGAAGGCGCTCCGTTCGCCGGTAATAGGGCTCGAGCTCCTCGAGCTTCACAGGCCAGCCGCTACCGGGAATCCAGGGCCGCGACTCCAATTCATGGGCCCGCATCGGAACCAGCTGCCCGCCCCAAGCGCGCGTCGTGCCACCGAGGGAGCGAATGCGCCCCTCACGCCACCCGTCGTGCGGTAATCCAACATTCTCGAGCGTGTTGAGATCGTCGCCCTGCGCGTCCGGCTCGTACAATCCCGACTCGAGAACGATGACCCTCCAGGGGGAGTCCAGGAACTCCGCCGCCAGGGCGAGTCCGGCAGCGCCGGCTCCGACGATGCAAAGATCCCAGCTCTGCGTGTCGGGAGCAAACCCGTCGACGGTCGAGCCGAAATCACGAATCATGGCTTCGCCCCGAGAAGCTCCACGAGCTCGCGGGCCCGCTCGTCGTCGGGGCCGCTCGTCACAGCTCGTGCGTTATGCTCGATTCGCGCGGTCGAGCGGGATTGCATGAGCACGACGCCATGCGGATTCGCCAGCAGCGCCGCGCGCAACAACAGGCCACCCAACTCGGTGTCATCGGCCCGGTAAAGTGTCGAATCCCGACGCCCCGCCAGCCGCTCCCGGCAGACCGCGATCGCACGGCCGACGAACCCGTAGGTAATCAGGAGCCGCTCGCCCGGATTCCCGACGACCGTCGCGATGTCGCCGCGTGTGAGATCGGCATCGAATTGCACGACTCGCGCTAACCGCGGTTGCTGCCGCAACACCGGCAGCAGCCATTCGAAGTCGGTTGCTACACCAAATGCGAGGATCTTGCCGGCACGCCTCGTGTCTTCGAGCCACCCCATGAGATCTTCGTCCGGAAGCGCTGCGAGGGATGCCTGGTGCGCGAGGAAGAAATCGACATGATCCGTGCGCAGCGCCCGCAAGCTCTTCTCCAGGCTTGCACTGGCTGCCGGAATCGAAAAGCCGGGCGGCGTGGCGAGTACTCCGGCGTTGCGAACGGCGGCACGCCGCAGGGCCGGAAACAACTTCACGGCGCGGCGGGCGGCACTTTGAAAGACCGCAAGACGAGCGGCCAGCGGCGATGCTTGCAGGCCGAACTTGGTGGTCAGGGTGACGAGGCTGCGCCTGCCTGGCAAAAAAATCCCTAAAGCCCGCTCCGCCTCGCCGAATCCATAGAGCGGCGCTGTATCGAAGTGGGTGATACCGCTCGCAAGCGCAGCGGCGAGCACGTTCTGCCGGCCGCGCGCGCTCCCGATTCGCAACAAGCCGCCCGTGCCGAAGCCCAGACGCGACGTCGCCCTCCCAATCATCGGGAGGGCCACCCCACAATGTGGAACCGGTGCCGGCGTTGTGTTGGCCATGATGCCGGGACTCATACGGGCAGGCCGCGACGCCGGCGCTCGAGCTCCACGCCTTTGCAGGCGATCATGTATTCATAGATCGCTTGCAACGTCGCGTAAGTGAACCCGGCGCGGCCGTCGAGAAAGCCGCGTCGCCAGCCGTAGTAGTAGAGAAATTTGACGAGTGGCCGCGCGGGCATCCGAAAGAAGACGTCCTTCATCGCGCGCCGCCGCTCGTTGGGATCCCGCGACCATAGAGATCCCGACGAGATCTGCTCCTCGCGAACCTTCGCGGCCTCGATGGCCTCCATGTCCGAGTAGCGGTTGTGCCTGGCGATCCAATGCGACACGCCATGACTGAATGGGTAGTGAACGATGTGTCCCGCGAGCGCCCCGATCTGACCGTCGACGACCGCCACAGGATTGACCAGCCGCTCATAACGTATCCGCTGCGGACGGAACAGCCGCACCAGCCACGTGGGATACAGCTGCGCATGCTTCAGCCAGTGTCCCATGAAAAAATCCTTGCGACGGACCCGAAACGCGGCCTCCCGGGCCTCGGGGCGCGCGAATTTCACCACCTCCTCGCGCAAGGCGGAATCGCAACGCTCGTCCGCGTCGAGGTACAACACCCACGGATGCCGGAACTCGATGTTGGCAACGGCCCAGTTCTGATGCGTCGACCAGTTGTCGAAGGCGCGCTCCACGACGCGGGCGCCGCGTTCGCGGGCGATGGCGCAGGTGCGGTCAGTGCTGAGGGAATCGAGAACGACGATATCGTCACACCAGGACAGCGAGTCCAGGCACGCCGCGATGTTGATCTCCTCGTTGAGAGTCAGAATCAGGGCGGAAACAGCCGCCTTTGCACCATTTTGGGCGCTCGTCACCAAATCGTCGTATTCGCCACGTACCATTAACGGTTCCAAAAAAAAGGGCAGATTTTGATGCATCCGCTGCGCCCGGGCTCTCCCCTCCGGCTTTATACGCTGTTTGTGGTCGTGGCAGTCGCCGCGATCCTGCCGTTCGCCGGTGTGTTGGGAGACCTTTACAATATCTGGAATCTGAAGCCGGAGTACAGCCACGGGATCATCATACCGGTGGTGTCCGCCTTCCTGATCTGGCGCCAGCGCGAACAGTTGCGGGAACTGCCTTTCACCGGATCCTGGGCCGGCCTCGGGCTCATCGTGCTGGGCCTGGTGTTGCGCTTTATCGGCGCCGCGACCACGATCTACTCGCTCGAGCACTACGCTTTCCTGTTGGTTCTCTACGGCCTGGTGCTGGCATTGACCGGACCCGTGATCTTTCGCCGCCTGTGGATGCCGCTGCTCATTCTCGTCTTCGCGGTACCGCTGCCAGCCGTCTTCAACAGCTCACTGTCACTGCAGCTGCAGTTCCTCTCCTCCCAGCTGGGAGTGTGGGTAATTCGCGCGGTGGGCATCAGCGTGCTCCTCGAAGGCAACGTCATCGACCTCGGGAACTACCAGTTGGAAGTTGCCGAGGCCTGCAGCGGCCTGCGCTACTTGTTTCCGCTGATGACGTTGGCCTTCATAGTCGCCTACCTGTTCCGCGGACCGCTGTGGAAACGCGTGCTGATCTTCCTGTCGAGCATTCCCATCACCATCGTGATGAACAGCCTGCGCATCGGCTTCATCGGCATCACCGTGGAACACTGGGGTCCGGGCATGGCCGAAGGCGTCCTGCACGACTTCGAGGGCTGGCTGGTCTTCATGTTCAGCACCGCGACGCTCATTCTGACGGCCGTCGTGCTCGCCCGGATTGGCGGGCAAAAGACTGCCTGGCGGGATGCCTTTGCGCTGGACGCTTACCCCGCGAAGCAGGCGGCTGCAGCGACCCGGCCGGCGGCCTCGACACAGATCGTGCCACGGCCCTTTATCGCCGCGGCGGTTGTCATGCTCGCAAGTGCCGTGTTGGATGCTGTAATACCGGCGCCGCACACACAGTACCCGGAGCGAGCCAGCTTCGACGAATTCCCGACGCGGATGGGTGAGTGGGTGGGAGAGCGCGGCTCACTGCAGAATAAATATCTTGATGTCCTACGCCTCGACGACTACGTCATTACCGACTATCGTGCCGCCGGCGGGCTCCCGGTAAATTTCTACGCCGCGTATTATCGGACCCAGGACGCGTCGCGGATCATCCACTCGCCGCATGACTGCATCCCTGGTGGTGGCTGGGAAATCACCAAATTCGAGCAGCGCCTCTTTCCGGCAACCGCCTCGACGCCCGCCTTCAAAATCAACCGGGCTGTCGTCCAGCTCGGATCGCGCCGCCAGATTGTTTACTACTGGTTCGACGAGCGCGGCCGCCAACTCACCAACGAGTACGCGGCGAAATGGTATCTGTTCTGGGACGCTCTCGTGCGTCATCGCACTGACGGCGCATTGGTGAGATTCGTCGCGCCGTGGCCGGTCGAAGCCACCGAGGCGACCGTGGATGAACGGATCATGAATCTTGCGACGCGAATCGAGCCGGCACTCAGCCGGTACGTGCCAAACTGAGCCCGGGGAGCCTGTCTGACTCAGGCTGCTAGATCGCGACGGCGACGGTGAGAGCAGCCAACAATCCGACTCCAAGACTGACGCGATCTCGCAACGCGAAGACCACCGGGTCGTCGTGCATGCCGCCTCGGTGAGCGGTCATCCACACCCGGCTGATCCAATAGAGCTCCAGGACGCACAG
>DATMQL010000011.1:0-23658 GCA_035566815.1 Steroidobacteraceae bacterium | reverse complement strand
AGACCACGGTCTGAAACCCGCGTTCCGTCGACTTTCACCGCCTTCTCGTCAATTTTCCGGTTCGCCTCGGACGAGCTGGCGGCCAGGCCAGCCTCCTTCAGCACATTGCCGATGCGCAGCCCTGCGGCGTCGACCAGAACGACCTTGGGCACGAGATCAGTGGGTAGGGCTTTCTCGCTCACCCGGGCAATGAACTCGCGCTGCGCGCGTTCTGCTGCATCTGCGTCATGGAAGCGGCTCACCAGCTCCCGCGCCAGCTCGAATTTGACGTCCCTCGGGTTCCGACCCTCCGCTACCCCGCGTCGCAGGCCCTCGATTTCCGTGAGAGGCCGGAAGCTCAGCAACTCAAAATAGCGCCACATCAGGGTGTCCGAGATCGACATGACCTTGCCGAACATGGCCTCTGGCGCCTCGGCGACGCCTATGTAATTGCCGAGCGATTTCGACATCTTGTTAACGCCGTCGAGTCCCTCGAGCAGCGGCATCGTGATGACAACCTGAGGTTCCTGGCCGTAGGTCTCCTGCAGGTGCCGGCCCACGAGCAGGTTGAACTTCTGGTCCGTGCCGCCCATTTCCACGTCCGCCTCGAGCGCTACGGAGTCGTACCCCTGCACCAGCGGGTAGAGAAACTCGTGCAAAGCGATGGGCCGCCCGTCCGCGTAGCGCTTGGCGAAATCGTCGCGCTCGAGCATGCGCGCCACGGTATGCCGGCCCGCGATCTCGATGAGCCGCGATGCAGGCATGGAGCCGAACCAACGGGAATTGAAGTCCACGCGAGTGCGCTCGGGATCGAGGATCTTGAACACCTGGCTCTGGTAGGTGCGGGCGTTGGCCTGCACCTCCTCGGGAGTGAGCGCCGGACGGGTGGCGTTGCGTCCGCTGGGGTCCCCGATCAGGCCGGTGAAATCCCCGATGAGGAAGATCACCTCGTGGCCGAACTGCTGGAACTGCCGCATCTTGTTGAGCAGTACCGTGTGGCCCAGATGAAGGTCGGGGGCCGTGGGATCGAAGCCCGCCTTCACCTTGAGCGGCTTGCCCCGCTGGAGTTTCTTGATCAGCTCCGCGCTGACCAGCACCTCGTGCGCGCCACGATGCAGCTCTGCAATCTGTTCCTCAAAAGTCGTCGTCATTTCGTGAACCTAAGTCCGGTACGGTGCCTCAAGGAGGCGGTAGTTTGGGCCAACCTGAGGGCCTAAGTGTTACTGGTGCCGCTCGCGAGCGCGCAACGCGCGCGCAACGAGCATGAATCTCGCAATGACGCGCGCTGAACACACCCGCGCGCGCCACGAGCCTGAATCTTGCGACATCCGAGCCTGCATTCCGCAATGGCGGGCGGCGCTGAACGCAGCCAGCAGGCGCCGCTCTAAGTTGACCCGGCGGTCCGCGCTCAAGTACGGTTCCGCTCTTAACATTTTCTGGCCCAACCGGACCCACGGCCCGGCGCCCTCACAGTGTAGTCGATGCCATCACCCATCAAATCAGCCTGGCCTAAATTCATCACCGCGGCGCGCACGCTGCCGCCCTCACGTTGGGCGCTCATCGTCGGCGGCATTTTCCTCGGATGGCTGTTTATCCGGACCCCATCGGAGTTGCGACAGCCGGCAGCCACTCCTGCTCCCGCTCAGCAGGTCGTCGCGAATAACGTCGCGGCCCCGGGTGCGGCGGCACCGGCCTCGACCGGCCCGGGCACACCAACCTCAACCTCCACGACACCGACGGCGCCAGGCGCAACATCCCAGCCCCCCGTCGCGCGCGCTTCATTCGGCCTGTCCAGCATCAACATCATCGTCCATCCCAACGACACACTCGACGCCATTTTTCGCCGTTTGAAGTTGAACCTCGCCGACCTGGCCTCGCTGCGTGCACTACCCGGACTGAAGGCGCGCCTCGACAGCCTCCGCCCCGGTGAATCACTGCATTTCATGCATCGTGACGGCGCTCTCGTCGGTCTCGAAAGACGGCTCAACGAGGAACAGACACTCAAAGTCGTCCGTGACGAGTCAGGCCTGAAGGCCGACGTGTTGCAGAACCCGCTGGAGTCGCGTCCGCGCACCCTGCACGCCGTCATCAGCAGCTCGCTGTTCGAGTCGGTCGAAAACGCCGGCGGCCACGATCAGACGGCCGTCGCCCTGGCGGACATCTTCGGCTGGGACATCGATTTCGTGCTGGATATCCAGCCAGGCGACTCCTTCGTCGTCAGCTACCAGGAGTTGTACCAGGATGGCGTCTACGTCAAGGACGGCCCGATCCTCGCAGCCTTGTTCATCAACCAGGGCCGCCAGTACCGCGCCGTACGCTATGTCGATCCCGAGGGTGGCGCGCATTACTACACCCCGGACGGCCGCAGCATGCGCAAGGCATTTTTGCGGGCACCGCTGGAGTTCACCCGCGTCAGCTCGGGTTTCAACTCCGCACGCAAACACCCCATTCTCAACCTCATCCGCGCCCATAAAGGTGTCGACTACGCCGCCCCCATAGGCACCCCTGTACGGGCGGCGGGCGATGGCCGCATTGCCTACGCCGGTCCGAAGGGAGGCTATGGCAACGTGGTCGAGATCGACCATTCCCGCAGTATCGTCACGGTATACGGTCACCTCTCACGCTTCGCCAAGGGCACGCGCGTCGGGCAACATGTAACCCAGGGCACGGTCATCGCATACGTTGGAATGACCGGCCTGGCCACGGGGCCGCATCTTCACTATGAGTACCGGGTAAACGGCGTCTTCAAGAACCCGCAGACGATCTCGCTACCCGACGCCGGGCCGATCGATGCGCGCTGGCGTGAAGATTTTCAGACGCGCACGGTTCCGTTACTGGCATCTCTGGAGGTGTCATCCGGACCGGTACTTGTGTCAAGGTGAACGGCCGGGCGACGCCTCGCGTTGCCAGCGCCTGTATGGCGCGCTCTGACAGAACGTCCCGGGCGACTGTTATTTCGGCGTCACTGGAAGCGCCTTTCAACGTAGGAATAGCGATGGATTCACCCGACTTAAAAGCGCCGCAAAACTACATCAACCGCGAACTGTCGTTCCTCGAATTCAACCAGCGGGTGCTGGACCAGGCGTTCGACGTGTCGGTGCCGCTGCTGGAGCGGTTGCGCTTTCTGAGCATTTCCTCGGCCAATCTGGACGAATTCTTCGAGATCCGGGTGGCCGGTCTCAAACAGCTGCTGGAGCTGGGAGCGGGACAATTCGCTTCGGACGCGCTGACGCCGGAGGAGTTGCTGATGGCACTGCATGAGCGGGCCTTACGGCTGGTCTCCGAGCAGTATCGGTGTTTGAACGAGGTGTTGCTGCCGGCCCTGGCCGCGCAAGGCATCAGCCTATTGGGCCGCGCGGGCTGGAGCCCGGAAGCGGAGAAATGGCTGGAACAGTACTTCGAGAACGAGATCGAGCCGGTGTTGAGCCCACTCGGCCTCGATCCGGCCCGCCCTTTTCCGCGCATTCAGAACAAGAGCCTCAACTTCATCGTACACCTGGAAGGCAAAGACGCCTTCGGCCGTGACAGCGAGCATGCCATTGTGCAGGCGCCACGCTCCTTGCCGCGCGTCGTGCCGGTCCCGGGCGACGGCTCGGGCAAGACTCTGGTGTTGCTCACGGCGATCGTGGGCGCCTTCGTGCACAAACTGTTCGCCGGTATCAAGGTGACCGGCTGCTATCAGTTCCGGGTAACACGCAACAGCGACCTGTTCGTCGACGAGGAGGAAATCGACGATCTGCGCCGTGCGCTGGAGGGTGAGCTCGCCCATCGTCGCTATGGAGCCGCCGTACGGCTCGAGACCTCGCGCGACTGTCCCGAGGACATGGCGCAATTTCTATTGCGGCAATTCGCGCTCCACGATGTCGACATGTACCGTGTGCCGGGACCGGTGAATCTCAACCGGCTATCGGCCATCTACGACCTGGTGCAGCGGCCGGACCTGAAATATCCGATCTTCACGCCCGGATTGCCGCGACGCCTGGTCGCCAGCACCGATCTGTTCGCCGTCATCCGGCAGAACGATCTGATGTTGCACCATCCCTACCAGAGCTTCGCGCCGGTCATGGATTTTCTGCGTCTCGCGGCCGCCGATCCGCAGGTGCTCGCGATCAAGCAGACACTCTACCGGGCCGGCAATGACTCTCCGATCGTCGACGCGCTGGTGGCTGCCGCCAACGCGGGGAAGGATGTCACGGTGATCGTCGAGCTGCGGGCGCGGTTCGACGAAGAAGCCAACATCGAGCTGTCCAACCGCCTGCAGGAGGCCGGTGCCCACGTCATGTATGGCGTCGTCGGCTACAAAACCCACGCCAAGCTGGCGTTGGTCGTGCGGCGCGAGCCCGGCGGAATCCGCCGCTACTGCCACCTCGGTACGGGGAACTACCATCCCCGCACGGCCCGCCAGTACACCGACTACGGAATTTTCACCTGCAACGACCAGATCGGGCAGGACGTGCACGAATTGTTTCTGCAGCTCACCAGCCTGACCCAGACACCGAAGTTGAACCGGCTGGTGCAGTCGCCGTTCGGCATGCATGAAATGGTGCTGGCGAAGCTGGCTCGCGAGGCCGACCACGCCCGAGCCGGGCGCAAGGCACGTGTCATAGCAAAAATGAATGCCCTCACCGAGCCGCTGGTGATCGAGGCACTCTACAGAGCATCCTGCGCCGGGGTGAAGGTCGATCTCATCATTCGCGGCGTTTGCGCGCTCCGGCCGGGCGTGCCGGGTGTGTCGGAAAACATCACCGTCCGCTCGCTCGTGGGCCGCTTTCTCGAGCACTCGCGCGTGTGTTATTTCGAGAATGGCGGCGAGCCGGAGATGTTTTGCACCAGCGCGGACTGGATGGAGCGCAATTTCTTCCGCCGCGTCGAGGTTGCTTTCCCCATCGAGCGGGAGGTGCATCGGGAGAGGATGTTGCGCGACCTCAACTCCTGCCTGAACGATACCTGCCAGGCGTGGCTGCTGCGCCCGGACGGACGCTACGAGCGTGTCGCTCGAGCCGAGCAACGCCCCGTGAACGCGCAGATGGAGTTGTTGAGCCGCTATGCCGCGGGGGCCCCGACCGCGCCGTGACGGGGGCGCCTGTCACAGAGGCGCCTAACGTGCCCGGCTGAAAACCCGCAGTCTGAAGCCGCTCGCCCGCAGGTAGTCCGTTTCCTGCAGCAGATCCGCGGACGTGAGCGGATGGTCCTTGAGCCAGCGGGCCGGAAATTCGACTTCCAGCGAGCGCGGTGTCGCTTTCAACTCGATGGGCGGGAGCGCAGTCGGACTGCGACCCCGGTGTAACAGCACCGCCAGCCGCAGCAACACGATGAGATAGAGGGCGCAACGGTCCCACGGTGGAACCAGCTCTTCGACACCGTCCAAAGTCAGCTTACGCCGGTGAGCACCGACCATCCGCGCGAGCAGACGTTGCTCCTCGCGCGAAAATCCGGGCATATCCGCATTTTCCAACAGATAGGCGCCGTGACGGTGATACCCACTATGGGATACGTCGAGGCCGATCTCATGCAGACGCGCGGCCCATTTCAACGCCGGCTCGGTAAGCGGATCCTCGATTTTCCAGGTATCGCGCACCTGTTCGAGAAACTTCAGTGCTGTCGACTCGACGCGCTCCGCCTGCGCGAAATCGACGTGGTAGCGCTTCTGCATGGCTCTGACCGTGCGCTCACGGGCATCTTCGTCCGTGAAGCGGCCGAGCATGTCGTACAACAGGCCCTCGCGCATGGCGCCGTCGGCGATGCGCATTTCCTTCACGTCGAGCACGGCGAAAATTTCGGCGAGAATGGCGATGCCACCGGGGAAAACCGGGCGACGATCCTCGGTAATGGGGGTGAGACGCAGCTCGCGGATATGCCCCGCGTCAACCATGTAGTTGATGGCCCGCTGCAGGCCAGCCGCGTTGATGGTAACCGCTTGGGGATCGAGCTCGCGAATCGCTTCGCCGATGGCTCGGACAGTGCCCGAGCTTCCGGCACAGCGCTCCCAACCGCGCCGGCGAAATGCCGCCTGCACCGGCTCGAGCTCGAGTCGGGCCGCCATGCGGGCGCGCTCGATCCGTTTGGCGGATATCTTGCCGTCGCGGAAAAAGCGCTCGCTCAGGGAGACGCAGCCCATCTGCAGGCTTTCGAGTTCCAGCGGAGTCAGGCCTTCGCCGATGATGAGCTCCGTACTGCCGCCTCCGATATCGACGACCAGGCGCTTGCCGGGCTCGCTCGGCATCGTGTGAGCCACGCCGGAGTAGATGAGGCGGGCCTCTTCCATTCCGGCGATGATTTCGATCGGGTGGCCGAGCGCTTCGCGAGCGCGCTCCAGAAATGCCTGCTTACGGTGGGCAAGGCGCAGAGCGTTCGTACCGACGACCCGAACACTGTCGGCGTGCATGTCGCGCAAGCGTTGTCCGAAGCGTTGCAGGCACGCGATCGCTCGGGCGGCGACCTCTTTGTCGATCCTGCCGTTCTCTTCAACACCGGAGGCGAGACGTACCATCTCGCGGAGGCGATCGATAACGATGAGCTGACCGTGGGAATACCTCGCCACGATCATGTGGAAGCTGTTCGACCCGAGGTCTACGGCTGCCAGAACGTCGGGGACGTGGCGAGGTGAACTACGTGCTTGCGGGGATGAACGGACAGAAACGGCCGGTCGCCCCGCGTCGCGCCACTGTCGCTTCTCGGGATTCCCTTCGCTTCGCTCCGGTCGCACGCGGGTGCCGGAGAGATCAGGCGGCGGTGAACGACGACCCGCAGCCGCACGTCGTGGTGGCGTTCGGGTTACGAATCACGAACTGAGCGCCCTCGAGACCTTCGCGGTAGTCGATTTCAGCGCCGGTGAGGTACTGCACGCTCATGGGGTCGACGAGCAGCTTTACACCCATGTTTTCGACGCAGGTGTCGCCGTCCTGGACCGCTTCGTCGAACTCGAAGCCGTACTGGAGACCTGAGCAACCACCACCCTGCACGAAGACGCGCAGCATGAGATTGGGATTGCCCTCGCCCTTGATGAGGTCCGAGACCTTGCGGGCCGCGGCGTCGGTAAACAGCAGGGCCGGAGTTTCCTGCAACGCTTCAGCTTCAGCAGTACTCATTGTCCATCGCCTTTTAACAAAATCGCCTTATCGATCGGGCAGTCTAGAAGCCGCTGCCGGCTCGCGTCAAAGGCGCCTGACCCAGATTCCGCGGAAACCCGCCAGAGGGGCCTTTTGACTTAATCGCCAGAAGCGCCACCGCTCGCGGACCCCTCGGTCGCCACTACCGGCGCCAGCTGAGTCAGCTTGCCCATGATCTGCGCCCCAAGTGTCATCTCGATGACACCGTAGTACAGGTTTCCTTCCACGCGGGCGGTCGCACCGAGGATAACGCGCCCAGGTGCGTGGATATCGCCTTTCACGGTACCGTCGAGCCTGACGTTCGGAACGTCCACAGAACCCTCTATGGAGCCGCCCTGGCTGACCGACAAGGTGGCGGTGGGCGCGGGATCCGAGCGAACGTTGCCGACGATGCTCCCGTCCAGGTGCAGACCTCCGGCGAACTCGATATCGCCGTGCACGTGCGCTGCCTTGCCTATGAGGGTATCGATCCGTGCAGGCTTCGTGTCGCGGGTGAACATATCTTTAGGGCTTCGCCCAACTTTCCTGCGGGTCGCAGCGACCCGCTAAATGTAGCGGCGCTGCGCGCCGGGAAGATAAAGACCGCATCTTACGCTTCGAAGACCTCACGGCGCGGGCTCCAGGCTCCATGGAAACGTTTGGACCAGCGGGGCGACGTCCTTGCGGCTCGAGTGGACCTCGACCGCCAGGTGCTCGGGCTTGAAGCCCGCTGGGATCACGATCTCCTGGTCGAAGTTCTGATAAAAGCGAAAGTTGAAGGGTAACTCATGCAGCTTGCCACTGGTGAGCGCGGGCAGATCGAGTGGAGCGTCCGATTGTCCGCCGGCGCCGCCATCGACGATGAGCCCCAACGTGCCCGTCACCACACTGTCCGGACGTCCCGAGCGCAGCAACGCCATGTGCAAAACAAACTGCCCGGGCTTACGGCCGGCTGAGAGCCGCACCTGCCCGAGTTTTACACCGATTTCGGCGGCGCCCTGCGTCACGACGCCTCGGTAGAACGCGAGCTCCTGCGACTCGCGCGCCACCTGCGCCTGCAGATCTCCAATGGTGCGCGCGACTTCCGCCTGCTCGCGCGCACGTCCGACCCGGATGGTATCCAGCTCGGCTAATTTCGTCCGCAGCTCATGGTTGGTTTTCTCGAGATGTTCGATCGCGACTTCCTGCTCCGTTCGCTGCTGCTGCACGGCCATACGGTCATAGCCGGCGTTGTACCGCCCGAACTCGTAGATGACGTAGGCAGTGAAGAGTCCGATGAGCGCGACTGCCGCAATCAGGATGATGCGACGTGTCGGCGCATGCTTGCGAACGACGAGACTGGGCTTGGGAGGCCGTCCGTCCTTGCCTGATATCTGGCCTAGCATTTGGCCTAGCATGTCGGGCAGGCGGCCGTCACTCAATCCGGGCCGGAGCCGGCGGGGCTTTGCGGCGGGCGGTCACGGCCTCCCACCACTGGGGGAACGCCGGCTGTCCCTGCGGGAAAGCGATTGGCGCGAGCTCGACGAGCGCGCGCGTGTAGACCAGGCGTTTGAAGTAAATCACTTCCTTGACGGGCTCCCAGTAAGGCGCCCAGCGCCACTGGTCGAATTCGGGCTCATTGGTCTGGCCAAAGTCGAACTCCACATCGGCGCGCTTCAGTCGCAGCAGGAACCATCGCTGCTTCTGTCCAATACATACCGGGCGCTGATTGCGGCGAATGTAACGGGCGGGAAGCCGGTACCGCAACCAGCGGGTGGTGCGTCCGACAAGTTCGACGTCAGTACGCGACACTCCGATCTCCTCGTGGAGCTCGCGCAGCGCAGCCTCCTCGAGTTGCTCTCCGACACGTACACCGCCCTGGGGAAACTGCCAACCGCGACCGCCGGTGCGGCGGCCGAGAAACACCTCACCCTCGCCACGCATCAGGACGATGCCGACGTTCGCGCGAAAGCCGTCTGAATCAATGACGTCACTCATAATTAGGGCTGCGCCCAACTTTCCTGCGGGTCGAAGCGACCCGCTACACCCAGCGGCGCTGCGCGCCAAACGAAGAGCCCCTGAATTCCCCCGATCAATTTAAGTCTGCCACAAGCGTGCTTGTCGTGAGTGATGACTAGGAGCCTGTGTGAGCAATGCTCGCCTACTGCGGCCGCCCCAGATCGGCATCTTTCTGCGATCGTTTCCCTTCCATAGAGCCCTGCTATACGCGGGAAACGATCGCAAAAAGCTGCTCGATCTGGCCGGCTTTTGCGCGCGCTCCGCGCGCTCACAGGCGGTCCGGGGCAACTCTCGCGAGTTGCCCGCGCGACGCATGCGTCGCGCCCCTCGCTACGGCGATCATTGCTCACACAGGCTCCTAGCTTCTATCTTTGACGGATGTTGAACTCGAAGGTGGCCGCTTGGGGGGGGCTCGCTGGGCTCTTTGTGCTGGCGGCGGCGGTGTTTTTCGCGTCGCTTCTCGTGGGAAGCTCGGGGATCGCGGCACGCAGGGTTGCCGGCGCCCTGTTCGGTAGCGGTGACGACGCCGCCCGAAATGTGCTGACCATCGTGCGATTGCCGAGAGTTCTTGCGGCATTCGGCGTCGGGAGTCTGCTCGCTCTGGCCGGAGTACTTCTGCAGGCCTTATTTCGCAACCCTCTTGCCGACCCATACGTCCTGGGCGTCTCGGGAGGCGCTGCGATCGGCGCGTTGCTCGCCATGATTGCCGGAGCCGCAGCCTTCTCGGTGCAGTTTGCCGCGGTCGTCGGAGCGCTCGGTGCCGTCACGATCGTGTATTTCCTCGCACGTGGCGGCGGTACGCCCCGCCTGCTGTTGACTGGGGTTGTGCTCGCCAGCGCCTGCGGCGCGGTCATCAGCGTTCTGCTGGCCCTCGCCGACTCGACGCGCGTGCGCGGAATGGTCTTCTGGCTTGCGGGAGACCTGGAGTGGGCGTTCAGTCCCTGGACGAGCGCTTTGGCAGCCCTGGCCGCGATAGTCGTGGCCCTCGCGATCGGACGCCCACTCAACGTGCTAGCTGCGGGAGAGCTGCGCGCGCGGAGCGTCGGGTTGGAGCTCGAGGCCTGGCGGTCGCTGCTTTTCTTCGCGTGCGCGGTCCTGACGGCCATCGCGGTCGTGAGCGCCGGTACGGTTGGATTTGTAGGACTGATCACTCCGCATGCCGTACGGCTGACATTCCGTACCAGTGATCATCGCATCGTCGCACCGGCGTCCGCGTTGTTGGGTGGGACACTGCTGGCGTTAGCCGATCTCGTCGCAAGAACTATAGCGAGCCCACGGCAACTCCCCGTAGGGGCCATCATGGCGCTCGTTGGAGCGCCATTGTTTATCGCACTATTGAGAGGACGGGGGCGAGTCCCACCCTAGGAGCCTGTCTGACTCAGGCTCCTAAGCGACGATGTTCTGCGAAGTAGCGACGCGGTTTCGGCCCGCACTCTTGGCGCGATACAGGGCAGCGTCCGCTTCCGCTATCAGGCGCTCCGCCAACAGCTTGTGATCTCGCGCTTCTGGCCCCGGTGCAGCGGCCGCCACGCCTATCGACAGGGTCACCGTCTCGGTCACTTGAGCGCCTATCTTGATCGGCAGACTGCTTACGGCACGTAGAACGCGGTTCGCCACGCGCTCGCCGTCATCAAAGCTCCCCTGCGCCAGGACGATAGCAAACTCGTCGCCGCCGAAGCGCGCGCCTGTATCACTGGTCCGCATCTCAGCATCGATGCGACGCGCGACTTCGCGAAGCACGGCGTCGCCGGCGAGATGTCCGTACTGGTCATTGATCCGCTTGAAGTGATCGACATCGATCATCAGGCAGACGAGGAATTGCTTGACGCGCTGTGCGCGAGCCAACTCCTCGCGCAGGCGCGACTGCAAATAGCGCCTGTTATGAAAGCCCGTCAGAAAGTCGGTGAGGCCGCTTCGAACCAGTCGTGCGCGGTTGACGGCGTTCTCGATGCAGATCGCGGCCACTACGCCCAGGTGCGCGAGGAAATCGGTCGCGAGCTCACGATTGAAGCGCATCGGATCCACGCTGTGGAACACGAGCACACCATCGAGTTGCTGGTTGCGCCACAAAGGAATCAGCGCGAGGCTGCCGGAGCGGGCCACCCCTTGCAGCAACAACTCATGATCCTCCCGGCAGAAGGGACCCAGCCACGGTCGTTCCAGGTCCGGAAGGCTCGGTGCAACGCTCGCTACAGCGTCGACGAACTGCACCTCCCTGAGCTCCTCGATCAGGAAGCCGTCACCGGCCATGAGATGCCGGATCTCGTGGTTGGGATCGTTGAGCACCAGGGTCACCGCATCGAGCTGATACGAGCCCTTCAGTCCGTGGATGAGCCGCTCCAGCAATTGCGCGAGCGAGCCCGCCCGAAGCAGCTCCAGCTCGCGCTCCTGTGTCTTGCGCAACAACGTCTCGTTGCGGGTCACCTCCTCCTTGAGGTCCTGCAAGCGCTCTTGCAGACGACGGTTGTCGCTCTCTAGCGCCCGAACCTGCTCTTCGGTCGTGGCTGATCGCCGTGAGGTTTTGTCAGGCACGACGCTCCGCCACGCTGCGACGGTCCTCGAGGTAATCACGGCCACGACGCATCAAAGCGGCGAACGCCTGGTGGTCTTTCGATAACACCGCTGTGCGAATGCGCTCCACCGCTTTAGTAAGGGCTTCCAGGGACTCGGCACCGTAGTCATTCAGACTCTGGATTTCGTAATACAGCTCGGGACTCTCCTGCGCCACGCGAGTCGCCACGTCCAGTTGCGAATCGAAAGTGGTACTCGACATGCGCGCAAGTCGCGGCGCGGCTTCGCCACTCTCGGCGAGTGCGGTAAAGAATGCGATGTTGAGGGCGTGCGAAAGACCGAGCACGTAGGCGATGAGCCGATCGTGGTCGTCGAGGCTCATCACAACCTGCTCGGCCATCGTCGGGGCGAACAACTCCCGCGCGCTCGCAAGAGCCTCGGCATGACCGAGATCCACGAACACGACGTGGCGCCCGGAAAGAAGCTCGGTATCGGGTCCAAACATCGGATGCAGCGACGTCACGCGACAGCCTTGGGTCTTCAGTGCGAGCAATCCGGAGCGCAGCGGCGACTTGAGTGAGCCAACATCGAAGATCACACCCGGGGGACGACGTAACGCAAGATCACAGAGGATCGCGTCAGTCACTCCGAGCGGCGTAGCGACAATGATGTAGTCGTAATTCAGGTCCGTCTTTCGCCAGTCCTCCACGTGAGGAACGCCGGCGGGACCGCCGGAAGGGTCGGCCACCTCGACCGTAAATCCCTGCGACCCGAGAAATCCCACGAACCAGCCACCCATCTTGCCGCCGCCACCGATCACCAGCGCCCTGCGACCCGTCCCCGCACCGCGTGCGGCAACGCTCGCCTGTTCCTGCGTCTGCAAGGAAGAACGGATCAGGAGCCTGAGAATTTCCTCTGCGAGGGCTGGGGAAACGCCCAGCTCGGAGGCCGCCGCCCGCACGCCAAGAATCACGTCGCGCTCACGTTCATAATCGCGCGTCGGATAGCCCGTAGAGCGCTTTACGCGGGCAACCTCGCCGCTCACGGCCTTGCGCTCCGCTACCAGCGCAATGAACTGGCGGTCGATCTCATTCAAGCGCCGGCGCAGGTCATCCAGCGTCACATCGTCGCGCGTCATGGCACGTAGTCCCGGGACCTTTGGAAAAGTGAGGCCCCTTTCTAATGGCGTCGCGTGTGCCCTGCAAGTGCGCAGGTCGATTTCCACTGCAAAGGCCCGAAAAGGCTCTAACATTATTGGCCATGAAACACTTTACCGAGCTTCTTCCCGAGCCCTTGCCGACCGAGCCACTGGTCGTGCTCAACCGGTGGATGGCGGAAAGCTGGCAACAGCGGTTGCAGCCGAATCCCAACGCCATGGTGCTCGCGACGAGCGATCCGGACGGTCGGCCCTCCGCGCGCGTGGTTCTGTGCAAGGAGATCGTGGAACAGCCGGGATATCTCGTGTTCTTCACGAACTATCTGTCGCGCAAGGGCCGGCAGCTCACGGGCAACCCGAGAGCCGCAGCGGTCATTCACTGGGACGCCTTGCACCGGCAGGTGCGTGTCGAAGGACCCGTCGTAGTGGCCCCTGCGGCGGACAGCGATGCTTACTTTGCCTCACGTCCCTGGCAAAGCCGTGTCGGCGCTTGGGCGAGCGAGCAGAGCGCGCCGGTAGCCTCGCGGGAAGCGCTGCAGAAGGCTGTGGCATCCACGGCTGCGCGTTTTGACGTTCCGGATCCGGGGCACGTCGCCGATGAACCCCATCCTGAATTTGTCATCCCCAGACCTCCCCACTGGGGCGGCTATCGACTCTGGGCGGACTCGGTCGAACTGTGGGTCGAGGGAGAGGGGCGCATTCACGACCGCGCCCGCTGGACGCGTGAGCTCACACCGCAAGCAGATGGCTTCTTCGGTGTCGGGCCCTGGAGCGTCACGCGTCTGCAGCCTTAGAAACCCGAGCGGTCGCTGAGCATGTGGAAAACGCTGCGTATCGCCGTGCTACTGTTCGTGCTCCTAGTCGTGGCGGGGCGCACGTGGCTCGATCGGGTACAGACCCAGAGCTGGAAGAACACTTTGTGGGTGGGCGTCTTTCCACTCAACGGTGATGGCAGCCCGGCCGCGGAACGGTATATCGCGGATCTTTCCCGCGACGACTTCACGGGCATCGAGACCTTTTTCCAGCGCGAAGCCCATCGATTCGGGGTACCGCTCGACGAGCCCGTCCACGTGGAGCTCTACCCCGAAGGCAAGGAGCTTCCACCGCAGCTCTCACGGGACGCGGGGATGTTTGGAGTGGCCTTGTGGAGTCTCAAGCTTCGCTGGTTCGCCGCGCACGCCGTGAATGTTCCCGGCCGGACACCGCCACGCATTCGCATCTTCGTGCTCTACCATGACCCGGCTTCGCTGCCCTCGGTGCCCGACTCTCACGGACTGCAGAAAGGACTGATGGGGGTCGTCCATGGTTTTGCCACGAAGGAGATGGCCGGAAGCAACAACATCGTCATCGCCCACGAGCTCATGCATACACTCGGGGCCACGGACAAATATGACTTCGGCACGGGAGCGCCGCTTTACCCGGGCGGGTTCGCCGAGCCCGACCGCAACCCCCGTTATCCGCAGCCGAGCGCGGAAATCATGGCCGGGCGGCGCGCGCTCACAGCGACCGATTTCGAGATGCCGCCGAATCTGCGCAGCGTGATTGTCGGTCCCACCACGGCCAACGAGATCCGATGGACGCACCACTGAAGCGCGGACTGACAACACAACAGCTGAGCGTGCATGTTGGGACGCGTACGCTGGTCAGTGGTTTGTCGGTCGAATTCGCGCCCGGCGAGGTCATCGCGATTCTTGGCTGTAACGGCTCCGGAAAGACCCTCACCCTGCATACACTCGCCGGACTACGGCCGCCTGGAGCAGGTACGGTGCATCTGGACGGCATTCCATTCGATAAGCTGAGCCGGCGGGCCGTGGCGTTGCGACTCGGACTGCTGGCACAGGATATCGAGGACGCGTTCGTCAGCACTGCGCTGGAAATGGTGTTGATCGGACGACATCCGCACCTGGGCCTGTGGCAGTGGGAAACCGCGGACGACGTGCGCATCTCCCGGGAATCCCTGGCGGCCGTTGGGTTGATTGAGCTCGCCGACAGGCGCACCGATACGCTATCCGGTGGCGAACAACGCCGCGTAGCCGTGGCGGCGCTGCTCGCACAGCAACCCGGAATCTTTCTGCTGGACGAGCCGACGAATCATCTCGATCCGCACCACCAGATCGGTGTATTGGGACTTTTTCGCGAGCTGGCGCGCACGGGCAGCACCGTGATCACAACACTCCACGATCCGACCCTGGCCGCACGTTTCGCGGATCGCGTCTTGCTGCTGTTCGGCGATGGACGCTGGAGCGCCGGCCCGGTGCGTGAAACGCTGACTGCAGAGAAGCTGAGCGCGCTCTACGACTCGCCGATGATCGAGATCGAGAAGGACGGGCGGCGTGTGTTCGTCAGCGAGTGAGCGCTTCGAGCACGGTCGTATGAAGAGGGCCGTTTGTCGCCAACACTGACGTCGTGCCGAGTGTCACCTCGCCTCCCGCCAGATCGGTGAATGTGCCGCCGGCTTCCCGTACGATGATCGTGAGCGCGGCGATGTCGAGGATATTCACGTCGGACTCGATGACGACATCCAACGAGCCTCTTGCCAGAAGATGGTAGTGCACGAAATCTCCGTAGCCACGGATGCGGCTGACGCGGGGGATGAGATCGCCGAGGCGGCTCCATTGAGCGGACTGCGTCATGGTCTTCAGATTGCCCGTGGATACGATCGAGCGACTCAACTCAGCGACGGTACTGACTCGTATAGGGCGATCATTCATGAAGGCCCCGGCGCCGCTCTCGGCCCACGCCAGCTCCCCGTATGCGGGTGCACTTGAGACGCCAACAACGACCTTACCGGCGCGCATGAGCGCGATCTGCGTCGAGAAGAAGGGACAGTCACGAACGAAGGACTTGGTGCCGTCGATGGGATCGACCAGCCAGACGCTCTCGGCGCCCATCGAGTGCTTCCCGGTTTCCTCGCCGTAGAACCCGTAGCCCGGAAACCGCTCACCCAGGATCCCCTTGATTACCTCTTCGGCACGGACGTCGGCTTCCGTAACGGGAGAGGCATCGGTCTTCGTTTTGACGGCGATATTCTTCTGGTAGAGGGAACGGATCACCTCACCCGCGGCCTGCGCAGCTTCCAGCGCCGCCTGGAGTTCTTTGGATGCCATAATTCACTTTCGCCGGGACCGGAAAGGGTGCGACACAAGTGTCGCACGGGGTGTCCCGCGAGGGACACGCCCGGATCGACGTTGAGCGGGCAACGCCCGCGACAAAGGAGAGGAGCATGGGCAATCGGTTGAGCAAAATCTACACGCGCACCGGTGATGACGGCACCACCGGACTCGGTGACGGGGCGCGCGTCCCGAAAGACGGCGCACGCGTCGAGGCCTATGGCACCGTGGACGAGCTCAACAGCATGGTGGGCGTATTGCTGGCTGTGCCAGGCCTCCCGGAGGGCGTGGTGACCTGCCTGACTGAGGTGCAGCACGAGCTGTTCGACATGGGTGGTGAGCTGTGCATCCCGGGCCACCAGGTGATCTCGGAGCAGCATGTGACACGGCTCGAAGAGGCTTTGGACGGATTCAACGACGCCCTGCCACCGCTGAAGGAGTTCATCCTTCCTGGCGGTGGTCCCGCGGCCGCAGCCTGCCATGTGGCGCGCACCGTGGCTCGTCGCGCGGAGCGTCGGACGTGGACGCTCGCTCGCGAAGAGGCGGTGAGCCCCGAAGTCCTGAAGTATCTGAACCGCTTGTCGGATTTACTGTTCGTGCTCGCGAGGGTGCTGGCGAGGCATGAGCGGGGCACTGAGGTGCTCTGGCGGCACGACCGCAGTAAGCCGCAGAGCTGACTGGACTCGCCTGCGCTGTCGCGACTCACCGACTCTTACGCGATCAGGCTCCGAAACCGGCTCCACTCGAACGCCGGGCCCGGGTCGGTCTTGCGAACCGGCGCGATATCGCTGTGTCCGGTGATATGCGTTGGCGACAGCATCGGATAAGTCGCGAGCAACCCCCGGACGACGCGTGCGAGTTGGTCATATTGCGCCTCGGTGTAGGGAATATCGTCGGCGCCCTCGAGCTCGATGCCTATCGAGAAATCATTGCAGGCGGCTCGACCGCGGTATTCGGACGGACCTGCGTGCCATGCGCGCGCACCGAAGGGTACGTATTGGATTATTTGTCCGTCCCGACGGATGAGGACGTGGGCTGAGACGCGGCGGCCGGGTGCGGCAACCTCTCGAAAATAGGGATGCGCGTCCGGCGGCAGATTGCCCGTGAACAGGCGATCGATCCAGGGCCCACCGAATTCGCCCGGGGGAAGGCTGATGCCGTGCACGACGATGAGCTCGGGCACCCCGTTTGTGGGACGCGCATCGAAGTGCGGGGATAACACCTGCCGGACCCCGATGAGCAGACCGGTGGCGGGATCAACTTTCGCAGGTTGCATATCTTCTGGGCTGCACGAACATTAGTCGGACAGGCTCCTTAGCGGGCGGGGGGTCAACCCGCCACCGGGATCATGCCACAATCGCCCCCCGGAATCTGATCGGCGCGAAGCGCCGCAAAATGTACGGGGTCGCTTCGACCCCGAGGAAAGTTGGCCGAAGGCCTAGATATGAGCAACGCATCTTACGTCGCGCGAGACCTTGCGCACGTCTGGCATCCCTGTACGCAGATGAAGGATCACGAGGCGCTGTTGCCCCTGATTCCCATCAAGCGCGGCGCAGGCGTCTGGCTGGAGGATTTCGAGGGACATCGCTACCTCGACGCCATCAGCTCCTGGTGGGTGAACCTCTTCGGACATTCCAACCCACGAATCAACGCCGCGCTGCGCGAGCAGTTGGACAATCTCGAGCAGGTGATTCTTGCCGGCTTTACGCATACGCCGGTCATCGAGCTGTCGGAGGCCCTGGTCGCGATCGCGCCACCGGGACTGACGCGCTGTTTCTACGCCGACAACGGCTCGTCCGCCGTCGAAGTCGCGGTAAAAATGAGCTTTCACTTCTGGCGCAACCTGGGCCGGCAGGGCAAGCGCCGTTTCATCACGCTTTCGAACAGCTATCACGGCGAAACCCTGGGCGCGCTGGCCGTCGGCAACGTGGAGTTATACAAGGAAATCTATCAACCGCTGCTGATGGATGTCATCACGGTGCCGTCGCCGGACTGTTATGAGAGGGAGCCCGGTGAAAGTTGGGCCGAGCATTCACGACGCAAGTTTGCGCACATGGAGGCCGCGCTGGCGCGCCATGCGCACGAGGTCGCCGCGGTGATCGTGGAGCCCCTGGTACAGTGTGCCGGCACCATGCGCATGTACGACCCGGTTTACCTGGAAATGCTCCGGGACGCCTGCAACCGCTACGAAGTGCATCTCATCGCGGATGAGATCGCGGTGGGCTTCGGGCGCACCGGCACGATGTTTGCCTGCGAGCAGGCCGGCATCAGTCCGGATTTCATGTGCCTGTCGAAAGGACTCACGGCAGGCTATCTGCCGCTGTCGGCCGTTCTGACGACCGAGACCGTGTATGCGGCGTTCTATGATGAATATACGAAGTTGAATGCGTTTCTCCACTCGCACAGCTTCACCGGAAACCCGCTGGCCTGTGCGGTGGCGCTCGCGAGCCTGCGGATCTTCCGGGAGGACAACGTTCTGGAGCGTAACCGGTCGCTCGCGGCACACATGGGTGCGCAGGCACTCGACCTCGAGAGCCATCCGCACGTCGCCGAAGTCCGACAACGCGGGATGATCGTCGCCATCGAACTGGTCAAGGACAAGGCGACGCGCGCGGGGTATCCCTGGCAGGAACGGCGCGGGCTGGAGATCTACCGGCATGCGGTCGGGCGCGGCGTGCTGTTAAGACCCGTCGGCAATGTGGTCTACTTCATGCCGCCGTACGTCATTACTCCAGAAGAGATCGACCTGATGGTCGACGTCGCACGCGAAGGGATTGAGCGCGCAACATGCGATTGACTCGGGTTTACGTGGACGCGCCGGTTGCACCCGGCAAGCGTGTCATTGTCGAAGGCAGCGCCGCGAATCACATCGCACGCGTGTTACGGCTGCGCAGTGGCGACGCCCTCACGGTGTTTGACGGAAGCGGCGGCGAGTTCGGCGCCCGCATCGAGGAGTTTCGCAAGGAGGCCGTCGTGGTCGCCGTCGAGGAGCACCGGCCGCTCGACCGTGAATCGCCCCTGCCCCTGACGCTCGTACAGGGCATCTCGCGGGGCGAGCGGATGGACTGGATTATCCAGAAAGCCACCGAGTTGGGGGCGTCGCGCATCGTGCCGGTGTTCACCAAGCGCAGCGTGGTCAGGCTCGATGGAAAGCAGGCAGAGCGGAAACTACAACATTGGCGCGCCATTACCGTAGCGGCGTGCGAGCAGTGCGGGCGAAACCGGATCCCGGACCTGGCCGCGCCCGTGGATTTCTTCGACATGCTGGCCGGCGACTCGTCCGGCCATCCTGACTCCGCGGGGCGTCCTGACTCCGCGGGGCGTCCTGACCCCGCAGGCCACTCTGATTCCGTCGGCGCGACGCGGCTGCTCCTGTCTCCCACCGGCGATCTGCGTATCGATGACCTCCAGGATGTTGGTAAAGGCATTACCGTACTCATAGGTCCCGAGGGTGGCCTGGAGGAGCTCGAGCAGGAGGCGGCCATTGCCGCGGGCTTCAAAGCGGTGCGGCTCGGGCCCAGGGTCCTGCGGACGGAAACGGCGGCCATCGCGGCATTGACCATAATCCAGCGGTACTTCGGGGATCTTTAGCGTGAAATACCTCGTCATTGCACTCCTCGCCCTGGTCCTCGGCGGCCTCATCGGTCGCTCGATCTGGGGCGAGAAGAAGCAGGAGCCGGTGGACCCGGTGCAGGTCATCCTCACGCAGGTGCGCACGCACGCGGTGATCGAACACGAGCGGCAGGTCGCGATCTGGTACCGCGCCTGCCCGGCGGTGCTCGGGAAGACGCCGACGATCTTCATGGTGTGGCCCGCGAAGCTGGTTTACCAGCTCGAGCTGGGAGACGTGCAGATCAAGAAGACCGGCACGGTCATCAAGGTCACCACCGCCGCGATTCATTCGGAGGAGCCGTCGGTCCCGACGGACTTCGTCGACTATCTTTCGACCACCTCGATATTCACGTTCGCCAATGAGCAGGAGCTGGTGAATCACGAGATCAGCAAGGCATCGCCGCTCGCCCGCTACCTGACGACTTACTTTCTAACGCACGACCCGTCGCTGCAGGATGACTTCGGTGACGAGTTGCGCACGCTCATCGAGCATCTCGCCGGCGCGCTTGCAGTGCCGGTCACGAGCGTCGACGTGGATATTCCGAAGGTGACCCTCACAAACCATCAATGGCCCAAGCTGCCGAAGCTCGAGTTGTGCACGGGCACGATGGCGTCGGTGAATGGACTACCGTTCGCAACGAACATGGATAACGGCGATACCGTTCCTGTCGGCTTCCGGCCACCGCCGTCGCGGCGGTCGCAGAGCGCTCAGCAGAAAACAGCGGCTGCGCGCGGCACGAGCGCGGGCGTTACGAGTTCGAGCGACGACGCGCCAAAAGGCACCGCGACATTGGGGCCGCCGAGGGCGATGCCGGTTCCGGCGCGCTGAGCTTAGGAGCCTAACTGCTGATCGTCGTCTCTTCCGCGATCATTTCTTCGAGGCGCTCGAGGTCGGGGACCAGCGGCGTCTCGTTGATCATACGAACCTGGCAGATCACCGGCGCGCGATCGGGGAAAACTCGCGAGTTGTCGGGTCGGACGACGTCGTTGCTGACACGCACGAGTTGTGGGAAGCCCTGCGAGACGATTGCGAAGTTACCACCGTCCACGCGAGTACCGAGGCAATGGAGGATAACGATTCGCGTACGGCCCGACGCCGGCGGAATCATCTGCCCGCACGCACCTTCGAAGGACACGAGAGGAACCGCCTTGCCATTCCAAGGAACCGTGCCGATGTACCACGGCGGCGCCCCGGTCATCTCGGACGGCGTCTGGAACCCAACCACTTCAGCGACACAGGCACGCGGAATGATCAGTCGTCCGTCGACGAGCGGCACCAGCAGGCTGTAGATTTCTGTAACGCGCTCGGCCATGTTTAGGGCTTCGCCCAACTTTCCTGCGGGTCGAGGCGACCCGCTACATTTAGCGGCGCTGCGCGCCGGTCAGAGATGCCATTCATAACTCACCCCAGTTCAGCGGCGTACAGGTGGCTGCCGATGGCCACGCGGCGGCGCTCCACGAGCGGCGCGATAGCTTCGAGCAATTGCGCTTCCTGGTACGGTTTGCCCAGGTAATCGTCGACGCCGAGCTCGATCGCCCGGGCACGGTGCTTCTCGCCAACACGTGATGTGATCATGATGATCGGCACGTCTTTCAGGCGTGGATCATTGCGTACGTGCGCGGCGACTTCATAGCCGTCCATGCGTGGCATCTCGATGTCGAGCAGAATGATGTCCGGAATGTTGTCTTGCAGTTGTGACACCGCGTCCATGCCGTCGCGCGCTGTAATGACGCGCATGCCGTTCCGCTCGAGGAGGCGCTGGGTCACGCGGCGTACGGTAATGGAGTCGTCGACCACCATCGCGAAGACGCGCTTGTCGGTCTTCTCTTTCGGAACGATCGGCGTCTGCGGCCGGGCACGCCATTCGGCGCGCACGAGCGCCCCGATATCCAGAATGATCACAATGCGGCCGTCGCCCAGGATCGTCGCGCCGGAGATACCGCGAATGCTCGAAATCTGCGGGCCGACCGATTTCACGACAATCTCGCGGCTACCCACCAGCTCGTCGGCGACCAGGCCGGTCGAGTGCTCACCGGCGCGCACCAGCACGACCGGGATCGTGACGTCCTGCTCCGGGAGCGGCGAGGGCTCCAGGCTCACGAAGTTCGCCAGATGTTGGAATCGATACTTCTGGCCGCCGTAGTCGAATGCGGCGGCGTCGCGCCCGAGGTGCGCGGTGACCTCGGCCTTGGACAAACGCAACACACCTTCGACCGTCGGCAATGGCAGCGCGTAGAATTCTTCGCCGGTCCGAACGACGAGTGCATGGCTGATCGCGAGCGTAAACGGCAAGCGGATCGTGAAGACCGTGCCCTCGCCCGACTTGGTTTCCATGTGCAAGGCGCCGCCGAGACGTTTGATCTCGGTCGCCACCACATCCATACCAACGCCACGACCCGCCTGTTGGGTAATCGCGCCCGCGGTCGAGAAGCCGGGCTCGAGAATCAGCTGCATGGCATCTTCATCGCTCAGGGTCTGCCCCGGGGCGATGAGCCCGAGCGACTGGCCCTTGGCCCGGATGGCCTTGAGATTCATGCCGCCGCCGTCGTCCACGAGGCGCACCATGACTTCAGCGCCTTCGCGATGCAACTCGAGAACGATACGGCCCGCCTCGGGTTTGCCGGCGCGGATACGCTCTTCGGGCTTTTCGATACCGTGTACGACGGCGTTGCGCAGCATGTGCTCGAAAGGCGGCAGCATGCGCTCCAACACCTGGCGATCGAGCTCACCGGAGGCGCCTTCGACGATGAGCTCGGCCCGCTTGTTGGTATCGGATGCGGCTTGCCGCACGATACGGGCGAGTCGCTGTACGTGGCGCTGGAAGGGCACCATGCGGGTTCGCATGAGGCCGTTCTGCAGCTCGGTGATAGTGCGCGCCTGCTGTTGCAGCAGGGTCTGCGTGTCCTTCGCCAGGTTCTCCAGGAGCTGCTGGATGCTCGCGACGTCGTTCGCGGTCTCGGCCAGGGCGCGGGAGAACTGTTGGATCGAGGAGTAACGGTCCAACTCGAGCGGATCGAACTCGCTGCGGTGACCGCCCTCGTCCTCGTGACGGTGCAGGATTTGCGCTTCGGTCTCGATTTCGAGGCTGCGCAACTGCTCCTTCAAACGGGTGACGGTGCGGGAAAGCTCACCGAGGTTGAAATCGAAGGAGCCGAGCTGCTGCTCCAACCGCGAGCGCGCGATGCTCGCCTCGCCGGAGATGTTCAGAAGTTGGTCGAGCAGTTCCGCGTCGACGCGCGCCATTTCCTGGCGCTCGGCGGGCGCAACCGGCTCACGTCCTGGAGGCACGGGTGCCGGCGGCTGCAGGCCATCATCGCCGCCTCGTGGCTCGGAGCGGCGCTCGAAGCTGATGGAAACGCTTCTCGAAACAGCCGGCGCGGCCGGCTGCGGAGCAGGTTCACGGGCGGGCTCGAAGGACTGTTCGACGGGGGCCGTGTGAACGCCCGTAGCAGCGAGGCGCTCGAGCTCGGGGGCAGGAGCGTCGACCACAGGCAACACATCGAAAGCCGGCGGCTCCTCAACAACGATCATCCCGGCGTCGGCGTTACCGTTGTCACTGTCGGAGCCAAGCCCGGCGTCAGCGCCAACACCCTCATTTTCGCCAGCTCCAGTGTGAAGGCCGCTGCTGAGACCGTGGCTTTGGCCACCTTCTGGCTCCGCTTCTGCATTGGCGCCGACGGCGCCCAGGAGATCAGCCTCGGACGAGTCATTGACGCCGTCCGTGAAATTGAGGAAAGCATGCGCGTTGGCAGCGTCGTCGAGGCTGGCAACGGTGCTCGTCAGCGCGGTTGGGTCGGCCTCGTTGGATTGCAGGTCCACGGGCCAGGGCGCTTGCGATGACTCGTTCAGCCAGGACTGCTCGGGCGGTTGAGCCTGCGGCGCGTGGGCATCAGCTATAGCGTCCGCTCCGAGTATCTCCTCGAAAGATGCATCACTCTGGCTGACCACGATACCTTCACCAACCTCGATGGCTTCGGGATCGTCAGGCTGGGTAAGCGCCTCTACTGACTCCAACGGCGGAGTGAATACGAGGGCGGCGCTCTGTGCCGTCGGGTCGGCGTCGTCGATCAGGTCGAACGACTCTTCAGTCGGCTGCCCGGATACAGGTTCAGGACCCGCTTCCGGCGCTGGCGGTTTCAGCCGCGCGATCTCGGCGCCGAATTTGACAATATCAGTGTCAAATTCCGGGATTTCGGGCTTAGT
>DATMQL010000010.1:0-2382 GCA_035566815.1 Steroidobacteraceae bacterium | reverse complement strand
AGAGACAACCTCCCTCGATCATTGCGACCTCCGCTGTGTGAAAGCAGTCAACCGCATGGCCAGCCGCGCAACCAGGAGCTTCGCCAGAAGTCTGAAGGACCACATGCGGTAGCTGGGCGCGTCGTTCGGGACCTCGCTGGCCGCGAGCCTGAACTTCGTGCACAGACGCATTTGTACCGGCGGAGCGGCTCCCCGCAGTCGCGCTCGATACACATCGACCCAATGTTTGCCGTCATCGAAATTCAGGAACATTGCTGAATTGCAACAGGCGGCGAACACCCGGTTCGTGACCGATTCCGCCTTGATCTTGTGGCTCTTCAGGAGAGCGGCTCCTCGCGCAGTTCTGATGCGGTCCTTCCGGTAGACAATGTAGGCAGTTCCACCGTCGGGGTCCAGAACGGGCGCTGCATTCGGTAAGGACTCGATGTGGCGCGACCCGTTCTGACAGTCGTCGCAGTAACAGACAACACTCGTGATCGGAATGCCGCTCGCTTCGATCTCGACGCTGCCGCATGAGCAGGCGGCAATCGTGCGGTTTTGGGGCAACGTGAACCTCATTCGCTCTCTCCAGTGCGCTGGCCGTCAAGTTGAGTCAGACGCTGTCGAAGGAACCGAAGCTCGGCGGGCTGGCGTGTCAGCTCGAGAGCGCGTTGGTAGGATGCTCGCGCCGCCTCGGTGAGTCCGAGTCTGCGCTGCATGTCGGCACGCGCGGCGTGGGCGAGGTGATAGTCGTCGAGTCTGCCCCGACTCAGGACCGCCTCGATGTTGGTGAGCCCGGCTTCCGGGCCGTCGCGCATGCCGATCGCGACCGCCCGGTTCAAGGCGACTACCGGTGATGGAGCGACGCGGTGTAGAACATCGTAGAGCGCGGCGATCTGAGTCCAGTCAGTTGCGCCGACACCAGGGGCCTCGGCGTGTACTGCCGCGATCGCAGCTTGCAGGATGTAGGGTCCAACGCGTCGCGACCGCATCGCTCGCTCGATGAGTCGCCGGGCGTCGGCGATCTTCTCACCGTCCCAACGCGAGCGGTCCTGATCCTCCAGCAATATCAGATCGCCGGCGGCGTCCTGGCGCGTGGCACGCCGCGATTCGTGCAGCAACATCAGCGCGAGCAGTCCCAGGGCCTCAGGATCCTCCAGAAGCTCACACAGATGTTGGCCAAGCCGGATCGCTTCGACGCACAGATCGGCCCGTGTCAGCTCCGGCCCCGCTGTTGCGACATACCCCTCGTTGAAAATCAGGTAGATCACCTGCAATACGCTATCCAGACGCGCTGGCAGCTCGGCCTGCGTCGGGACCTCGTAGGGTATCGCCTCGTCGCGGATCTTTGCTTTCGCCCTGACAATGCGCTGCGCGATGGTGGGCGCCGGTGCCAGATAGCCGCGCGCGATCTCTTCAGTGGTCAGCCCGCTCACTTCACGAAGTGTCAGGGCGATACGCGCGTCCGGCGCCAGAGTTGGATGGCAGCAGATGAAAATCATCCGCAATTCGTCGTCCTGGATGTGTTCGGCCATGGCGGGTTCCGGTGCCGGGTCTGTCAGTGCCGCCAGTTCGGTCAATGCGCCCGCGAGCCGCGCCTGCCCGCGCCAACGGTCGATGGTCTTGAACCGGCCGGTGGAGACCAGCCATGCATACGGATTGGCCGGCACTCCCTCGCGCGGCCATTGCTCGGCCGCCGCCGCGAAGGCTTCGTGTAGCGCGTCCTCCGCCGCATCGAATCCGCCCAGGAGGCGAATCAATGTTGCCCGCACGCGCCGCGCCTCGGAGCGATAGGCCGTCTCCAAGGCGGCGCGTGCGTCCATTGGACTATTCATAACTTCGGGCGGGGCTTGCTGAAGTCCACAACGGGCCGTACCTCGATCGAGCCCAGCTTGGCGAAGGGAATTCCCCCAGCGATTCTTATCGCATCATTGAGGTCGTGCGCCTCGATGAGAATGAAGCCACCCAGGACCTCCTTGGTTTCCATGAACGGACCGTCGGTGGCCGACATCTTTCCCTCGCGGACCCGGACGGTTACGGCTTCATTTGGCAATGTCAGCGCTTCGCCCGCCAGCCATTGACCGCTGGCCCTGAGCTGGGCGTCATGTGGCCCTACCGCGCCGAGGACGGCCTGTGCCTCGGGACTTTGAGTGAACACGACCTGGGGATCGAAATAGACCAGGCAGACATACCGCATGCTCGACTCCTTAGTCTTCAGTGAACTGAGCACCCATTGTCGTCCGGGAGTGCTCGGATTCGACGTGGCCGGAATCTTTTTCTGCGCCTCGTAACGCGGCGCCGGACGTCCCGGTCTCCACCGCCTCCGGGGCTATTTCTTCGCCTCCGGCGCTTTCAGATATTCCGCATACGCCTTCGCCTCGACCGCCTGGCTGGTGAGGTGCA
>DATMQL010000009.1:0-5265 GCA_035566815.1 Steroidobacteraceae bacterium | reverse complement strand
GATTGGAGGGTCCGCGGCAGGCTGGGCTGTGACGGGTTGGTCTGCGCCGGTTGCGTCCTGCGCCTCCCAAGGATCTGCGCCCAGCAGTGCCCCCGATGCGGTACGCAAAAGAATCGGGGCTGGGGCTCGACTGGCATACTCCACCAAGGAGAAGCCGCAGATGGGGGTCTCCACGCGAATGTCGACCTGCGTGGGAAGTCCCTGCGTGGAGTCGCGCAGCAGCCTCGCCTCGTTAACGGTCATCCGTCCGGGAGCATAGATCACAACATCCAGGTCGCTTTGCGGCGTTACGACGTGCCGGCCGGTGGCCAACTCGAAGCCCACGCTCCCGCCCGGTCCCCAGACGGAATCAAGAGATTTCCAGCGCTCTGCCAGAAGAGACAGCGTCCGCAGGGCCGGAATTGCGGCCGCGCGCGACAGGGGCGGGGCTGCGTGGGGCACGGTCGCGGCTGCGGGCGCCACAGCCACAGCTGCCGCGCGACCCAGAAGCGTCTGCGGCGTCAGGATTTCTTTCACTAGGCTCGGATGACAGCCGCCGGCCCAACGCTCGTTTCGGTGCGCTCCGCGAACGCCTATCGGGATTTCCTGGTCCGATACCGGACCGCGACGTACGACTACGAACGGAGATTGTCTCAGGCTCGCCGCGACCCACGCAGGTACGGATGAGTGCGCCTGCAGGAATCGCTCCGCGTCGATCTCCAGCAAGTCATGTATCCGGGCCGGCATGAGGGAGGCGCTACTGAAGGTGGCTCGCGAGCACAATCCAGCCCGCCAGTGTAAAGACGCCCACCAGGGTGCTGGCAATGAGGCTCGAACTCGCGATCTCCGGAGTGGCATCGAAACTCTTCCCGAAGACGACGCCAAAGAAGCCGCAGGGAATGGCACTGATCAGAACCACGTAGCGAGTCTGTTCCAGAGGCAGCCCGACGACACGCGCCGCTCCGAGACACAGCGCCGGTTGTAGCAACGTCTTGCCGAAGACGGACCACCCCACGCTCCAGCTCAGATTGAAACGCTGCGCGGACACGACCAGTCCGGTCAGAAATAGCGCCGCCCCCGCGGTCGCGGTCCCGAAGATGGCGAGGCTCTTGTCAACATAGCTCGGCACGGCGAGATTCACCACGACAACGAGCACGCCCAGTATCGGCGCCCAGACGATCGGCCTTCTGACAGCCCGCCACAGCGAGACGCGGATACGGGCGAGCACCGAAAGATGGTCATGATCCCCGGTGTTGCTTTCGAGGATGGCCAGAGTTACTGGGGAAATCGTGACAGCACCCACAGCGATAGCAACAGAGACACTGACAGAGGATCCATTGCCATAAACCGCGGGGAGAAGCGGGATACCGATGGCGGCGGCGTTTGGAAATGCCAGGGTCAGCGACAAGACAGAGCTGTCGGCGGCACTCAGTTTACCGAGACTGCGCGCCGAAAAATACATGAGCGCGTAGATCACCAGGTACACGGCGCCCAACACCAGGGCGACCTTGCTCTGTCCCCACAGGAGCGGATGCGGAGCCCGTACGATCGTGGTGAACAAGGCGCAGGGAACGGCGAAGCTCATGACAAACGTGATGAGTGCCCGCAGGTCGTTGTTGTCCACAACCTTGCGGTGACCGGCCACATAGCCGAGCAGCAGCCCCGCAAACACGGGGACCAGGGAATTCGCGAGAATCTCAACCATGTCGCCGGTCAGGAGACCGTCTGACCGGCTTCCGCGCGCCATTGTATTTCGAGCAACGCACGCGTCCGGAGGGTGGCCCGCCTCGTGTCCCGCGCCTCGTTCGACTCCAACCGGTTACGAAGATCCCAAGGGCTATGGCGAGCGTCCTCGATCGCGGCCAGCAGCTCATCCCGGACCTTGCGGGTTTCAATTTCCGAAGGATGATCGGGGTTCTCGACGTGCAGCAGCTTGTGGAGCAGGCCGAGCTTGGCAAAATCTCTTACATCGTAGGACAGAGGTGGAATCGTCTTGCCGAGCTTCTCGAGATTCTCGACGGACCGCCGTGTAATCCTTGCCGCCGCCTCCTTGTGCATGGCATGGATCATGACGCCGTCATCGTCGAACGCCAGGATGCGGTTCGCCTGGTAGCCATGAGTTAAAAACCCTCCGGAAAACGCATGGCCCACGACCAGCGCAATCACGGGATGTCCCGCGAGCCGCGCCGAACCGTACGCGTCGGCCGCAGCAGCCGCGGCAAGAAAGATCGCCGCTGTCTCCTCACGTCGGCCATAGGCCTGACTCTTCACATCGACGATTGCGATAATCGGCCGCTTGGCGGTGTTCCGATCCTCGTCAATGACTTCGCGAACCCGTGTTGCAAGTGTGTAGGCTTCTTCCAAACCTACCTCTCCATGACGAGCGCAGGGGAAGCCCGCCCGCGGATCGGGTACGACGCACAGGAATCTTGCTGGGCCGCCGCCGATCGAAGCGTCGGCCGTCAGCACGGACCGAGGGTCGCCAGTCATCGGTGGCACATTGCCCGTGAGAGCGCGGAACCACGCGGTGCCTCGAGTTCCGGTGTAGTCGCTCATGACCGCTCCTCCTCACCGGCGGAGATTCCACCTGCGGAGATTCCACCCGCGGCGCTGTCGGCCGCGCCCCATTGCACTCGAAGCTCTTTGGGGTCCAATTGCCGCGTCGGATCGAGTGCTTCGATGCGCTTGCGATAGAGCGCTACCTGCGAACTTCTGTGCACGGTTGGAACACCCTTCACGATAAATTTTCGAATGGCCGCGCCAACCTGTTGGGTGTCGTCGTCGACGAGCGCATCGGCGAGGCCGGTGGCGTAGCGCTGCTCACCGCCGTGGATGGCCCAGATGAGCGCTCGATCACTCGCGTCGAACTCATCGATGCCGGATTCCTGCTCGATCACCTCAGGACCGTTCAGGCCCAGACGCGCCTCCCGCGTCATGACGATGTAGCTCGAGAGCCCGGCGGCGAGCGACATGCCCCCAAAGCATCCTACTGTGCCGGCGACAACACTGATGACCGGAGCGTAACGCCGTAGGTCCAGAATAGCCGCCATGATTTCCGCGATGGCGGCGAGCCCGAG
Source organism: Steroidobacteraceae bacterium (assembly GCA_035566815.1). Classification (GTDB taxonomy): domain Bacteria; phylum Pseudomonadota; class Gammaproteobacteria; order Steroidobacterales; family Steroidobacteraceae; genus 13-2-20CM-66-19. The sequence continues at coordinate 2,209 of DATMQL010000009.1, read as the reverse complement.
ATTGGCCTCCTGCAAACGCACACCGCCTGTCTCGAGCAACAGCACTGCGGCGGTCGATGCACCTCTCTCGCTGTCGACGCGCGCCAGGTCCAGGGCCGCCGTCATTTTGGCACCGGAGACCTCGCCCAGGCTGCCGCCCTGAAACGCACCCTCGAGGGCTACGACAACGGCCGGTCGACCCGATATTTTTCCTTTCATCACGACGCAACCGTCGTCGGACTGTGGCGTCACACCTTGCAACGGCAACCAAGGCGATTCGACCCGGTCGAACGGGCCGACCAACTCTCGCGCAGTTTCCGCGTCGAAGAGTGCTTTCGCCCGCTCGCGCGCCTGGAGCTCGATGAAACTCTGTCGGTTGACGAAGGCCAGGTCGTCTCTCGCGGTGCTCATGACTCGCTCACCTCCACGGCCTGCTCCAAGCGCAACTGAACACTGCCGGGGGTCGCTCCGGCGTCATTGATCTCGATACGCACAGCGCCGTCGTACCTGGAAAAGAAGCGATCCAACACGGCTTTCCAGGTCTCTCGAAAGCCGTCCACACTCGTCCGGATGAGGACGTGCGAGCTGTTGCCCGCGGCGGGCTCGAGTAGCACCTCGAGATCGCCGGAGCCGACGACGCCGACATGGGCTCTGCCGGATACTCTGCGTCTCGCCGGATAGTCGAACTCAATGCGTTCCATGGAAGACCTCTGTCAGGCTTTGGGAAGTCCCCGCCAGGCTTTGGGAAGTCCCCGCCAGGCTTTGGGAAATCTCTGTCAGGCTTTGGGAAACCTCCGTCGGGCTTTGGGAAAGCTCCGCCACGCTTTCATCGGCCGCAACGTTGGTTTGCCGTCGCTCCACGGCATCGAGAAGCAGTGCCGCGGCCAGGAGGTCGGCGCTACCTCCGGGCGACACATTCATTTCCAAGAGCCGGCGATCGAGTTGCCACAGCCGCTGTTTGCCCAACGCCGTCCCGCTACCACCGGCCGTCTCGACCGCAAAAGCGCCCGCTTTGGCGGTGGCGAGCGCCGCCTCTCCGCCCCGATACAACACGCAGGTATCGTCCAGACGAGACATGACGCTCAGTAGCGCGTCGAGTCGTGCGACCTGCTCCGATGCGCCCTGTAGACGTCTACGACGAAGCATCGGTAACGCCACCTCCATAACGTGAGGAAAGCCATTAAGCGCCTCACCGCGGGCGCCCGCGAACCCGTATCGCCTGGCGACGGCGTCTCCGTGCGAAACGAGCCGTGGCATCGCGCGATCTTCGAACGACGCTATATCCTTGGCTTTGGCCGCCACCGCAACGGCCCTGGCGCCGTCTTCGTCATACATCGCTGTGGCTGAGACCAACAACCCCAGCGCCCAGATTGCGCCTTTGTGGGAGTTACTTCCGCCGGTGGCCTCGAGCATTGCGTGCTCCGCGTGGCGACCAATGAGCGCCAGTTGTTCACGCATCGACTGACTCGGCCGTTCCGCTTTGGATAGGATAGCCATGCGGCAGAAATAGGGCTCAATGGCGACCGCTGAGCGCCTCATGGTGTCGAGCGACAGGTCGGTATGTGCGCCATCCCCCCGTCGATCGACCAAACCGGGCTTCGGCGTGAGTTCCGCTTCCGCGATCAAGGCCTGCCGGGCGAGACGCGCCAATCGGCGCGCCGCCGCCGCTGTGCCGTTTGTAGGATTCAGCGCAGTCGAACGAACGACATTGGATAACACCGGCATCATAGCTACCAACTCCGAAACCGGGCCGGCGGGTTGTAGAGACCCCCGGACCAGGCGATCAGATCCTGGATGCTGCGCGCGGCCAGAAGCGAACGCTTAGCTTCGAGGCGGTGAACACCGATGTCTTCTGGATACGCCACCACGCCCCTCTTCCTCAGCGCCTCGGTCTCGGCGGGGACGGCCTTCAACCCAACAGGGCTCACTCCGGCGACCGCCGCGAGCGCGCGACGCCTCTCCTCCTGCCCTTCGGCTTTATAGAGATAAGCGATACCTTCTTCGGTCACCACGTGGCTGACGTCATCACCGTAGATCATGATGGGGGCGATGGGCATTCCAGCCTGCTTCCCAACCTGCACGGCGTCGAGAGTCTCGACGAATGCCGGAACACCGCCTTTCTGGAAGGTCTCGACGGTCTGTACTACGAGCTTGCGGCCGCGCACGATTGGCTTTTTCTCGGTGATGAGATCGAGCCACGCCTTGCTGCTGTGTCGCCGGCCATGCGGGT
>DATMQL010000008.1:0-11021 GCA_035566815.1 Steroidobacteraceae bacterium | reverse complement strand
ATAGCAGACGATCCGTCGCGAGCTCAGCATGCGGTGACCCGACTCGCGAACACGCTGCGCTATGCGTTGAGCGTTAACCAGAACGAACTGGTGTCGCTTTCGCGCGAGCTGGAAATCGTCGCCGACTATCTCGAGATCGAGAAGATGCGGTTCGAGGAGCGACTCACCATCGAGCGTGAGGTTGCCGCCGATGCCGGTGACGCGCAGATTCCAGTCATGTTGCTGCAGACCGTGGTCGAGAACGCGATCAAGCATGGGATTGCGGAGCTGCCGGCTGGCGGGATGCTCCGAATTTCCGCCGTTTTAGAAAGCGGCGTGCTCGTACTGACCGTCGAGAATCCACGCCCGCTTGCCTCACCCCCGCCGACGCGAGAAGGCACAGGTCTGCGAAACGCCGAGGAGCGTCTGCGCCTTCTCTTTGACGCCAGGGCGAGCCTGGAACTCGATTTATCGCAGTCGGCATGGGCCGCGACCCGTATCCGAATTCCGCAGAACCCATGAAAGCGCTCATCGTCGATGACGAACCCCCCGCACGCCGCGAGTTACGCCGACTGTTGGCCGACTTCCCGTGGATCCAGATTGTTGGCGAGGGCGGCCACATAGCGGAGGCTGCGGCGCAGATCGAAGCACTTGCTCCAGCACTGCTCTTTTTGGACATTCAAATGCCAGGCGGCTCGGGTTTTGATTTGCTGACGCGCCTCGAGCATGTACCGCAAGTCATCTTTACCACCGCTCACGATGAGCACGCGGTACGTGCATTCGAAGTCAACGCACTCGACTACTTACTGAAGCCGATTGACCCGGCGCGCCTCGCGACGGCACTGGCGAGAGTCAGGAATGAGAATGCCGCACTGCCGTCGGCGCCGCAGCCGGACGCGCCTCTGCACCAGCTTTTCCTCCGCGACGGGTCACAGTGCTGGTTCGTCCCCCTGGGCGAGGTGCGGTTACTGACTTCGGAAGGCAACTATGTCCGATTGTCATGGGGGAAGCGGCACCCCTTGCTCGGGCGGCCCCTGGCATCGATTGAGCGGCGGCTCGATCCCAAGCGATTCTTCCGTGCCAACCGCCAACAGGTCATCAATCTCGATTTCATCGAGAGTGTTGAAATGGGCGTGAATGGGCGGCTGCACGTGCAACTGCGCGAAGGTCCCGAAGTGGAGATTTCCCGGCGGCAAGCGCGCTTGTTCAGGTCGCAGCTGAGTATTTGAAGGCGCAGTGATGCCGGCGCGGCGCGGAGTGCCCGACTCGCCGTGGGCTGCTCAACGTTTGCGCGATCGTCCCTGGCGAGCGACGGGTTGGTTCGACTTGCGCCCGACGCGAACGCCATCCCCGTGGAGTGACATCAGGGATTCCATCAGGCTTTCCTCCGCGCTCGAGCAGACCCCGAGCACCGTAGCCTCCTCGCAGCCCTCGGCTACATAAGCATGACCCATGTTGCTGTCAACATAGATCGACTCGCCTGATTTGAGGATCACAGGATCGTAGAACGCGGTGTGCACGGCGATGGCACCCTCGAGCACATAGATATATTCCTCGCCCGAGTGCTGCACCAGCTCGCCGAACTCCGCCAGGCTTTTGGCGCGAATCCGCGCGATGACCGGGATCATCCGCTTCTGGCGCAACTCCGGGCACATGTAGTAGTAATCGTAGTTCTTGGTGTTGACTCGAACCGCGTCCGCGAGGAGTCCCAGGCTGCGCCGCGCTGTGACTGCCGGATCCGAGCGCGGGTTGCGGGCCGGATCGGCGAACAGCTCCGCCAACGGAATTTTCAAGCCTTCGCTGACCTGCAGGAGCTTGTCATAAGTGAGGGTGAGACGATCGTGCTCCACCTTCGAGAGCGTCGACACCGGGATCCCTGTGCGTTCGCTCATTTCCTTCAGTGTCCACCCGTTACGAGCGCGCAGGTCCCGCAGGAGCAGGCCCAGTGTGGGACGGTCAGCCTTCATGTCCATGAGGGGAAGAATACAGCGAGCGCCCCGGGGGTCAAAGGCTTCCCCGGGCGCGGATGCGCCCCGTCACGCCATTTAGTTGCCCATTAGAAAGTTTCACTTGTTAATTCTCTAATCAGGAATACACTTGCCCATATAAGACAACAAGACGGGTGGGGAGTGAAATCAGGGCAACCCTTTTTTCTGAGCCGACGCCGCTACCTCGCCGGTGCCTTGGGCTCCGCGGTCGCCGCCGCGTGCGCCGCACCGGCGCTGGCCTCGATCGCGAGCGCGGCGGCACGGTGCGACGACTCCCGGCGCAAGTACTCGAAGAGCTGGCAACCCCAAACGACCCAGGTGGAGAAAAAATCATGACGAGCACAACCCGACGGTGGGCCGGGCGAGTTTCGCTGTGCACAGCCGCCATCATCACCATCCCCGCGGCCCTTGCGCAGGAAACGGACGATAAGGGCGTCCCAGTGCGGCTCGAAGAGATCGTCGTCACCGCGACCAAGCGAACCGAAGTCCTGCAGGACGTGCCGGTTGCGATCACCGCCATCACGGCGGCGGACATCGAGGCCCGCGGCTTCACCAACTACAGCGACTACATCAACACAGTCCCGAACATGTTCATGCAGGACCTGGGTCCTGGCGCCGGTACGCGGATCTACATTCGCGGCCTGGTCGCCGAGGGCGGCTCGGGATTCCCGGTGGCGACTTATTTCGGCGAAGCGGTGACCAGCGTGCTCACCAACAACGGCGGCTTCGCGAACCTGCGCCTGGTGGACATCGATCGGGTCGAGGTGTTGCGCGGCCCGCAGGGTACGCTGTTCGGCGCCAACTCGCTGGCCGGGGTATTGCGCATAGTGCCGAACGCCCCGGATCTGAACGACTTCCAGGTGAATGTCGACGCCCGCGGCTGGTCCACGGCGCATTCGGACAACGGCAGCGAGCATTTTGAGGGCGTCATCAACTTGCCGATCATCAGCGAGCGGCTCGCGGCCCGGTTGGTCGCATACCAGGACCACATCGCGGGCTTTCTGGACAACGTGGTTCCCGCAGCGGCCCCGTTCGACTACAGCGCCGGGTTCGGGGCGCCCGCCGGCACGCTGGTGATCCCGGGGCATGCCGCCTTCACCCGCAAGGACATCAACTCAGAGGATACGTGGGGCGCGCGGGGCGCCGTAACCTGGAAACCCACCGACTCACTCCACTTGGATCTGAGCTATGTGGCCCAGGAAGTCCGCTTGAATTCCGAGGCCGGCGCGCAACCGGCCTACGGTGACTACGTGATACAGCGGCCCCTGGACCTTTATGGGCGCGGCGAACAACTGGAACAGCAGCGAATCGGTCAGTTCGTGGTCGGTTACGACTGGAGCGCCGTCTCGCTCACCTCAGCCACCGCCTACACGCGCCTGGAACGCTACCAGGACGAAGACATCGGCTTCCTCGCCGCCGCCGCCGGCCTGGGCCCGCAGCTGTGGGCCTTACAGGATCGCAGCAAAGGCGAGTCGTTCACACAGGAATTTCGCGCGCAATCGCGCGGCGAGGCGCCGTTCCAGTGGCTGGCGGGTTATTTCTACACCAACACAACATTCGATCTCGGGCAATACGTGCCCGACTATTCCTGCCCGACCTGTTTGCCCGAAGTGCTCTACGGTCAACCCTTCGCGATCCGGACCATCGGCACCACGACCGGTCAAAAGCAGAGGCAACAATCCGTCTTCGCCGAAGCCAGCTACAGTTTCACGTCCCAGTGGACGCTCGGAGCCGGTGGCCGCTATCTCAGGGACTACCTGGAATCCCTCAGTCCCGCGGCCGAGGGTCTCCTCGTCGGCGGCACCGAACCCGCATCTCCCCCGGTGGGCGGTCACAATTCCATCTTCAATCCCTCCGGCTACATCCGCTTCAAGGCCAACCAGGATATGACCTACTACGTGCAGGCCGCCCGCGGATTCCGCAGCGGTACGCTCAACCAGACACTGGCCTACGATCCCAACGGTCCATGCGGTGCGACAGCCAAGGCCGACGGGGTGGTGCCGCTGACGGACCCCGATTCATTGTGGACCTACGAACTGGGGTTGAAGTCCACCTGGGCTGACGGTCGGATCGGGGCCAACGCTGCAGTCTTCCACCAGAAATGGAAAGGCGTGCAGCTCGCCGCCACCCAACCTTGCGGGTTCAACGGCACGGTCAACGGTGGAGATGCTTCGGGCAACGGCGCCGAGCTGGAAATGACGGCGCGGCTCTCCAAGGCGTGGAGCGCCAACCTGACCGCATCATACGTCTATAACAAGTTCGACAGCGTGAACCCGGGCGTTGGTTACATCACCGGTGAGCGCGTTCCGGGCGCCCCCGAAGAGAACGCGAGCGCCGGACTGCAATACAACTTCTCGCTGCGCAATAGTTGGAACGGCTATGCCCGGGCTGACTATACATACGTGGGAGACGTCCACTACGTGTTTGGGACTGGAGCGACCGCCACTCCCTACCTGCAAGGCGGCTACGGACAGACGAATATGCGAGTGGGGATCCAACGCCGTCAGATCGGTGTCGATCTGTACGCGCGCAATCTGACTGACAAGCGCGCCGCCGCCTCGACCGCCGATCCGACCCAGGGAGGCTATGTCTACATGCTGCGACCCCGCGAGTTGGGAGTCGAGGTGCGCTACTCGCTCGACAAGCCCCTCGAGAGTCATCGCTAGGCGGTGAATGACGATGGCAGAATTGCCTTACCCCTACCTGGTGTTCCTGGGCGATACGACCGAGCCGATTTTTGCCAAGACCGCCTTCGGCCTGCGCGACTGGGCACCGGAGCGTTGCATCGGCGAATGGTCGTGTGGCGACGGCACCGTAACGACGGGCCTGCCGCGGATGTCCCCGAGGCGCGCCCGCGAGCGGGGCGCGCGTGGCCTGGTGGTTGGTGTAGCCAATTTCGGCGGGGTCATCCAGGAAAGCTGGCTCCCGTCGCTGTTTGAAGCTCTGGAGGCCGGGCTCGACATCGTGTGCGGAATGCATGCGCGGCTGCGAGATGTGGAGCCGCTACGGGCGACCGCCGAGCGACTAGGACGACGATTGATCGACGTCCGCGTACCGCCAACCAACATACCGGTGGCCAGTGGACGCAAACGCACGGGCAAGCGCCTTCTGACGGTCGGCACTGACTGCGCGCTCGGCAAAAAATACAGTGCCCTGTCCATCGCGCGCGCGTTCACCGAGCGCGCAGTGGCCGTCGACTTTCGCGCCACCGGGCAGACAGGCATTCTGATCTGCGGCCGCGGCATCCCCATGGACGCGGTGGTCTCCGACTTCGAGGCCGGAGCCGCCGAGATGTTGAGTCCGGATGCTCCACCGCAACATTGGGACGTCATTGAAGGACAGGGATCGCTTTTCCACCCCTCGTACGCCGCGGTGTCGCTCGGGCTCCTGCACGGGAGCCAGCCCGATGTGCTCGTCGTGTGTCACCAGGCCGGGCGCGAGCAGGTGCTGGGTCATCCCGACTATCCCGTGCCCACGATCGAGGAAACGATCGAGCTCAACCTGCGGCTGGGACGTCGCACCAACCCCGCTATTCGGTGTGCCGGGGTGAGTCTGAACACTGCAAAGCTCGAAGCCGCGGCGGCGCGTGAGCTGCTGGCCAGCGAAGCGCAACGCTTAGGCCTGCCCGTGGCCGATCCGATTCGCGGCGGCCCCGAATTCCACCAACTCGTCGATGCCTGTCTCGCGTAAGTCCCAAGGAGCCCCCTATGTGTGTCATGAAGAGACTGACCGTTATTTTCCTGGGGCTCCTGGCCACCGTCGCGGGAGCGCAGGAAGCCCCAACACCTGAGCCGCAAGCAGCCGCGCCCACGGTGGCCCTGACTGCAGAGGACATCGACGCCTGGCTCGACGGTTACATGCCTTACGCCCTGCAGACGGGTGACATCGCAGGAGCCGTCGTCGCCGTAGTGAAAGACGGCAAGGTCCTCACCGAGCGCGGTTTTGGGTTCTCGGATGTCGCGCAGCGCACGCCGGTCGACCCCAAAAAAACGCTTTTCCGACCCGGGTCCGTTTCCAAGCTGCTCACCTGGACGGCGGTGATGCAGTTGGTCGAGCAGGGCAAGATCGACCTGGATGCGGACATCAACAAATATCTCGACTACCCGATCCCGCCGCGCGACGGCAAACCCGTCACCATGCGCAACCTCATGCAGCACACCGCGGGCTTCGAGGAGCAGGCCAAGGGCATCATCTCGGAGGATCCTGACGCTCCCGGATTCGAGGTCCTGTTGAAACAATGGGTGCCGGAGCGGGTATTCGACGCAGGCACCACGCAGGCCTACTCCAACTACGGCGCCTCTCTCGCCGGCTACATCGTGCAGCGCGTGTCTGGTGAGTCGTTCGACGCCTATATCGAGAAACATATCTTCGAGCCCCTCGACATGAAGTACTCGAGCTTCCGTCAACCGCTGCCGGCGCAGCTCGTGCCGCTGATGTCGAAGGGCTACCGAGTCGCCTCCGGTGATCCGGGCAAGTACGAGATCGTGGGGCCGGCGCCTGCCGGCTCCCTCGCCTCCCCCGCCGAAGACATGGCGCACTTCATGATCGCGCACCTGCAGGACGGCGAGTACAACGGCAAGCGGATTCTGTCGGCGGCGACGGCCCGACAGATGCATGACAGCCCACTCACCCTATTGCCGCCTTTGAACCGGATGGAGCTGGGTTTCTTTGAGACCAACATCAACGGCCGCGAGGTCATCGCACACCTCGGCGATACCGAGTACTTCCACACCTCGCTGCACCTGTTCCTCGCCGAGGGAGTCGGCTTCTACGTCTCCTTCAACAGCCCGGGCAAACAGGGCGCTGCCGGCGGCCTGCGCACCGCGCTGTTCCAGGACTTCGCCGATCGCTATTTGCCAGAGAAGCAGCCGCAAGCGCTCGTGGACGCGAAGACCTCGGCCGCGCACGCCGCGCTGCTAACGGGAAGCTGGGTGAACTCACGCGGCTCGCGCAGCAGCTTCATGTCCGCGCTCGATCTTATCGGACAGACGCAGCTCGGACTCAACGCCAAGGGGGGTCTGCTGGCTCCCTTCCCGGGGTTGAACGGTCTACCGCGGCAGTGGGTCGAGGTTGCGCCCTTCGTCTGGCGCGACTTGAACAGCCACGAGCGGCTCGGAGCCAAGGTGGTCGACGGGAAAGCCGTCCGCTTCAGTATCGACCTGCTCTCCCCATTCATGGTGTTCGAGCGCCCCGCCTGGTATCGCAACAGTAGCTGGCTGCGGCCGGTGTTCTTCGCCAGTGTCGCCGCCTTGTTCCTGACAGCGCTGTTCTGGCCGATTACCGCCATCACCCGGCGGCAATTCGGTGCGCGCCTGGTCCTCGACGCGCCTGCGCTACGTGCATACCGCCTCAGCAAAATTGGAGCGACGGCAATTGTCGCGGCCGCTGTCGCCTGGGCCGCCCTGCTCGGCATGATGTTGACACGCAACACCCTGTTGAGCGGCGGCACCGACGGGCTACTACGGCTGATCGAGCTGTTCGGCATCATCGCCTTCGTGGGCGGTTTCGTCTGTACGTTGATCAACCTGCGGGCGGTATGGACAGGTACCCGTCGGTGGCCGGCAAAGACCTGGAGCGTGGTACTGAGCCTGTCGGCGTTTTTCGTCCTGTGGGTTGCCTTCGTGTTCAACCTGATCAGCCTCGGGGTGAACTACTGATGGCCAACGTGCAGCTCTCCGTCGCCGTGGACCAGGTGGAGCTGGCCGCCCCGTTTCGTATCTCGGGATTCGTTTTCGAGCGACAGGACATCGTCGTGGTGACCCTTCGCGAGGGCTCGCATCGGGGTCGTGGCGAGGCGGCCGGGGTCTACTACCTGAAAGATGACTCCCGGAAAATGGTCGCGACCCTCGAAGCCCACCGTGCCCAGATCGAACGCGGTATCGACCGCGAGTCGCTACAGCAGTTGCTGCCCCCGGGCGGAGCGCGCAACGCCCTCGATTGCGCGTTGTGGGAGCTCGATGCAGCCCGCGCTGGACGAACGGTGTGGGAGCTCGCGGGCTTGCGCGCGGCCAATCCCCTGGTGACGACTTTTACCTTGGGTGCGGACGAGCCCGCGGCTATGGCGGAAGGTGCCCGTAAGTATCTCCACGCTCGCTCTTTGAAGTTGAAGCTGACGGGCGAGCTCGATCTCGATATGGCCCGCGTGCGGGCTGTGCGTCAGGCACGGCCGGGTGCCTGGATCGGCGTGGACGCGAACCAGGGCTATCGCATCGACGCGCTCGACAGCCTGATACCGGTATTGGTCGAGGCCAATGTGTCCTTGCTGGAGCAGCCGCTGGCTCGCGGACGCGAGGCCGATCTTGAAGGCTACGTATCGCCGGTGCCGATTGCCGCGGACGAAAGCGCCCTCTGCCTCGCGGATCTGCCCGGGCTCGTCGGTCGTTTCGGTGTGGTCAACATCAAACTCGACAAGTGCGGCGGCCTCACAGAGGCACTCGCCATGGCGCATCGGGCGCGTGGGCTCGGACTCAAAGTCATGGTCGGGAACATGGTCGGTACGAGCCTGGCGATGGCCCCGGGCTTCATCGTGGGGCAACTTTGCGACGTAGTCGACCTCGACGGCCCCACGTTTCTCAAACGTGATCGCACGCCTGGCGTCACGTACGCCGATGGCAAGATCTGGTGCGGAGACGAGGTTTGGGGCGGTCCATCGTCCCGGCCGACATGAGCGACACCGTCGCGGCCGCTCCGCCGCAGCCGACCTGGTTCGGCCAGCCGAAGGGGCTAACGATCCTGTTTCTGACGCAGATGTGGGAGCAGTTCTCCTACTACGGCATGCGCGCGCTGCTCGTCTATTACATGACCCGCGAGCTGCTGTTAGGCCAGGAGAAGTCCTCCCTCATCTACGGCGCCTACACGGCGACAGCGTATTTCACACCCATCTTCGGCGGCATTATCGCGGATCGCTGGCTCGGCAAACGGCGCGCCGTGATCGTGGGCGCCGCTACCATGGCCGCGGGACATTTCATGATGTCCTTCGACGCCCTGTTCTACGTGGCTCTCGCCACGATTGCCTTGGGTAACGGGCTCTATCTACCCAGCCTGCCGAGCCAGATCAACGACTTGTATGAGGCCAGGGACCCGCGACGCGCCCGCGCTTACAACATCTATTACGTCGGTATCAACCTGGGGGGCTTTCTCGCACCCCTGGTGTGCGGCACGCTCGGCGAGCTCTATGGGTGGCATGTAGGATTTGCCGCGGCAGGCGTTGGCATGTTGGCCGGTCTCGCGATCTATCTCCTCGGCGGAGCCTATCTGCCCCATCGGGAACCGCTACCGGCACGCCCTGCGGCCACGCGCCCGGCGTCCATCGGCTCTGCGCCCACCAACTCAGCGCAAGCGCGCGCCGAGAGGCGCAGCAGCCTCTCGACATTCGCCCTACTTTTTGGCATCGGCATCGCTGTCACAGTCTTTCGCGGCGCCTACGAGCAGCTCGGCAACACCGTAGCTCTCTGGTCGGACATCGGCGTCACACGCCAGGCCGGCTCCCTGGTCATTCCCGTGACCTGGTTTCAGTCCCTCGACCCGCTGTTGGTGATCCTCATGACGCCAACGCTCCTGGCGTATTGGCGCAGACGCGCCAACCAAGGCTTCGAACCACCAGCCACGCGTCGGATGGCCCTTGGAGCACTCATTGTGGCCCTATCGTATGCACTCCTCGCGGGAGTTGCCGCCCATGCCGGCCAGGAGCGGGCCAATTGGCTCTGGCTCATCCTGTTCTTCGTGATTTTCACGTTCGGCGAGTTGCACATCCTCCCGACCGGGTTGGGCCTGTTCGCGCGCTTGGCCCCGCCGCGCTTTGCCGCCACCACCGTGGCCGCCTGGTTTCTGGTCATGTGTACTGGAAACCTGTGCGCCGGAGCGGTCGGCACCCTGTGGAGCACGCTGTCACACGCTGCGTTTTTCGCTTTCCTTGCGCTACTGGCAACCGTCGCGGCTATCCTGTTGCTCACGCTGGGCAGATTAGCCGGGCAATCCGACATCCAACAGGCAGACAGACCATGACACGAGCCATGAGATCAGCCGTGAAACGAGGCACGAGACGGGCCATGCGACCCGCCCGGTCACGACCCGCGATCATCGGCGCCATGGCCGCGCTGTTGGTTTCCGGCTTCGCCTACGCCGCGCCCCCGTCCGGATTCGAGCACCGGGTAGCTACCCTGCGCGCGCAGGCGGGCATACCGGGTATGGCCGTGACGATCGTCGAAAATGACACCGTCACATTGGCCAGGGGCTTTGGCACCCGGGCGCTGGGCAAGCCCGATGCCGTCGATGCCGATACCCTGTTTCAAACAGGCTCGACCGGCAAGGCTTTCACCGTTGCCGCCCTGGGCATCCTGGTGGACGCCGGCAAACTCTCCTGGGACGACAAGGTCACCGACCGGTTGCCCGGTTTCCAGATGTATGACCCCTGGGTCACACGCGAAATGACCCTCCGTGACCTGCTGGTCCATCGCAGCGGCCTCGGACTGGGCGAAGGCGATCTGCTCTTCGTGCCACGCACGAATCTCAGCCGCGCCGAGTCGGTGAGACGGTTGCGATATCTGAAGCCTGCAACCAGCTTTCGCAGTGGCTTTGCCTACGACAACGTTCTGTACATGGTGGCCGGCCAGCTCATCGAAGCTGTGACAGGCGAGACGTGGGAGAAATTCACCGCCGAACACGTGCTACGGCCGGCCGGTATGTTGCATTCGACGACTTCCGAGGAAGCGCGCTTGGCCACCGTAAACCGCGCCCAACCCCACGCCCGGATGAATGGAGGATTGCGTGGCGCCGGCGACCAGGAGCTCCTCGAGGAGCGCGACGGCCTGGGCCGCAACGGCGCGCCGGCGGGCGGCTTGGCGGTCAGCGCGAATGACATGGCGCGCTGGCTCCTGATTCAACTTCACGATGGAGAGTTGCCCGAGCATTCGGGCCGCTTGTTTTCGCAGGCCGCGCATCGTGAGATGTGGACGCCCGTCGTCCCGCAACCTATATCTCCAAAGTCGGGGGTACTCAAGCCGACAGAACCACAGTTCAGCGAGTACGCCCTCGGTTGGGAGGTCCAGGATTACC
>DATMQL010000007.1:0-2754 GCA_035566815.1 Steroidobacteraceae bacterium | reverse complement strand
CCACAGGCAGTCGGAGTAGGGATCGGGCTTGCGCACGACCCCCTCCACGGATCCGGACGAGCGGAATTACCGCATCCGGCTCTTGCCTCAGGTGATGACGCCGAGGCGGCGCAAGGGATAGGGATGACAGATACGGGGTTGGGGCAACCAGCGTTTGAAGAGGCGGCGCGCCCGCTCCCAGCGCATCGGGTGCTGACTGCGCCGTGACAGTGTCCGCCGCCATAACCGCTCAACTTGGTCGCGGAACAGCACCAGCGCCGGGTAGTTGGTGGGAACTCCGTAGTACCGGATGTGCCCCTCAACTACCGCGCGCAGCCATTTGCCTACCGCTGGGATGCGGTCGTGCATGCGCCGCCTGAGCGCGGCTTTCACCTCGCCCAGCTTGGCCTGCAACCGCTTGCGCATGGTTTGTCTCAGCACCGTATAACGTCCGCTTCTGGTCTTCCCGCAGATATGCGTAAATCCCAGGAAATCGAACGTGGCGGGCTTGCCCTGACCACGGCGCTTGCGGTTGTCTTCCGCGTACGGGCCAAACTCCAGCAGGCGGGTCTTGTCCGGGTGCAACTCCAACCCGAACTTGCCCAGCCGTTCACCGAGCGCTTGATACATCCGCTCCGCATCCGCCTGGCGCTGGAACCCGAGCACGATGTCGTCGGCATACCTGACCACCACCATCGCACCCGCCGCCTGCTTGTGGCCCCACTGCTTCACCCACAGGTCCAACGCATAATGCAGATAGATGTTCGCCAGCAACGGCGACGCACTGCCGCCCTGTGGCGTGCCTTCCTTCATCCGCATCCGCTGGCCTTCCTCCAGCACGCCCGCGTTCAGCCATTTCTGGATGAGCCGCACCACGCGCCGGTCCGCAATTCGGTGCTCGACGAACTTGACTAGCCACCCGTGGTCGATGGAATCGAAAAAACCTCGGATGTCCACCTCGAGCACCCAGTTCACCTTCCCCCGCAGTAATCCGACGTACAGCGCATCCAGCGCATGATGCTGGCTGCGCCCCGGTCGGAACCCATAGGAGAAATCCACGAAGTCGGTCTCGTAGATGGCGTTCAATACCTCGACCGTCGCGCGCTGAAGGATTTTGTCTTCCAGCGCCGTCACTCCCAGCGGCCGTTGCCGCCCGTCGGCCTTGGCTATGTACACCCTGCGCACCGGCTTGGCCCGGTACCCTCCTCGCTCGACCCTGGCGGCCAGCGCACGGAGGTTTTCCTCCACTTGCTCGCCGTAGTGCCGCCACGTCTCGCCGTCCACCCCCGCCGCCGCATCCCGCTTCAAACTGAAGTAGGCCGCCCGCAGCGTGTCAACGTCATAGATGTGGTGCAGAAGCGCAGTGAACCGCTGCTTCCTGTCCTTTGCTGCCGCTTCACGTACCCGCTCCAGCGCACTGTGCGCGCCGCTCCGGCTCCGCGTCCGGGACGCGTTTTGCTGCTGCGGGTTCCCCTTGGCCAGTCCCCTTCCCTCCGCCTCCTCCGCCGCCGCCGCGTGGCCGGCTTTGTTCGGAGACTTCTGCGGTACTACGGCACTGTCCGACTTCCCATGCCCGTTCATCATCGGCGTATGTCTTGGACTTTCCCGACACGGCCTGCCGCTCCATCTGCCGCAGGCGGTACCATGGGACCTCCCGGTTCTCGAACAAGATGTCTTTCCGTGCATGCGCAGGGTCTATGACCGCGCGAGACCGGCTGCATCTCGCGCTAGCGATGCAGCCGCTGTTGCCTTCCGCCTCATCCCACGGCGTCGGCTTCTCGAAGGTCCACTCTTTCGCGGCTCGATACCCGGCCTGCACGAACCCCTGTCCAACGCTTCGGCGCCTCCTCTCGAAGGTCACCGCATGACTCGGGGCCGGCGCGGATCGCTACCCCTTCACCGTGTGGCTTTTTCATTCCACTACACCTTGCCGGTTTAGCCCGGCGCACGAGACGCCTGTGCTACTATTTGAAATCCGCAAGCGGCAGACCACCAAAGGCCGGGTTTCGTTTCAGCCGCGGTCGTCAACTCGATTCAAATCACAGATTGGTCGCGGCGCTGAAATAGGCCTGCCAGGAGCTCAGCGCCCCGCGGTCGACGCGATCGGGCTTGGGCAATTTCAGGAACTCCTCGTGCTCGGTGTGCAAAATGACCTCGCCATATTTCTTGTGCGCCGCAAAGCGCTTGTCACTCCAGTCGTTGAGTGCGGCCGCGATTGCCTGGCCGTTTTTCCATCGATCCAGATGCACGACGTTGAGCATCGCCGGGATCTCGTCGGGATCAAGATGTTTCCAATCCTTGAGCACCGATGCGTCGCCCGCCTCACGAATGAGCTGGTTGACTTTGTCCTCGGCGTCGATCAGGCTTTCGCAGCTCGCGACATATTCTGTCGCCAATTCAGCGTCGATCATTTCAGCGCTCCTTTCTTTCTCTGGCGTCTATCTTATGGCACCGGGGCGGCGCCGTGAAGGGCCGCGGTGGCGCGCGGCTGGCCTGAACGAGGCGAAATGTGTTACCGCTCCAGGCATGGACAGGCGAATCAAGGTTGGTGTCGGTTTTGGCCTCTGGAGCATGGGGGTGCCCAAGCCGGAGACTATCGTGCGGGTGGCCGAGCGGGCCGAGCAATGGGGCGTCGATTCGTTCTGGCTTGCCGATCAAATCATACCGCGCACGCCTGACCTCGATGTCGTCGCGGTGCTCTCGCTGCTGGCATCGCGCACTACGACTATCAAGCTGGGCCCCAGCGTGTTGCTGCTCAACCTGCGCCATCCGCTG
>DATMQL010000006.1:0-3932 GCA_035566815.1 Steroidobacteraceae bacterium | reverse complement strand
CGTCGAGGCCGAGCATGAAGACGGTCGTAAGGTGTCCTTCGAAGCGCGCTTCGTCATCGACGCATCGGGCCGCGACACCTTTCTCGGCAATCGCCTGAAGACCAAGCGGCGAAACCGTAAGCACAACAGCTCGGCGATGTACGCCCACTTCAAAGGCGCGCAACGGGACGCTGACTGTAAGCGCGCGGGCAACATTTCCCTGTACTGGTTCGAGTACGGCTGGATGTGGTTCATACCGCTGGCAGACGGCGCGACCAGTGTCGGCACGGTGGTCTGGCCCCACTACATGAAGAGCCGGAAGAAACCCTTGCGTGAGTTCTTTCTCGAAACACTCGCGCAATGCGAGCCGCTTTCCGAGCGGTTACAGGGCGCGGAGCTGATCTCCCAGGTGGACGCCACCGGCAACTACTCTTACAGCTGCGACCGCCCGTCAGGCCCCTCGGGACAGAATTACCTGCTGGTTGGCGACGCTTATGCGTTCGTCGATCCGATGTTCTCTTCGGGCGTCATGATGGCCATGACCACCGCCGTCGCGGCCGCTGAGACCGTCGACACCTGTTTGAAAGAGCCCGCCCGTGCGAGGGCCGCTCTGAGACGTTTCGATCGGGTCTCGAAGCACGGACCGAGGGAGTTTTCCTGGTTCATCCATCGCGTAACCAACCCGACGATGCGCGATCTCTTCATGGGGCCGCGCAATACTCTGCGCATGAAAGAAGCTTTGCTGGGCCTTCTCGCGGGAGACATCTACGGCAGCACGCCCATCTGGTCGTCCCTGCGCGCATTCAAAGCGGTTTACTACATCGTCTCTTTTGCGAACCTGAAGCGCTCGCTCTCTGCTCTACGGCGCCGGCGCATCGATATCCAACCCGTCGAGCCCGACCGGATGACCGCGGGCTGATGGGCTGCTGATGGGTTCCAGAACCGGGCTGCATCTAGACTACCTTTCACTGGCCGAGCTCGAAGCGGCGCGGTGGGCGGGTGTCATGGGTATTGCCACTTTCGACGGGTCACCCTCACGGCTCGAGCGGCGAGATTCTCCGCAAGTCCCCGTCGCGGAAGTCAACACTCCGGTGTTGGGAGACGTGGGCGCCCTGTGCGAAGTCTGGCGAACACAACAGGCAGTCGAATCGGGCACGCACGGCCGGGTCCGTTATGCACGCACGGCGGACATGCTGTTCGGTTGCATTGCTGTCAAGGAGAGCGAACCGCCATCGTCAATTGCCGTAGGGGAAAGGACGCCTCTCTATGACGCCACCGAGCAGGCATACCGGGAGATCCTGGGAACGCTCGATGCGTTGGGCTACTCGCACCTGGTCCGGGTCTGGAACTACGTCCCCGAAATCAACCGCGACACCCACGGCACAGAGCGCTATCGGCAATTCAACAGCGCCAGGCAGGCGGCGCTGCTCGGATGCGGCCGGCCCGTGACGGGCAACGTCTCCGCCGCGTGCGCGCTAGGTGCTGCAGCCGGAAGTCCGCTCGTCGTCTACTTTCTCTCGAGTCACACGGCGCCCACTTTCATCGAGAATCCGCGGCAGCTCAGCGCTTACAACTACCCCGCTCAGTATGGCGCACGCAGCCCGGTATTCTCCCGGGCCGCCGTGTTTCACGAGCCGGATGGCATGACCCTCTTTATCTCCGGAACCGCGAGCATCGTAGGACACCAGACGATTCACGCGGGCGATCCGGC
Organism: Steroidobacteraceae bacterium; assembly: GCA_035566815.1. Classification (GTDB taxonomy): domain Bacteria; phylum Pseudomonadota; class Gammaproteobacteria; order Steroidobacterales; family Steroidobacteraceae; genus 13-2-20CM-66-19. The sequence continues at coordinate 2,242 of DATMQL010000006.1, read as the reverse complement.
AGCGCAGACCCGCGAGACACTCACCAACATCGAAGCGCTTCTCGAGGAAGCCAACCGGGTGACCGGCAGCGAAGAGTTCACGCTCGATGCGCTGGCGTGCAAAGTCTACGTGCGACACCCGGCGGACCTGGCGGTTATACGAACAGAGCTGCGGGCGGCTCTGGGTCCAACGGCACGCACGGTATACCTGCAGGCCGACATCTGCCGGCGCGATCTGGCGGTCGAAATCGAAGCCACCGCCATGGTGGCTCCCCTCGAAGGCGCTTAAAACATGAAGGGATTCAGTATCGCGGCGGCGGGTTTGGCGGCACTGGGGTGGGCGGGGCCCGGGTTGGCACAGGTGCAAGCCCCCGTGCAGGGGCAGGAGGCGCCCCAGGCAGAAGGGCCGCAGGCGGAAGGCTCGCAGCCGGACCCGGCGCATAAAGCGGGCCCTACTCAGACGCTGCCGCTGTGGGAGTTGGGCCTCGGCCTGGGCGGGATCGGATTCCGCGACTATCGCGGTTCTGACACAACTCACGCTTATCCTGTGCCGATAGCGTACTTCCTCTACAGGGGCCGGTATCTGCAGACCGACCGCAGCGGCCTCAAGACCAAACTGCCCATCGGGGACCGTCTCGAGCTCAATGTCAGCCTCAACGCCACCACACCAGTGCGCAACAACGCGACACGAGAAGGAATGCCCGACCTGCGGACCACCGTGGAAATCGGACCTGCTCTGGAAGTGCACGTGTGGCGATCGACGAGTGAGCGGGTGCGGCTCGACGTGCGCTTGCCGATACGCGCTGCATTTGCGGTCGGCTCGCCGGGTTATATCGGCTGGTTCTCCAACCCGAATGTCAACCTCGACTTCGCGGACGCAGCGGGCGTGCACGGCTTACACCTGGGTCTGCTGGCAGGCCCATTGTTTGCCGCGAGCCGGTATGACGCTTACTACTATTCGGTGGCACCGCAATACGCGACGCTGGATCGCCCGACGTACCAGGCCACGGGTGGCTACGCCGGATCCCAGGTGCTCGCGGCGCTTTCGAAGAGGTATCCTAAGTTCTGGGCCGGCGCCTACGTGCGCTATGACAGCCTCGCCGGCGCCTCGTTCGAGAACAGCCCGCTGGTCAAAAGCAGCAGCTACTGGTCGGCAGGCATAGGGGTTGCGTGGATGATTCGTCATTCCGCCCGCTTCGTCGAAGTTCCGGAGTCCGAGAGCCCATAGTCAAATGCAGCGGCTGCTCAAAACTCTCGTGGATCATGTCGCGACCTACGTGGGTCTGATCGGCCTGGGTCTGATCTGCCTGGCCTGGTCCGTGATTGCTCTCGTCAGCTACCCGCTGCTGCCGACGCGCACGGGAACGGCGTTCGGCCGTTTCGGCATCATGGTCGGTTTCCGGCTGTATGCCTGGACGCTGTCAGCCACGGGCGCGTACCGACTCGACCTGCGCGCGATCGATGCGCTACGCGGTGGCCCGCCGGTGCTGCTCGTCCCCAATCATCCGAGCATGATCGATGCGCTGCTCATTCTCACACGCCATCCGAATGTGTCCTGTGTGATGAAAAAGGAGCTGCTGCGGAATGTTTTTCTCGGCGCCGGCTCGCGCCTGGCGCGCTATATCGCGAGCGGCCAGCCGCGGCAGATGATCAAGGACTGCGTGGAGGAGTTGGGGCGAGGTGGCGTGGTGCTGCTCTTCCCCGAGGGCACGCGCACGACGCGCGTGCCGCTGAATCGGCTCACCGGGAGTGTTGGCGTCATCGCCAAGCACGCGCGGGTGCCGGTCCAGATGCTCATCATCGAGACCGATTCGCCGTACCTGAGCAAGGGCTGGCCGCTGTTCCGGGTCCCGAGCTTGCCGATCACCTACCGGGTGCGCCTGGGCCGGCGCTTCGAGCCACCCTCGGACGTCGCCGCCTTCATGGAAGAGCTCGAGCACGAATACCTTGCCGAGCTGGCCGACGCGCCGCAGAACCTCTGGCTCGGCGAAACCCGCGCGCTGCCTAAAAATCATCTGATTCAGACCGAATGAGTCTTGCGTCGAGGACCCACGTGGTCCTGATCCCGAGCTACAACCCGGGGGGAAAAGTCTTTGAGACCGTGCGCGCCGCCCGCGAGCAGTGGGAGCCCGTCTGGGTTGTCGTGGACGGCAGCACGGATGGGACAGCCGCCGGTCTTCAAGAGATGGCCCTCCGAGACCCGGGATTGCGCGTGCTCGTCCGCGCGAAGAACGGGGGCAAGGGCGCCGCGGTCCTTGATGGG
>DATMQL010000005.1:0-10986 GCA_035566815.1 Steroidobacteraceae bacterium | reverse complement strand
GTTTGCGCTGACGGCATCCGGTCCCCCGGTTCCCGCGTCAGGCAGGCTCCGCGCATGTGACTGATTTCTTTGGAAATCGAGGCCCGCCCGATAACGTTGCCCGACGCTCGATATCGACTGTTAATCCGTTGATCGTTGGTTCGATTCCAACCCTGGACGCCGTTCCCCGATAATGTGAGTCGATGAGACCACCTCCTCCTCCCATCCGGTCATTCAGTCGACGGCCATCAGCCTGCCCTGCATTCGCGGCTTCTCTCGCGGTTCTGACCTGCTTTGCACCCACGGCAGTGCTGGCCGCTGCGGCAACCGCCCCGTCCGAGCCCTCCCTGGCCATCTTCTTCGGCCAGATCGTCGCCCTCATTGTCTGCGGCCGACTCATCGGCGAGCTCATGGAACGCATCGGCCAACCCGCCGTCATGGGCCAACTCATCGGCGGCATGCTGCTCGGACCTTCCGTGTTCGGCAGCCTGTTTCCGACTCTGCAACATGCCCTGTTTCCATCCGCCGCCGGCCAGAAGGCGATGCTGGATGCGGTCTCGCAACTGGGCATTCTGCTCCTGCTGTTGCTCACCGGCATGGAAACCGACTTATCGGTGATCCGCAGTTGCCGCCGCACGGCCATCAGTGTCTCGTTCGCCGGCATCGCCATCCCGTTCGCCTGCGGCGTCCTGCTTGGCGAGTGGTTGCCAGCATCGCTGCTCCCCGACCCCAACAAACGCCTCATCACGGCGTTGTTTCTCGGTACCGCACTCTCCATCTCCTCCGTCAAAATTGTCGCCCTGCTGGTGCGCGAGCTCGGCTTTCTGCGCCGCACTGTCGGCCAGGTCATTGTCGCTTCGGCGATCATCGATGACACGGTCGGTTGGATCATCATGTCAGTGATTTTCGGCCTGGCGCTCCACGGCGGAATCGACTTCATGAGCGTCACGCGCAGCGTGGTCGGTACCGCCCTGTTCCTGATCCTCAGTTTCACCGTCGGACGCCGTATCGTTTTCTTTCTGATTCGCTGGGCGAACGACCGGTTCATGACCGAGTTACCCGCGATCACGATGATCATTGTCGTGGCCGGGCTGATGGCCCTGGCGACAGACGCCATCGGCGTTCACACCGTCCTCGGCGCGTTCGTGGCGGGAATTCTCGTGGGCCAGTCGCCGATCCTGACGCGTCACATCGAAGAGCAGTTGCGCGGCCTGATTGTCGCGCTGTTCATGCCGGTCTTCTTTGGCATGGCCGGCCTGTCCGCCAATCTGCACGCGCTGACCAGCATGAATATGGTGCTGCTCACCATCGGCCTGATTGTCATCGCAAGCATTGGCAAATTCTCGGGCGCGGTTCTGGGTGGACGCGTCGGCGGCTTGACGCTCGCGGAATCGCTGGCGGTCGGCAGTGGTATGAACGCGCGGGGCTCGACGGAGGTCATCATTGCCTCCTTCGGCCTGGCGATGGGCGCGTTGAGCCAGAATCTCTTCACCGCGATAGTCACCATGGCCGTGGTGACGACCATGGTGATGCCGCCGATGTTACGTTGGTCCGTAGCCCGCTTGCCGATCCGTGCCGAAGAACAGGAGCGGCTCGAACGCGAGGATATGGAGGAGCGCGGTTTCGTGTCCCAGCTCGAGCGCCTGCTCCTTGCCGTGGACTCCAGCGTCAGCGGGCAACTGGCCTCCCGCCTGGTTGGATTGCTCGCCGGGGTCCGGCAAATTCCCACGACAGCCCTTCATTTCGACTATGCGACCGCGCAGGCACTTCCCGGAACCGAGCAGCAGGCCGAGCGTACCGCCACCGTTCTGACACTGGCCGCGCAATCGGGCGGCGCGGCGTCCGAGCTGCCGGGGGAACCCGACCCACCCAAACATAATGTCGACATCACGGTACGCGTCGAGGAGGCGGGCGCCACCGAGGCGGCGATCAGTGAGGAAGCGAAGAAGGGTTACGGGCTGTTGTTCATCGGACGCGAGCCGGCCTCAGAAGGCAACAAGTTCACCGAGCACATCACCCGCAGCGCTGTCAGCTTTGGAGGACCGATCGCCATCGTCATTGCGCGTGACGAGCGCGGCAACAGCGTCGGCGATCCCATCCACGACGATGAGGACCCGGACGACGAGACTCCGGGCGGCGAGCGCCTTGGCGGAACTCGCAGTCGACCGCTCAACATCCTGGTGCCGGTGACCGGTACTCCGATATCCCGGCAAGGCGCGGAGTTGGCCGTCGCTTTAGCGCAAGGCTCTCGCGGCAGCGTGACGGCGCTGCATGTTGCCGGGCCCTCCTCCCACGAGCGGCCGCGGTGGGGCGTTCGGTTGAGTACGGCACTGGCCCCCGACAGCAGCGCCGACGCGACCATCCAGGATGTCATCGAGCTGGGTAAGGCCTATGGCGTCGAAGTGAAAGGCACCATCCGCAGTCGACGGACCGCCGAGAACGCCATCATCCGAGAGATCCGGGGCGGCAACTACGACCTGCTGGTGATGGGCGTCAGCCCGCGTCCTGGCGACCAGCTTTTCTTCGGCGAGGTACCGGCGGATCTGCTCGAGCGGTCGCCGTGCTCGCTGCTCTTCGTCGCGAGCGAGCCGGCCGACTCCTCTTACACGACCGCCTCGTGAACGAAGCACCAGCGCCAATCCTCCCCCGGCTCGAAAGACTGGATGATCGGATGACGGGTGGCGTGAAAATGCGCCGTGGCATGCCGGTTCGGCGAGTCGTCGCAACACCCTACGTGACCGCAGGTCAGACACAGGCGCAGGTGGACCCATTCCCCACCCATCTTCAGGCAATCCTCGCAGCCTTCTGCGCTCGGCGTCACTTTGCGAATTTCTTTCAGATGCGGGTCGCTCATAGGGGTTACCTCCGGTCCGGTACGACAGCATAACGGATGCCCGCCGTGCTAATTTGCCGCGCTATTGCGCGTCTGGGAAAATCATGGCCAAAATTCATCTCATCGGTGGCGAAAAAGGCGGTGTAGGCAAGTCGATGGTGGCGCGCCTCGTCGCGCAATACCTCATCGACCACTCGATCCCCTTCCTGGGATTCGATTCCGACCGCTCGCACGGGGCGCTGCTACGCTTCTACGCGGGCTACGCCTCTCCCGTTCTCGTCGATCGTTACGACAGTCTCGACGCCATCGTGGAGTCCGCCACGGAGCAGCCGGAGCGGCGCATTCTCGTGGACCTCGCGGCCCAGACACAGCAGTCCCTCACAACCTGGATGGACGAGTCGCAGCTGCTGGGACTGGCGCCCGAGCTGGGCCTGCAGATCCGCTACTGGCATGTCATGGACAACGGGAAAGACTCGGTCGATCTGCTGAAGCAATTGCTCGATCGGTATGAGCAACGTCTCGGGTACGCGATCGTCCAGAACCAATTGCGCGGCGACGATTTTCCCATCCTGCGGCAATCGGGCCAGCTCGAGCGGGCGCAGGGATGGGGTGCCCACGTCGTGACCGTCAAGCGCCTGCAGGACGCCACGGTCACCAAGATCGACGCCAACAGCAGCAGCTTCTGGGCCGCCGCCCAGGCGGATGACAAAAGTGGCGCGCGGCTGGGACTGCTCGAGAGACAGCGGCTGCGGAGTTGGCTGAAAAACGCTTACGACGAGATCGCCCGGGTTGATCCTTAAATGACAACGCTGTTCGACCGCATCCTGGAGGCCGATGTCGGTATCCGGCCGCAGGTGCCCGTGACCCCGTTGGATCTGAGTCCGGCACTGTCCGCGTCGCTCGGGTGCGAAGTACTGCTGAAATGCGAGCACCTCCAGCCCACCGGCTCGTTCAAAGTCCGTGGCGCCGCCAACAAGGTCCACATGTTGGATGAGGCCGCGCGCCGGGCCGGCGTGATTACCGCCTCCACCGGAAATCATGGCCAGGGCGTCGCCAGGGCGGGAGCCATCGCGGGCGTCGCGGTAACCGTCTATGTCGGATCGTCGGCGGCTCCGCAAAAAATGGCGGCGATCCGCGCGCTGGGCGCCCAGGTTGTCGTGATCGATGGACCGCCGATAGACGCGGAGTTGGAAGCACGTCGCCAGGCGCAGATCCAGGGTAAGACCTACATATCACCCTACAACGACCTCGATGTCGTCGCCGGCCAGGGCACGATTGGCATCGAGCTGGCGCGCCAGGCTCCCGAGCTCGGCGCGGTGTTTGTTTCCGTGGGTGGCGGCGGGCTCATCAGTGGGATCGGTACGGCGCTGAAACGCCTGAGTCCTCACACTCGCGTCGTCGCTGTATGGCCCGAAAACTCGCCGTGTATGCTCGAAGCACTCAAGGCGGGCACCATTGTCGAGGCGGTCGAGTACCCGACCCTCTCCGACGCCACCGCTGGCGCCGTCGAGGCCGGGTCCGTAACATTTCCGATCTGCCGCGACGTGATCGATGAAACGCTCACGGTGACGGAAACCGAGATCGCCTCTGCCATGCGCACCGTCGCGCAAACGGATCGATGGATGATCGAAGGCGCCGCCGGCGTCGCGGTTGCCGGCCTCGTCAAATCAGCAGCCGCCTGGCAGGGTCGCAAAGTCGCCGCCGTGATCTGTGGCCGCAACATTGCGTTGGACAAGTTCTTACACGCGGTGAGCGGTTAGTTCGCTAAACTGCCACCACAAACAGGCCCGATAACAAGGAACAAGGGAGGCGCCGGTGGACCGCAGAATCAGGATTTTGATTATTGTCGTGGTCGTGGTCGCCCTTGCCTATCCAGCGGCGGCCTGGTTGCTTGGCATGTCAGTCGAGCACCAGTGGCAGGAACGCGAGCAGTACGCTGTCCAGCAGTTTCCCTACGTCGTCATCGTCAAGCGCGACTATCGTCGCGGCGTCTACAACTCCACCGAGGAAGTAACGTACGGCATGGGTGGTATGCTCGCCAAGAACTTGCATGCCACGGGCGTGGTCGCTGCACCCGAGCATGCGCAGGTCACCATTCGCACCACCATCCATCACGGCCCGCTCCCGCAGATGCGGGCATTTGCGCCGGCCACCGCCGATACCGAGATCGTGCTTCCCCCCGAGGCACGTCAGACACTGGCGGCCGCTTTCGGAGACCAGGCTGGATTGACGATACACACTCGCATGAAGTGGTTGGGCGGCGCCACGACGGTCGTCCAGAGCGCTGCCTTTCAGCACCAGGACCCACAGGGTGAGACCATCGCCTGGCGCGGCCTCGATGCCCGAATCGACCTCGGTCGCGACATCGGGGCAGGGACCCTGGAGCTCAGCGCCCCCGGAGCCACCGTCAAGTCCCCCGCGGTAAACCTGGGCTTCGAGAATCTCAAGCTCAGCTCCGCCCTGCAACCGGCTTTCGAGGTGCTGAACGCCGGCACGATCCACGTGTCGCTCGGCCGTGTTGATATCGAGCAGCCGGCCAAAAACATCAAAGCGTCGATGCACAACTTCACGATCGACAGCAAGGGCTCAGTCGACGGCGAATACACCGACTCTGATGGCACCATAGTCATGGACGCGTTGGAGACAGGAAAATTCGCCGCGACCCGGCTGGTCCTGGAGGTTCGCTTCGATCACCTCCACGGCCCCTCGCTGGCCGCCCTGGTCAAGACCCTGCGGGCGAATGAAAGGGATATCACTGCTAACTCCACCCCAGCGGACTCGGTCGCGAGGATGGCGGAAGCCTTCAAAACATCGGGCACCGATATTCTGACCCACGCCCCGGTCCTCGAGCTGCCGCGCATCGGTTTCACGACACCGGATGGCGAGCTGCTCATGTCGATCAAGGCGAGCATTCCGGGCGTTACACACTCGGACATCGATGTCGCTCCTCAACTCCTCGGGGCCGCCCTGGTAAAACATCTGCAAGCGTCCCTCGACGTGCGTATCGACACCGCGCTGCTCGACAAGCTCCTCGATAGCACCGGAAAGGGTGACACCATCGCGGCGCAGATGCAGGGCCTGCAGCGGCAGGGCTATCTCAAGCTCGATGGCAAGGCGTTGAGCACGCATCTGACCTTTCAGAGCGGCCGATTGAAAGTGAATGACCTGCCCTTCCCGCCCATGCCGACCGCGCCGGCCGCGCCAGCTGGGAAATAGCGCTCCTCGCCACCAGGCGGTCTGGCGCGCCGCAAAATTCCATAGCCGACTGTGATACTCCGCCCGTCGGCCGGTATATATCCTCATGTTCGTGCAGCAGGCGGTACCGGGTCGATCGATGGATCAACTGTCGGCCGAGGAATTGGACACGCGCGGCGCGTGGGATGTGCTTTACGCCGACCTGGCGCCGCGCGTTTACAACTATTTCCGTTACCGGCTGGGTAGCGAAGCCGATGTAGAGGACCTCACCTCCCGCACTTTCGAGAAGGCATGGCGCTCACGGGCAAGCTACCGGCGCGACCTTGCGGGATTCTCGACATGGCTCTTCAAAATCGCCCAGAACGTCGGTGTTGACTATCGCGCCGCGCGGCGCAGCCATCTCCCCCTCGAAGCCGCGCTCGATGTCGCCACCGAAGGGACTCCGGAACGCCACGCCGAACTGCGTTCGGACCTCGCGAGACTCGCGGCACTCACCGCAGGTCTACCCGCTCGCGAACGCGAGTTGATTGCACTCAAATATGGAGCCTCACTCAACAATCGCCTCATCGCCGAACTCACCGGCCTCAGTGAGTCGAACGTCGGCACGGTCCTTCACCGCCTCGTCAAGACCCTGCGTACTCAATGGTACGGGGACGTGAGTACCCTCGATGAATGACGACTTCCTCCATCGCCTGCGCAGGGAGCCTCCGCCCGGGTTTCTGGCGGAACTCAAGGCCAAACTCGACCGGCAATCTGCCCCAGCCCGGCCACGCCGGCTTTCATTTTCCCGTGGGCTGGTTGTTGGACTTTTGCTCGCCACCACGGCGTTCGCCGTCACGTCCTTATCGATCAACAGCGCACCGAAATCGCTGCATGCGTTTTTAGCAGCACCGGTGGAGCTCGTGGCCAGGATGAGTAGCAGTCCATCGCAAAGCGAGGACCGCCAGCTTCACGGCCCGGTGCCACTGGGTCCGGCATGGCTCCCGACCCATGTGGCTCCGCAACCCCAGGGGGATGCCCTGGAGGCGAATCCTCCGGCCTCGGCCACGGCGGTCCCCGCCCCGCCAATCCCAGAGGAGGCAAAGTCATCCTCGACACAGCCGGCCGCCACGCCAACCGGGTACGAAATCCTCGATGTCATTGCCACCGCGAGCGCCTTCCCACACGCCCAGACTGTCGCCGACCACTTCGGCAAGAACTTTGGGCAGTTGAGGGTGTCATCCGATATGAACGGAACCGCTCTCAACAGTCTGTGCAATCCCGACTCCAAGGGCAATCCCTCCGTTGCGGAGTTGTATCACCGCCTAACACCGGCAGAACTGCGCACCTGTCCGCTGAAACTCACGGAGTTTGCAGTCGGCCACCAGGCGATCGTGCTCGCGCGCGGCCGGTTGTATGGCCCGCTGCGGCTCTCGGCGCGCGCGCTATTCCTCGCCCTGGCCCGCCAGGTTCCGATGCCGATGCCCACCGACCCGACACAACTGATCGACAATCCGAACACTACCTGGAACCAGGTCGACAGTACGCTCCCTTACGATCGAATCCACGTGTTCGGCCCCGAGCTCGGTTGGGTACAGGAGAAACTCGCGGCCGCTTTGCTACTCGAGGCAGGTTGCGACACCTATCCCTGGATCGCCGAGCTGCGCACCAGTGATCCAGCCCGCTACGACCGGATCTGCAAAACCGTGCGCAGCGACGGGGCCTATGAAGGCAACGCGGCAGGCGGTTGGGCGTTGTCAGACAACCTGGTGCATGACCCGACAACACTTGGCATCTATACGTTGTCCGAGTTCGCGCGTTCCGAGGACCAGCTGGTCGCCAACTTAATCGACGGCGTCGAGCCCACGCCCGAGACGATCGTGGCCGGCACGTATCCGGCTGCGCGAACCCTGTACCTCTACGTGAACAGACGTTACTGGGGCAACAGCTTGTTCGACAGACTCCTCGCCGCCTACCTGCTGCCACTCAACCTCTATGGCTCCGACCCCGCAGGTTGGGGCTTCATCGCGCTGGACGCCGCGGAGCGCGCCGAGGTCCAGGCGACTCTGAAAAGATACTCGGATTTTAGGTACTGACACCGGAGAGACCCATGCGCCTGACAGGTTCTGCGAGCGTTGCGATCACTTTACTGAGCCTTACGGGAGCGGCCTTCGCCCAGTCCTCACCCGAGAAGTCGACCGTCGAGACTTCGAGTGTTGAGCACATGGAGAACGGCGTACCCTTCTCCAAGCTGATCGCCACAGTGGCGAAAAAGACGGGCAAGAAATTCATTGTCGACCCCAGGGTCCACGGCGAAGCCGAGATCGTGGGACAAGACACTTCCAACATCAGCTTCAGCGACCTGCTGACCATACTCCACGTCTACGGATATACCGCAATCGAGTCTGGCGGTTACGTCAGCGTGGTTCCCGATGCAGTCGCCCGCCAGGTGCCCACACCGCAGATCACTGGCAAGGAGACCCGCCCCGACGCCGAGTTTGTCACCAAGGTCATCACTGTCAGAAGCATTCCGGCAGCCCAACTCGTTCCCCTCCTGCGCCCCATGATCCCCCAGATGGGTCACCTCGCGGCGCTTCCCTGTGTCAACAAACTGATCTACGTCGATACCTTCGCCAACCTGCAGCGCCTGCAGGCCGTCATCGAGGCACTCGACGTCGGCGAGCCCTATAAGCCGGCGAAGTGCGACGACGGGGCGGCACCGCCGCGGTAGCCTCCGCACATTGCGCTGGCCGTGGGCTCGCCGGAGCGACACGATGACCCCACGTCGGGCGTGGCATAGAATCTGGCTCAGTATAATGCGGTTCCTGAGGGGCGACATGACCGAGGGTGAGACAATGGTTGATGCAGCGAACACCCCGACCAAATTTGCGCGGACGGAGTTGATCGGACACAACAAGCCGAAATGTCGGGTCATCATGCCACCCGTGCAAGGCGGTTGGTCTGAGCCAGCGCTGTTTGAGTGGGAACTGACATCGGAGTCGTGGACCGATGAGCATCCACATAGCGAGTACAACTTCGTGATTGAAGGCCAGCTGTTCGTAGAGTCCGGCGGGGTGACGGTTGAGGCGCACGCTGGCGACGTCGTGCAGGTTCCGGCAGGGGCAGTTGGCAGGTACTGGGCACCAAAGTATGCGCGGCTGCTTGCAATCTATGGGCCCAGTAAAGGTGAGCCCAGCAGAGCCCTGAGCTACGAAAAGCTGGACACCCGCCAGGTGCCGTGAGATAGCCGCCGTTCATACCCGGTGTATCGGCCAAAATAGCAGCCTCCTAATCGCTTTCCTCCTCGACGAAAGCTCTCAGCCGCTGCAGGCGCTTATCCCACTGCTTTGCGATCTGGTCCAGATAGTCACGGGCGGCTGAAAACCGCTCCGTGTGCATTCGCCACTGGCGATCGCGCCCGACCCGATCGCTCTGTAAAAGCCCGGCATTTTCGAGCACCTGCAGGTGTTTCGTAATGGCCTGACGTGAAACGCCAGCACTCTGTTTCAGCTGCACGGTGGGCAGCGGACCGTGACCGGAAAGGCGCGTAATTATCGCCAAACGAGCGGGATCGCCGAGGGCGGCGAAAAGGGGCGCCGCCTTGAACAAATCCGCAGTCTGAGTGTCCTTTCGAGGCATGGGTTCAGAACCGTGTTTCAAGCGCGAGATACTTCTCGATCAACCTGGTTTGATGACCCCAACCGCTGTCGTTCGACTCAAGCGCTTGCGCCCGCCGTGCTAACGGAAGCTGCTCAAAACCTGATTCGGTGATTGTGAGCAAGGTACCTCCCTCAACGTCCTGCAATTCGAAGGTCACGAGTGTCGTAGGTTCCTTTGAATAATCGGAAGTTGGGTCGATAGCGTAGGGATGCCAGCGGAACGAAAACACTTTCATGGGATCGATCCGCTCGACCAAGGCGCGCCACTGCACGCCGCAATACGCTTCCTGATGCTTGGCGACCTGCGGATCAACCTTCGTCGGCGCAATCCGACCCTTCGTCTCTTTCCCTACAACGAACGGTCCGTCCAGCTCGACACCGAACCAGGTGCCGAAGCGAGTTGAGTCCGTTATGGCCAGCCACACTCGCTCTCGGGGCGCTTTCAGGACGATCTTCTTCTCGATGCGATCAGTATTCATGAGCAACCTCCTGGTTGCTCCTAGTATCACACGACAAGAACTCAGGCGCAACTAATAGGTTGCGCCTAAATGGCGGCTATTGCCACGCCGGATGGCCGGTTTCGAGCGCTCATTTTGGCAGGTGGGGGTCGAAAGCGGCGCTACGAACGACGCTGAGTGTGGACTTCGAAACGACGCATGGCGCCACGGGAAACCCTCCAAACTCTGACAGCCCCCCCCGCAAGGACAATCGGCAGCTCAGCCTCGTCCCCGCCGCTCAGCGCCATGTCACCGAGTCAACGTGTTTCCTGTGAAACAGCTTGGCGTTCGCCACGAACACCAGGGTCTCGTCTGGCGTGCTGGAGCAACACCTCGACCCCAAGCCCGTAGTCCATCTTCTCTCCACGCCAACGTGTGGTCGCCGTGTTCTTATCGATGTGTATCCCCTGCCGGTCGTGGGCCGCAGGCAATACCTGCCAGTCCGACAGTGGCTGCGTGTGCTCGGGAGCAACACTGTCGAAAGACCGGCCGTCGGGCCTGAGGAAGCGCACTGCGCCATCATCGAGGCGCTGAATTACAACTCTCCCCTCATGCACCTGACGGTGGTGGAAGCGGCACAGTTGGACAAGGTTGGAGAGCCTGGTTTCTCCTCCGTGAGCCCAGTGCTGGATGTGATGCGCGTCGACGTACCGCGCGTGCGAGCAACCCGGGAATCGGCAGCCGCGATCGCGTGCGTTGAGCGCGCGGCGAATGGCAGGCGGAACGCTGCGCGTCTTGCGCCCGACGTTGAGCGGTTCACCCTGCTCGTTCTCCACGACTCGGACAACGCTGGCATCACACGCCAGACGACGCACGGTCTCCACCGCGAGGGATGGACCGTCCT
>DATMQL010000004.1:0-2218 GCA_035566815.1 Steroidobacteraceae bacterium | reverse complement strand
ACCACCCAAAAAATCACCCACTGGGAGTGGGGCCACCGCATGGAAGAAGACATCCTCCCCCAGTGGCAAGCCGCCGAAGCCCGCCTCGCCGGCCCTCATCTGCCACCGGAGTCGAACCTCGGTCGCCTGCAGACGGGGCTCGTCGATTATCTCGAGGAGAAACGCTCAGGCCTCGAGCTGCTCAGCGAAGCGGGGCGCGACAACGATTCCGGGAAGCTGCGCGAGGGAGCGGCGATCATAAGTCGCAACAATGCGCGCGTGAGCGAGCTGAGCAAGCTCGTGAAAGCGGCCTACTGACCCAGACCTGCTGACTCAGGAAATACGCGCTGCAATCACGTCGCGTCCAGCGAGTGCGCCGGCTGCTATCTTATGGCGCCGATATTTTCCAGGAATGACGTAGCCTTGCTTACAGCAGAACATCCCGGGCGTACTGATGTAGTGCCCCCCATGCCAGCCATGGCTTCGAATGGAATTGGCGGCTTTCGGGTACTACTGGCTCTGCGTCGAAACGCTTATCGCGCGTTTCCACCTCGTTGTCTCGACGAGCCGGTGGTCACGCTTCGCGCGGCAGGGCGCTCCCTGGTTCTGGCGACCGCTCCCGATGCGATCCGCCACATCATGATTACTCACGGGGAAGACTACGTACGGCTCCCGTTGGGCCGACGCGTTCTGGGTCCGATCGTCGGACGCGGATTGCTCGTCAGCGAGGGCGAGACCTGGCGGGAACAGCGGCGTGCCATGGCTCCGGCGTTCACGCCGCGTAACATTCCCATCATGGCCCGACACATCATTCGATGCACCGAGGCCTCCTGCGAGCGCCTGGAGCGCTCCCGTGGAGCCGACGTCGATCTGCTCAAGGAATTGCAGATGTTGAGCCTGGAAATCGCCGCGACCTCGCTGTTCTCGATGGAGGCTGCGACTTTCGGCGCCGAGCTGCGTGAGGTCGTGTCGGAATACATGCGCACCGTGGGGCGCCTGTACCCGACCGACGTATTTCTTCCCGAATCCATACCAACTCCACTGCGGGCCCGGCGGGCGTCGTTCCGGCAGCGTTGGACGCGGCTCGTCCGCTCGATCATCGATGTACGGCGCAAGGCGGAGAACACCGGCTCGCCGCGCGACCTGTTCGATCTATTGTCGCAAGCCCATGGGGCGGATCGCGAGGATCTGCTCGTCGATGAAGTATCCACCATGATCGTTGCCGGTCACGAGACGACCGCGCTTACTCTATTCTGGGCGTGCACCCTGCTCGCGCAGTCAAAGCAGTGGCAGGAGGCGCTCGCCGCGGAAGCGCGCCAGCTCGATCTGTCCGTCGACGGCGCCGCGGCCAGTTTGCCGAAACTCGAGCTGACTCGCGCGGTGGTGCAGGAAACACTGCGGCTCTATTCGCCGGCGTTCATGACTGGCCGGCTGGCCAGGCAGACGCATGAGATCTGTGGCACGCGGGTCCCCGCGGGCTCCATCATCCTGTTGCCTTACTGGATGCTGCACAGGAGCCGCCAATGGTGGTCGCATCCCGAAGCCTTCGATCCTTCGCGCTTTTTGAATGGGGCGGAGCCCGACCGGCTCACCTACCTGCCCTTCGGCGTCGGACGGCACGTTTGCATCGGGGCGCAACTGGCGATGTCGGAGGCCGTCCTCGCCACCGCGCGGCTGGTGCGGCAGTTCAGCATCGATCTGGCGAGCACGCGTCCGGTGTTGCCTGTTGGAACGCTGTCCACCCGGCCCGATCACTCGCCGGCTTTTGTACTGCGGACTCGTGCGGCCTGAGGGCGGGACGTGACGAGGTAGACGAGCACGCTGATGCCGATGAACGTCACCAAGCGCGTGATTTCCCGCCACGAGCCCAGTGCGATCACCGCCAGCATGCCGGCGACTCCAACGATACTGGCAGCGAGTCCCCAGGGACCTACTTTGCGTACCAGCCCCTCGTCGCGTGAGGTTGCGTTCATAACTGAAACGGTAGCATAACGATCTGAATTGAACTGACCCGCGGAAGGTTCCGGGCTACACTGCGAAGCAAGGGGACGCAACTGGTTGGCCGGCCCGTCTGGTGCCCATCGGAGAGACAGATGCCTGAACAAGTGCGGACGCAGGTTTCGGCACGATCAATGCGGGTACGGCTGCCGGCGTGGACACTGGCCGCACTCTCGGCGCTGGCTGCACTCCCGGCGCTCGCCGCGGTGGAGACGTTGCCCGCCAGCGTGCGGGCTTGTGC
>DATMQL010000003.1:0-11714 GCA_035566815.1 Steroidobacteraceae bacterium | reverse complement strand
TTGTCGACCCCCGCGAAGAGTTGCACCGCATTGGTGAACGCGTAGGAGCTGTGGAAATTAACCACCGTGAAGCTCGGCAGCGGCGCCTCCTGGTTCGACTCGTCGCCGCTCAGGAACTGGCTGCTGGTGTAGCGCAGGTCGCCGCCGATTTTCCATTTACGGATGGGTGAGTAATCCAGGCCGAGCGTCAACCGGTTACGCGGAGTCAGGGGAATGCGGTTGCCCGGGTGCACCTGGATGTTGCCGTCGTCGTCCGCGTCGGGGCTGTTGGAGGACAGCGTGAGGTTTTCACGGAAGGTGGCATCCAACAAGGTGTAACTGAAGTTGCCTTGCCAACGCCCCGCGGCGAAGCTGACGCCGGTCTCGATGCCCTGGCGGCGGGTCGTGCCCGTGTTGGAGAAATAACCGAAGCCGTTGATGTTCGTCGCGAGCAGGATGATGTCGTTGCTGTTATTGGTGCGGAACACGCTCGCGTACCACTGCATGCTGGCCGACTTGTCGGGAGTCGCATAGCGGCCGCGCAGACCTGCTTCGAAGGTTCTGGAGACCACCTGTTTCAGATCCGGATCCGACACGAGAAAGGCATCGAGCAGGCATGGCGACGTGGGGTCCGCGCAGTTCAGCTCGCCCGCCGTTGGGGCCCGGTTCGCCTCCGA
The DNA here is from genome assembly GCA_035566815.1 of Steroidobacteraceae bacterium. Classification (GTDB taxonomy): domain Bacteria; phylum Pseudomonadota; class Gammaproteobacteria; order Steroidobacterales; family Steroidobacteraceae; genus 13-2-20CM-66-19. Next base: position 11,058 of record DATMQL010000003.1, on the reverse strand, counting down.
GTAACCGGCGTACGCGGTAATCTTATCGGAGACTGTGTAGGTGAGACCCGTTCCGGGGTTGAAGCGTGCGAAGCTGTGACTGCTGTCGAGTCCTTCACCCAGGAGGTCGCTGATCTCGATCTGGGCCCGGTTCCAGCGGCCCGAGATCGTCCAGGCGAGCTCCTTGGTGATGTTGAGGGTGTCGGTGAAGTAGACGCCGTAGTAATCGGTGGTGGGGCGTACCGAGACGGGCTCCTCGATTGGCGGTGACGCGGTCGGGCTCGCCCCCTGGTCGATGATCACGCCCGATCCGACTACGGCGAGGTTCGGTAAAATGTTGCCCAACTCGCCGTAGGCGGCGTAGTGCGTGACACTGTGGTCGACGGACACGCCAAACACCAGGTGATTCTCCTTCCCTGCCAACGGCGCCGTGAAGGTGGCCTGAAGCGCGCCGCCGACGCTGTTTGTATTGGTGGTCGTGAAGTCGGTCTCTCCGGGTGTCGCGCCGTCCGGAAGCACGCTGGTGCGCACCTGGTTGCCGGCATTGTCGTACAGTACGTCGTCCGGGTAGAGACTGTTACCTTCCAGGCAGAAGAAGTCGCCGTTGTTCGAGCAGGCCGTCACGTCGGTCGTGTTGCCGTCGATGTGGTGTTGCTCGAAGTGGCGGTAGTAGGCGTTCGCGCTCACCAGCAGCGTATCCGTCGCTTTGAATGTGCCGGCGAGTTGCAGAAGTTGCATCTCGTTGTGCATGGATTGCGGGGAGGTGAAGATCGAGCGCGGATCCACGGCCAGCATTTCCACCGGGGTGGGGCCGAACGCACCGATATAGTTATTCGCGGCGGTCACGCTCGCGTGCAAAGTGGTTCGGTCGTCTTCGTATCCAACATCGCCGTAACCTTGGCGAAGGTTGGTCGGCGAGAGGAAACGGAACCCACTGTCGTGTACGCCGCCGATGGCCGCGTAGGCTCCGAAGTTGCCGTCGCGGAATCCGTACGAGGCGTAGCCGGTGGTGTTATTAAAGTTGCCGTGTGATATTTCGACGTCGCCGCCGGACGAATTGAAGGCGTTCTTCATATCCAGCGTGACGGCGCCGCCCAGGGCGTTGAGACCGAACACGGGATTGTCACTTTGCACCGTCAGCCGGTTCACGGCGAACTGCGGGACCAGGTCCCAGTTGACGTTGTCGCCCAGGGCTTCGTTGAGCCGCGTGCCGTTCTGATAGACGGCAAGACCTTCGGCGATACCGGAGATCGGCGAGGCCTCGAAGCCGCGGTACACGAAGTCCGGCTGGAACTGATTGCCCTGCTCGTCGTTGAGGTTGACGCTGCCCATGCGGCGCGCGGCGGCGGTGGGCACGGAGTCCGAATGGTTGTCGGGATCGAGGTCCGATGCGCCGAGGGTCTGGACGTTGCTCGGGACTTTGTCGATATCTACACCACTGCCCGGGAGAGGTGTCGTGCCGACAATGATGACCTCGGAGAGATTTCTTGACTGCGGTGGACCTGCGTCGTCCGCTTCTGCCGCATCTGCGGCAGCGGCAGCGGCTGGAGCGGACGGCGCGAAGGCTGCCACCGCCAGTAGTGTCACCGCAAATACCTGCTCGCGCGCTCCGGTGCCTCGAATCGTTGTCATTCACGCATTTGAGCAATGCGGGTGGCGGGCGTCCAGGGAAAAACTCCCGACATGAGGGAACGTGAAGGTGTTGTTCCGTAGGTGGGCGCGGGTTGTCGCGTGCAGAGAACAGGACGGCGTTTGTTTGTGGCGACGCCGCCCGCCGGCCTCGCTCGGTGAATCCGCCCCTGCCGGACCAGGTCGTACAGCAGCGCGGGAACTAACAGCACCAACAGATAGATGTGGACGCGAGGTATCTCTTGGGGAATTCGTTGTAGGGCAGCCCGCTCATGCGCACGATCGCGGCGTCAAGCAACATGAGCGTAGCTAGCAGCATCATGCGTTTGTTCATCTCCGGGTCAGTGCGTCGCGTCCGCAGTGACGCCATCACCGCTGCGTGCGGATGCACGACGAGCGGAGGACTGGGCATCATGCCACTGACGATCGCCAGCGAGCGCGGCGCGAAACCGGCGACGGCGACGATGACGAAAAACCACGCCATGCCGGCATGGAAGTGACGCTCCAGGAAGGGGCCCCTGTTTTCATTTGGCTGTGCGCACGGGCCGGGCGGATGGAAGCATCAGACCCCGATGCGCTAGCAAGCACCTAAAAAGGTGGAAAATCAAAGAGATGGCGCGCCCGGAGAGATTCGAACTCCCGACCCTCAGGTTCGAAGCCTGATGCTCTATCCAACTGAGCTACGGGCGCGGAGCCTGCGGACTTTACAGGAGTGGACTCTCGGTCGCCATTGCCGGGGGACTCGAGAGGGGCATGGCGGGGACCTAAGGCCTCTGCCGCCGCCGAGAGCGGGGACGGAAAGTAGCGAGTATAGTTTTGCCGATGGGAGTTCAGCGCCCGACAAAAGCGGAAGGGCAGCCGGCAGAATGGGTCGAGGGCTCCGCGACCTACTATGTGAACGACCCTCGCGCCGAACTGCCTCTCGAACAGGGTGTTCGGCCTGACTTACCCCAATTCACGAGCGCCGGCCTCAGTCCGTCGTTCCTGGGGGAGCTCCACCTCATACTGCAGGGGCGGACAGCGATGGAGTCCTCACAGGAGTATCAGGACGGTCGCGTCGCCAGAGAGAGCGCTGTACGACGAGTGGCGCATGCCATTCCGATTCCTCACGAGTACTCCGTCCAACTTTACGAGTGCTCCAAAGAGTTGTGCGGACTGCTCGCCGCGCTCGATGAGACGCGCGTGGCTGATATCGTGCGCCGGTGGCGTGCTCTTCTTTGGCCGTCTCTGTATCAGGACGGATCGGCGCCCGAAAATCTGAACAGACTCCGAGCCTGGATTCTCCCCCAGTTGGTGGCATTGGCCCGGGAAGCCGTGAGCAGTGGCAGAAAGCTCATGATGCGCGTCGAGTATCGTCGCAATACCCGGGACGCGACCACTGGAGTGGTACACCGAACCGAAGAAACCCGACATTAGTCCATGCGGAATAAGTCGCGCCGCAAATGCTGCGCCGGGTCGTTGCGCGTATCACGCAACCGAGCGGTGTACGCCCACGTCGCAGCGTCCGCGGCTGTAGCGCGATTCTAGGCCTTCGTGTCGATGACGCTACCGGTGGTTGCCGGGGCATGTCCGCTATGCAACCGCTTCTGGGCCTGGCGATCGCCGCTCGCCGCTTCGCTCAGAGTCTGACCGGGAGTTTCCTTCGCCTCCTGCACTACTGCGCTGACTGCGCTTTTTACTACGGCGGCGGTGGCTGCCGACTGACTCGGCGGCTGGGCTGCTGATTGAGACTTGACGTTCGTTGGGGCGGCGGCAGTGCTGGCGACGACGCTCGGTCCGGAGACGGAATTGATCGACATGGAATGGCTCCCGTACGTATCTGTTACACCTCTGCAACTAACATGCTGTTAGAGGTAAGTTGCTTCGGCAATCCAACGAACGACGTTACGTTAGCACTCGGCCGGCTCCCGGACCGTGACGTGACAGCTTAAATGGAAGCGCGCCTGCGGGTGTCGTCGTGTATTCTTACACAACAGTTACGCATCCCTTACACATAACTGCGGGACACGCTCGACAGAAGCGGTACCCTGTTGAGTAGCAGGCCTTGGGTGCGGGTGATGCCTTCCTGCTGGCGGATGGCACCTCAGAGCCTCTGCACGACGACCCGGCCCTTGGGATCGATGAACACGTGATAGCGGTTGCCATCCTTGCAGGTCGCCGTGTAGTCGCTATCCGCGTTGCGCTTGGCATCGACGACCTTGTCGCAAGGCATGCCTTGCAGGGCTATCGTGGCGCCGAGGTCCTTGCCCATGGAGTCGTCCGCGGCAAGCGTGAGTCCGACATGACTTGCGAGGGCGACGGCGGTGAGAGCGAGAATAACTTTGCGACAGACCATGATTTCTCCTGCGGGGCTCGAGTCAGAGTTTCGCGAATTTTTCGGGATCCGCAAGGACCCCCCAGATGGCTTCACGTGAGCTGGAAATAGCGGCGGCCAGGTCGGGGTCGCCATCCTGCAGCAGGCTCAGTACCTTGATCAGCAATAGATCATACCTCTGGCGCAAATCGCTCAGGGGGATTGCCGCCTTCTTGCTGTAAAGGGCGCGAAATTGGCTCAACAGATCATCAACCTGGTTCTTCAGTGAGAGCTTGGTGAAGACGCCGATCGCGCGTGTGTCCTTCAATCGCGCTTCCAGCGCGGCCAGGTCAAGCGAAGGGGCGGCAGGCGGAACAGAGGTCGTGGCAGGTGTTTTCACGGGTGGTTGAGTCGTTGTCGTTGCGTTGTTCGTTTTTCCGGTGGCCGCAGAGCTCGTGCCCGGCGCCGTACTCGAATTTCGGGGCGACGAGGGCTTGGAGCTTGCGCCGCTCGAGGGCTCCGCTGTGGCGCCCGCAGATGAGGTACCCGTGGCTCGAGGGGGCGCCTTCGTAGCGTCCTTACCTTGCGTCGCGGACGGATTGGATTGCGCGGTCGCGGGTGCCTGTGGCTGCGCGGGATGAGGCTCCGTCTTGTCAGGACTCGCTTTCTGCGTGTCTTGAACGTTATTCGGACCCTGCTGCGCACCGGACTGCGTCGGTGCCGGGGCCGACGAATCTGGCTGCATATGGACGCAACCAAACAGCACGAGAAGCGCTGGCAGGCCGGCAGTCACTTGGTAGCGCATCGTCCGCCCCCTACGCGATTCGCCTCAGTATAGGGAAGACCTGTGACGATGGCATGAGTTCGTCGTCGGAAGATTCTGGTCAGCAGCGACTTGCGGCACAATACCCGCGCTGAATCGAATCTTAACGAGCTGTTGACCAGGGGAAATAAAAGATGGCGAACAGGACGCTCAACGGTGTGAACCGGCGCGAATTCGTGCAGCAGGCGGCTTCGGGCGCTCTGCTCGCTGCAGGGTCCGGGGCGGTACTTGCAGCAGGGTCTGCTAACAAGGACAAGGAAGCTGTGCTTGCGCAGATTCCTCGGATGCACGACGCCAACATCAAGCGTCTGCAGGACTGGATCGCGCTGCCCTCCATTGCTGCTGAGAACCGCAACTATCCGCAGGGGCCGCAGTACATGGCCGACCTGGCTCGCAGCGCGGGATTCACCGACGTAAGGATCATTCCGACCTCCGGCAAGCCTGGAGTTTTCGGCAGGCTCGATGCGGGCGCCTCAACGACGCTCGCCGTCTACTTCATGTATGACGTGAAGCAATTCATTCCCGAGGAATGGAGCTCGCCGCCCCTGGAGGCGCGACTCGTCCCGAAGGAGGGACTCGGGACCGTGTGCATGGGCCGCGGCGCCGTCAATCAGAAAGGGCCGCAAAACTCCTTTCTGAGCGCCCTCATGGCCTTCAAGGCGGCGGGCAGGAAGTTGCCGGTCAACCTGGTGCTCGTGAGCGAGGGTGAGGAGGAAATCGGCTCGCCTCACTTTGGCGAGGTGGTTGGCGATCCGGAGGTGCTCGCGCAGCTGAAAAAGTGTGTCGGCGTCATGTTGCCCGACGCGGCCCAGGAGAGCGACGGCAGCATTGAATTCGACCTCGGTGCCAAGGGCGTGGTGGAGCTGGAGCTGGTCAGCAGCGGCGAAAAATGGGGCCGCGGCCCCGCCAAAGACGTGCACTCCAGCCTGGAAGCACAGGTTGATTCCCCTTCGTGGCACCTCGTTCAGGCGCTCAACACGCTGGTGGAAAAGGACGGTCACACGCCGGCCGTGGAGGGCTTTTTCGAGCGGGCCCGGCCGCTGTCCGAGGCGCAGAAACAAATGGTTCTCGCATACGCCGCCACGGTGCCCGAAGACGTCATGAAGAAGGAGCTCGCTGTGCAGCGCTGGGTACATGACCTGTCGTGGCAGGACTCGCTCCTGCGCTTGTACTCACAGCCGACGATCAACATCGAAGGACTGGTGGGCGGCTACACCGGGCCGGGCGGAAAGACGGTGCTCCCGCACAGGGCGGTCGCCAAGGTCGACATGCGCCTCGTGCCGGATATGACCGCCGCCGACACCCTCGGTAAAGTGAAGGCGCACCTTGCCAAACACGGATTCGAAGATATCGAAGTCAACATGAGCGGCGGCTACGATCCGACTCAGACCGATCCTAACAGTCAGATGGTGAAGGCGGTACTCGCGACGTATCGTCGTCTCGGCTACTCGCCCCAGGTGTTGCCGCGCAGCCCCGGTTCGTGGCCGGGCTATCGCTTCACCAACCCGCCGCTGAGCCTGCCCGCAGCCGGATTCGGTCTCGGCCACGGAACGGGCGCCCACGCCCCGGACGAGTACTACCTGATCAACTCGAGCCATCCGAAGGTACGGGGTCTCGACGGTGCGGTCGCTTCGTACGTCGAGTGCCTGTATGCGCTGGCATGACAGAGTGAGCCGCTGTCGATCAGGAGCCTAAGTCAGACAGGCCCCTAGGGATGACGTCCCTGTCGTGCCTGTCCGTATCGTGGTTTCAGGAGTGTCGCGCGACGCCAGGCTCACTCGACTCACCTATCATGGTTGCGGCTCATAGCGGCATCACGCCGAAGGTCTTGGGGGGAATATGGACGAGCAGACACTGAATCGGCGGCAGATCCTGGGCGGCGTGGCGGCGGTGGGCGCGACCGGGCTGCTGGGTGGTGCAGGTGCCAATAATACTGCGGCGGCAGAGATCCCCGATATCGGGGCTGCGCAGCCGCCGCCGATCACCGACGTCAAGGGCAAGGTCGCCTACATCACTGGCGGCTCCAGTGGCATCGGGCTCGGGATCGCGCGCGTCTTCCACGAAGCCGGCATGAAGGTCGTGCTCGGCTACCTCGACGAGCAACACATTGGCGATGCGCTGAAGCTGTTCCCGGCCAATGATCCGCGGGTGCACGCGATCAAGCACGATGTCATGGATCGCGACAGCTGGGAACGTATCGCTGACGAGATCGAGAAGAAGTTTGGCGGACTGCAGGTGCTGGTCAACAATGCCGGCGTTGGCCTGCAGGCTCCCGCCAGCACCGGGACCTACAAGGACTGGGAATGGGGGCTCGGTGTGAATCTCTGGGGGCCCATCTACGGCATCCACACTTATGTTCCGCGCATGCTCGCGAGCAAGCAGGGTGCGCACATCGTCACGACCACCTCCACCAGCGGCATCCTGCCGGGCAGCGGCGCGGGCATCTATACCGTCGCCAAGATTGCAGCCGTGGGGCTCATGGAAGAGTTACGGCACGAGCTGCGCAACACCAACATCGGGACGTCGGCTTTCATTCCCGGGCTGACCGCCACCAACATCGGCAAGAGCGAGAGCTATCGGCCGGCGTCATTGAAGAATGACGGCCCGCCTGCTGTCGCGCCAGGCGCGCAGCCGCGGCCCGCACCTGGCGCTGGCGGCCCGCCGCCTCGCCCGGCCATCGCCGCCAGCACGGGCGGTGGCCCTGCTGCGGTAAGGCCGATGGACCCGCTGGTGGCGGCTCGCTTCGTCCTCAACGGTATTCTCAACAACGACCTGTACATCGTCGCCGAACCCGAGTATCGCGCGGGCGTGGAGGCGCGATGCAACGCACTGTTGGAATCGATGGTGCAGTTCAAACCGCTGCCACCCGAATTGCTGGGCGGGAATGTATACCGCACGCCGATCTACCGGCAGGAAGTCGCGCATCGTAAGGCGACACAGATCCGGGATATTGCCGGGACGTGAGTGCAGTGAGCGTCTGAGCCCGGCCGCTGGCGGGCCGGCGCTCCAGCTCAAAAACCAAGGCGCACGAGGGCGTTCGCGACCCGCATCTTCGTGTCTTCCGACTTCATCGGAAACGCTCGGAAAAAGTCCTGCCGCGTCAGGTGCGGGTTGCGAGCGCGCACGTTGTCTGCCCACCATGTCGCGCGGACGTGGTTGTCCGTGAGGGCGTTTGTTACGGCCGCGATCAGCGCGATGAGGACGTGGGCGCCGGGTGACCGCGCAGCTCGTTCCGCCCAGTCCGCCGCGTCGACGTCTTCGCCCAACATCATATGGGTGAAAGCACGGGTACCCAACATCGCGTAATACAACGGGTCGAGAGGGCTGAGGCGCATTGCGAGATCAACGAGCCTCCGGGCCTCGAGCGCCCGCCCCGCCAGAGATTCGGTCCAGGAACGCGCGTAAATCCCTTGCGCATAGTTTGGGCTGATGGACGTCGAGCGCTCGAGCCAGGCGAGACTGCTCTCCAGATCACCCTCGAGCCAGAACGTGCGCCCCATCGTGAAATTGGCGAAAGGGTCGATCGGATCGAGCTCGACGCCTCGCGTCGCGAAGCGCCGAGCTAACGAGACTTCACCTGGCCGATCGTCCGTATACTGCATAAATGCCGCTTGGAAGTGGGCGAAGGAAAGACCTGCATGCGCACGCGCGAAACTTGCGTCGCGGGCCACAGCCTGTTGGAACAGGGATTTTGCCACGGTGTTGTCGTTTCGATTGAAACGGTACAGGTGCTGCAGGCCGAGGTGATAGGCCGACCATGCGTCGAGGTTTTCGGTCACCGTAAGTCGCGCCAGGGCTGCTTCGTGGATCGGGACCTGGATCTCCAGCGCCGCTAAAATCCGCGAGCGGATTTGTTCCCGGACCTGGTGGACATCGTCGATCGAGCCGTGAAAGTGTTCGGCCCAAACTACGCCGCCGTCCCGCGTATCGATGAGTTCGATCGACGTGGCGAGGCGCTCACCCGTAACCTCCAACACGCCCGACAGGCAATACCGTACGCCTAGAAGGCGACCGATGTCGGTCATGTCGGCTTCCGACCCGCGGAAACGGAAAGACGATCCGCGGGCAGTCACGAAGAGCCATCTCAGGCGTGACAGCTCACTGATGAGTTCGTGGGGCAGGCCATCCGCGATGGCCGCACAGCGCACAGCGTCGCCGATCAGGCGAAATGGCAATACGGCGATTGACGGCCGTGGGGGCAGGTCTGCGACCAGGGTGGCAGGCGTTGCCTGGGCCCGGGCTGCGACATCCGTGTGTGACATCCTCGCGTCCGCCACGAAGCGGAAACCCTGGCCGTGTATGGTCTTGATGTAGCGCTGGTTTTTGCCGTCATCGCCCAGGGCTTTACGCACCGACTTGATCCGGCTGGCGATGGCGCTATCGGAGACGATTCGCCCATCCCATACCTTCTCGACGATCTCCTCCTTGGAGATGAGACGCTCGCGGTTTTCGATGAGCAGGGCGAGCAGCGCGAATACTTGCGGCTCCAGGCTGCGGAGCTCGCCATCCGCGCGCAGTTCGACCCTCGCCAGATCGAGCTCGAATGTGCCGAATCGGTAAACCATGGGAGCGAGGATAGATCACCCCCGCGTAATCTCCCAGAAACCTCCAGTCATTCTCCATGAGCCCTGCAAGCATCGGCCAACGCAGGCGTGCTCAACTTCGGGCCGTCAACGCCGGAATGGTTCCGGCGCTGGCATCTAACCGGAAGGAAATATGACATGCCTCTTGTAACCATCGACGTGATCAAAGACGTCTTTACTCCGAAGCAGAAGCAGGACCTCATCACCAAGGTCACTGCGGCGATGATCGAGGTCGAAGGCGAGAATATGCGCGGCGTGACCTGGGTCCGCATCAACGAGTTCCACAGTGGCGATTGGGCCATCGGGGGCCAGGCGCTGAGAACGGCCGACGTCCAGGCGCTCGCTGCAGGGAAGGCGGCCTAGGCGACTCTCCCGAGTGAACGAAGTGTGGGAGCGCTCGGATGAGCGCTTTCACCCATACAGGCTTGTGAATTTATATTACATGTTATATAAATCGTTATATATTCACCTATCGGGTCGCGTGGCTATGATCGAGGACGTCGTCAAGGAACTTGGATACCTGACGCTCGGTACGAGGCTCAAACGCCTGGGCGAGCGGTTGCAGGCGCAGACCCAGGTCCTGCTGGAGTACGGGGGTGTTGACCTGCCGGCATCCCACTTCCCAGTGCTCGCTGCGCTGGACCGACTAGGAGCCATGAGTGTGGGCGAACTCACCGAGGCTGTCGGGATGAGCCAACCGGGCGTAACGCGTTCACTGGACAAGCTGGTGGCTGAAGGCTTGGTGTCGTCCGCGCAGTTGGCAGGCGACAGGCGGGTCCGCACCATTGCCTTGACCAAACCGGGTCGTCAGCTCATCGCGCGATCGAAGCGCACGGCGTGGCCCATGATCGAGGCCGCGGTGGCCGATGCTTGTGCCGGGCCGGCCCAACCGGTACTCGCTGTGTTAGCTGCGTTGGAAACGGCGCTCGCGGCGGCGCCATTGGGTAGCCGCGCGGAGCGCTTGCGCTCCGGGGAGAGGAGCCATGCATCCGCTTGACCGACCCGTCTGGGCAAGTCTGACCACGCACCATGTCGCCCTGTCCGAGGGAAGTGCGTTGGCCAGACGGTTTGCGCGAGACGTCAATCTTTTCGCATCGGCTTGCAACGACACTCCGGAAGCGGTCGCGGCGTTGGCGAGCCTGGTGAAACCTGGGGAAACGATTTTCATTCTGCAGGTTCCGGAGATTGTTATCCCGCCGGGTCTGGTTGAGATCAAGGCGGCCAAAGGCGTTCAGATGGTGGCGCCCAGAGGGATGACGTTGGAAACCACGCGTGGCGATATCCTGACGCTCACGCAAGAGGATGCGCCCGAGATGTTAGCGTTGGCTACGCTCACGGAGCCGGGACCGTACCTTGCGCGGACGCCTGCAATGGGAACTTTCATCGGCATTCGGATCGGCGGACGCCTGGTGGCGATGGCGGGCGAGCGTATGCGGTTCCCTGGTTACACCGAAGTCAGTGGCGTCTGTACCCATCCCGAATTTCGGGGTCGCGGCTTGGCTCGCCGCCTGTCGGCCGCAGTTGTTTCCGGCATCGAGGCTCGCGGCGACCAAGCGTTCCTCCACTCATGGAAAAGCAATCACTCCGCCATATCGCTCTACGAGGGGCTGGGCTTCGAGGTTCGAGCCGACGTCAACGTCGCGGTGCTGCAGCGCGGCCTTGCGACCTGACACGAATTTCGCTGCCCTCGTGTATCGATCGAGGGACCTGCGACATTAGTGGGCATTCCCACTTCCGAGACGAGAAACGCT
>DATMQL010000002.1:0-4404 GCA_035566815.1 Steroidobacteraceae bacterium | reverse complement strand
CCCTGAACGACTCCGTCATGTTGAGTGCGGCGGCCTTCGAAATGGAGTAAGCGGGTACAACCGGCACGGGGGCGAGCGCCGCCAGGGACAGATTGTTGACGATGGCCCCGTTGGAGCGTTTCAGCAGCGGCAGGAAAGCCTGCGTCACTCTGAATACTCCGAGGAAGTTAACGGCCAGGTGTTGCTCGATCACCTCGGAGCTGCCCAGGCAGTCGTAGATGGCGACGCCGGCGTTGTTGATGAGGACATCGAGCTCGCCCACTTCCTTGACCGCCCGCTCGATCTGCGACGCGTTGGTCACATCCAGCGCCAGGGGCGTGACCCGCTGATCGGCTATTTGCAGCGCGCTGCGCGTTCCGGCGTAGACCCTTTTCGCGCCGCGCTTGAGGGCCTCGTCGACCAGCGCCCGGCCAATGCCGCGATTGGCACCAGTAATCAAAACGGTCTTGTTTGCAACGTTCATAGCGAGCTTCTCCCTTGGGTATCCTTTGTCGTTTCGTTCAGTTCTCGATTCGACTGGGTGGTTGGTCGACGGGAGGTAGATTAGGTCCGCACCTCGAACGGGTGGGAGTGACAAGTGTGGCGGGATTCGGATGGACTCACTGATCACGGCTGCCGCGCGGGCGCTTGCGGCGGGTGATCCTCTCGGCGCATTGAAGCGCATCGCCTTGCGCGACGACGCGCCCGCACTCGCGCTGCGCGGCATCGCGATGGCGCAGCTTGGCGATCTCGCTCGAGCCAGGGTTCTGGTGCGGCGTGCGGCGCGCGCGTTTGGCCCGAGGGAGGCCGTGGCTCGAGCCAGGTGTGTGGTCGCCGAGGCCGAGATTGCGCTCGTCTCGCGCGATCTCGGCTGGCCTGCGAAGGCGCTCGACGCGGCGCGGGCAACGCTCGAAGAGCACGGCGACCAGCTGAACGCCGCGCATGCGCGCTCTCTCGAGGTGAGGCGCTTGCTGCTGATCGGGCGCCTCGACGAGGCCGAGCTTGCGCTCGCCGAGCTCGACCCCGCGCCCTTCCCGCCCGCCTCGAGGGCCGCCCATGAACTGGTCGTCGCGGGGATCGCGATGCGACGCCTCCGGACGAAAACGGCGCGCGCTGCGCTGGCTCGGGCCGAGCGCGCCGCGCGCCTGGCGGGCATCCCTGCGCTGACGGCGGAGGTCGAAAGCGCTTGCCTCGTCTTGAAGACGCCCGCAGCGCGGCTGCTCGCCGGTGGTGAGGAGCGGCTGCTGCAGCTGCAGGAAGTCGAAGCGTTGCTGGCGTCTAAGGCGCTCGTCGTGGACGCGTGCCGTCTTGTCGTGCGTGACGCACGCACGGTGGTCTCGCTCGCAACGCGTCCGGTGTTATTCGTGCTGGCGCGGGCGCTCGGCGAAGCGTGGCCTGCCGATGTGCCAAGGGGCACGCTCATCGCGCGAGCTTTTCGAGGGAAGCTGGCCGACGAATCGTATCGCGCGCGGTTGCGGGTCGAAGTGGGGCGGCTTCGCACCGCGCTGCGGAGCCTGGCAAGCGTGAGCGCGACCAAGGAAGGGTTTGCGCTGGCGCCACGCGGCGCACGCGAGGTCGTCGTACTGGCTCGACCCGTCGAAGATCAAAACGCGGCGGCGCTCGCTTTCCTGGCCGACGGGGAATCGTGGTCGAGCTCGGCACTGGCGCTGGCGCTCGGCGCCAGCCAGCGCACGGTGCAGCGGGCGCTCGACTCGCTGGCGGCAGCCGGCAAGGTGCAGTCGTTTGGTCAAGGGCGGGCTCGTCGTTGGACGACACCGCCGGTGCCGGGATTCACGACGACCTTGTTACTCCCCGCTCCCCTACTGATGGATTAGCATCGAATCATAATCTTGCTACTCCCCGCTCCACCAGTCAGGATCGAACCATGAAGCGATCAGCGGCCGAAATCGTTCGTGAGTACGGGCCCTTTCCGGGTGTCGACCAGGTGAATGGCGTCACCTACGACGGTCAGCAAGTGTGGTTTGCCGCCGGCGACAGGCTGGAGGCCTTCGATCCAGCGAGCGGGAACACGCTGCGCTCGATCGATGTTGCCGGCCACGCAGGAACGGCCTTCGACGGGCAGTACCTGTTTCAAATCGCCGAGGATCGGATCCAGAAGATCGATCCGAAGACCGGGCGCATCCTCGCCACGATCCCGGCGCCCGGCGGTGGCGGCGACTCGGGGCTCGCGTGGGCCGAAGGGACGCTGTGGGTAGGCCAGTATCGGGAGCGGAAGATTCATCAAGTCGACCCCCAAACGGGGGCGATCCTTCGTACCATCGAGTCCAATCGCTTCGTCACCGGTGTCACCTGGGTCGATGGAGAGCTGTGGCACGGCACGTGGGAAGGTGACGAGAGCGAGTTGAGGCGAGTCGATCCCCGAACGGGCGAGGTCCTGGAGAAGGTCGAGATGCCGCCTGGAGTCGGCGTGTCGGGGCTCGAATCCGACGGCGGCGATCGGTTCTTCTGCGGAGGCGGAAACAGCGGAAAGGTCAGGGCGGTTCGTCGACCCAAGCGAGGCTCCGCGGCTTGAGGCGGCTCGTAGAGTCTGTCGAGTCCCTATTGCCCACGGCACGTCCTGGACGAGGCCGGACGCCGTCAGGAACGCCATCAGGAGCCTGAAACTATGACCGTTCAGCTATCGAAAGGCGACCCCGGGTAACCCCTTCCTGCGGGGACTGGTGATCCCGTTCGGGGGCGCAGGCTACGTCGCGTCGTTCGAAATCGACGACGATAAGACCGTCACAATCTTGGCTGTGCGGCACCAGCGGGAAGACGACTACTACTGAAAATCCGGGTCTGGCGGGCAACGCCCGCTCTGCGTCGGCATTCGACTCCGACGCTCAGGTCCGCAGCAACCCTTGGCCCTCATGGACAGCCAGGCCGATCCTCATGGCCTCATCGTCCAAAGCGATTCGCGCTCTCTTACCGGATTCGCGTCAATAGGCATCCTTTCAGTGCGATGCCGCATAGACAGCAAGCAAATGCTACGGTGAGCACTCCTTATGAGTGCTACCGCACAGACAGATCGGTAAAAGGGATAAGCGCCAGGCCTTCTGGTGACCCGAAAAGTAGTGGGCGCGAACCCAGGCCGCCCATGCATTGACCTTCATCTTAAGGAGACCCCCCGTGATTAGATACGCGCCCAATCGGGTGCTGAGAGCCCTCGTCCTGCTGTGTATGACGTTCACCGCGGCGGGCGCCACGGCCGTCGGCTATTTCACGCAGGGCGGCAACATCTACGATCCGAACGGCCACCAAATCCAGGTACGCGGTATCAGCCACTTCGGCTTCAATGCCGCCATCCTTCAGCCGGAGTTCCTGTGGGCCATGGGTTGGAAACAGCAGATTGCGCAGATCAAGAGCCTCGGTTTCAACGCAATCCGGCTCCCGATAGTGCCCGACACGCTATATAACGCAACGCCAGTCGATCAATTGAGCTACATCGATTCTGCGCTGAATCCGGAATTGATCGGCAAGACCCCGCTGCAGGCGCTCGACCTGTGGATGGCCGAGGCCGATCGTCAAGGCATGTACATCCTGCTCGATTTCCATAGCGTTTCGAAACTGAGGCAGTACCCGACGTGGTTCGTTTCCAGCCCGGCCGATTTTGGCTTGATGTACAACGACCAGGCGTACACGGAGGCAGAGTGGCTGCGCGATCTTGCTTTCCTGGCCAAGCGTTACGGCAATCTTTCGCACTTCTTTGGCATGGATATCTACAACGAGCCAAATGGGATTGTGCGCTGGGCTGCCGGTGATCCTAACGATTCGAATCCCATCTACTTCTGGAAACCGGCTGCCGAACTTGCCTCCGCGGCCGTGCTTGCGGCCAATCCCAACTTGCTGATTTTCGTTCAGGGAATCAACGGCGAGTTTGACGGAAGAGAGAACTCGAACATACCCATGAACTGGGGCGAGGACTTCCAGCCACAGGCCTATCTGCCTCTGAACGTCCCGAGCAACAAGCTCGTGCTGACTCCGCACACGTATGGCCCGGACGTATTCATGAAGTCCTCATTCAGTGCTTCCAATTTTCCGGCCAATCTGCCAGCCGACTGGGACACGCTGTTCGGGCAGTTCCATCTGAGGTATTCCATCGTGATCGGCGAATGGGGAGGGCAGTACGGGCAGGGGCCCAGCGGCCAGATGGACGTGACGTGGCAGAACGCCTTCGTCGACTATCTGATCAGCAAAGGCATGAGCAATGGCTTCTACTGGTGTTACACGCCCAATAGTGGCGACAGTGGCGGCATCCTCGATAACGCACTGAACGTGCGACAGGACAAGATGGCTCTGTTGACGCGCCTCTGGGGAACGTCTGTCGCAACATACCCGCAACAGGCCATCACGAATTTTTCGCCCGGTGCTGGTCCGGTGGGCACGGTCGTGGTGCTCAATGGCAGCGGCTTCACCGGCTCGAAT
>DATMQL010000001.1:0-10026 GCA_035566815.1 Steroidobacteraceae bacterium | reverse complement strand
TCGACAAAAATGATGCGCGTTTCGGGAAACTTCTGGTCGGTATCGCTCCAGACATAGAAATCGCGCAGCTTCGAGCCCGGCTTCGCCCGCCGCGCGCGCTGGAACCACGGATGCTGGTCGGAGGTGTGGTTGACCACAAGCTCGGTGATCACCCGCATGCCACGCGCATGCGCCGCGGCGATGAAGCGCCTGGCATCGGCGAGTGTGCCGTAGTCCTGATGGACGCCGCGGTAATCGCCGATGTCGTAGCCGTCGTCGAGGCGTGGCGAAGGATAGAACGGCAGCAGCCAGATCGTGTTGACGCCGAGATCCTGGATGTACTGCAGCTTGCGGGTGAGGCCCCGGAAGTCGCCGCAGCCGTCGTCGGTGCTGTCGAAGAAGGCGCGGACGTGTACTTCGTAGATGACCGCGTCTTTGTACCAAAGGGGATCGCCGGCCGCCGGCCGATCGACTTGTGCGTTCATCCCGATACCCCGTTTGTGCAAAGCAGTCCTCAGTGCAAGCAAGGACTATGCCTAGTCACGCACTATAAAAAATAGTCGAAATCGCGCTCCGTGCGGACCCGACGGCGGACGCGGAAGATGTGGGCGGGGGAGTGTTGCGGATCGAGGGACACGAAGTTGCGGGCGCCACGCCAGAGGAAGCGGGCACCGGAGAGCAGGTCGTCCATCTGGAAGGTGGTTTCGGCCGGGAGACCCAGTGAGCGTAAGTCGATTGTCACCCACCCTGACTGCACATAGTGGGGGTCGACGTTCCCGACCACGAGCACCGACTCGGTGCCGGCACTGTTCGTTTTGCTGTAAGCAATGAGGGAGTCGTTGTCGGTCCTGTGAAAAGTGAGGCTGAGATCGCTTTGCAGCGGGGAATTTTCGCGGCGGATGCGATTTACACGGGCGATGAATTCTTTCAGGCTCGTGGGGCTGTCGCGATTCCAGGTGCGGAGCTGGTACTTCTCGGAATCGAGATATTCCTCGCCGCCGGATTCGCGGGCCCGGTCTTCCATGAGCTCGAACGCCGGACCGTAGATGCCGTAGCTGGCGCCGAGGGTGGCGGCCAGCACGAGCCGCACCATGAAGGCCGGGCGGCCGCCGAACTGCAGGTACTCGGGCAGGATGTCCGGGGTGTTGGGCCACAGGTTGGCCCGGAAGAATTCACAGACGGGGCGCGCGGTGAGCTCTGTGAAATACGTTTCGATTTCCCGCTTGGTGTTGCGCCAGGGAAAATAATTATAGGACTGCGTGAATCCGGCCTTGGCGAGGCGATACATTACCTTCGGTCGCGTGAAAGCTTCCGCCAGGAAGATGACGTCAGGCTGCGCGCGCTTGACCTCCGCGATCACCCATTCCCAGAACGCGAAGGATTTGGTGTGTGGGTTGTCAACACGAAAGATACGCACACCCTGCGCGATCCAGAACTCGAACACACTTTTCAACTCGGCCCACAGGGCTTTCCAGTCGGGTGTCTCGAACCAGAACGGATAGATGTCCTGGTATTTTTTCGGTGGGTTCTCCGCATACTGGATCGTGCCATCGGGTCGTTTGAGGAACCACTCGGGATGTTCGCGCACGTACGGATGATCGGGTGTGCACTGGAAAGCAATGTCGAGCGCTATCTCGATGCCGCGCTCGCCCGCCTTGCCGATGAGATGGCGGAAATCCTCGAGAGTCCCTAACTCGGGATGAACCGACTTGTGACCGCCCGACGCACCGCCGATCGCCCAGGGGCTGCCCGGATCGCCGTCCGCCGCCTTCGGGCGATTGTTCGGACCCTTGCGTTCCGTGACACCGATCGGGTGGATGGGTGGGAGGTACAGGACGTCGAAGCCCATGGTGGAGATTTCCGGGAGCAGGGCTTCTACATCCGCAAACGTTCCATGTTGCCCGGAAGTGTGTCCCGCGGACCGAGGGAATAGCTCGTACCAAGTCGAATAGCGCGCGCGTTCGCGATCGACGTCGATCACCAGCGCAGGCTCGTGTCGCGCCACCGTCTGCGGGTCCGGACGTCGCCTCGATAGTTCGTGCACGGCGTCACTCTGCGCAAGCACGACGCGTTCTTCACGGTCGCGTACGGGGTCGGCAACGGCATTCGCCCAGTCATTCAGTGTGCGCGCTTCGGTCTCGCGTAACCGTTCTGCAACGGCGCGCGCGAGTACGGCTCCCTGCCTCAGATCTAATTCTATGTCCTGCCCCGCTTCGTATTTTTTCGCGAGGCCTTGTCGCCACGACTCCAGGTGATCGACCCAGCCCCCGACTGTGAAGAGGTAACGACCGAGGGTCTGGACGAAAAACCGCGCCTGCCAGCGGTCGTTGCCCAGGGAAGCCATGGGCACTGCGTGCCAGTCCGATGTGCTTTCGTGACGGTAGAAGAGAGTGGCGGCGACGGCGTCGTGCCCGTCCGTGAAAACGTCGGCCTCAACAGCTACGCTTTCCCCAATCGATCGTTTTGCCGGGAAGCGGCCGCAGTCGACCTGCGGCGTGATGTTCTCGATGACGACACGGACTTTGCTCACCGCTGGGGCGCTCCTGAGTAATCAGTGCCACGCTCCCGGCTAGCAACTTCCGCTCCAGGGGTCACTCCGGAGTGAGGATCAGCATCGAGAGCGGCGGCAGACGCAGATTCAGCGAATGGAAGTGTCCATGAGAGGGCAAGGGCGCCGCCTCGATGCCCCCGAAATTACCGATGTCGCTACCACCGTAATAGGCAGCATCGCTGTTCAGTCTCTCGATCCAGCGGCCGCCGCGCGGCACGCCGATCTGATAGTTATCGCGCGGCACCGGCGTGAAATTACACGCCACGAGCGCGACATCACCCGAGCGGCCCTTGCGCAGGAACACGATGACGCTCATGTCGCCGTTGTTGGCATCGATCCACTGAAAGCCGTCGCCGCTGAAATCGAGCTCGTACAGCGCCGGTGTCTTGCGATACAGGCGATTGAGGTCGCTCACCCAATTCTTCACACCGGCGTGCAACGGGTATTGCAACACGTGCCACTCGAGGCTCTCGTCGTGCTGCCACTCGCGCTTCTGCCCGAAGTCGCAGCCCATGAACAACAGCTTCTTGCCCGGATGGGCCCACATGTACCCGAGCAGCAGGCGCAGGTTGGCGAACTTCTGCCATTCGTCGCCCGGCATCTTGCCGATCAGCGAGCCCTTGCCGTGTACCACTTCGTCATGGGAAATCGGCAGTACGAAGTTCTCGGTGAACGCGTACCAGATGCTGAACGTGAGCTTGTTGTGTTGGTATTTGCGGTAGATGGTCTCGGTCTGGAAGTACGCCAGGGTGTCGTGCATCCACCCCATGTTCCACTTCATGCCGAAGCCGAGACCGCCGAGGTATGTGGGACGCGATACCATCGGCCACGCGGTCGACTCTTCGGCGATCGTCTGTGTATCGGGATGATCCCGGTAGACGGCGAGATTCAGGTTCTTCAGAAAACCCACGGCGTCGAGATTCTCGTGGCCGCCGAAGCGATTCGGAATCCACTCGCCCGCTTTGCGGCCGTAATCGAGGTACAGCATCGAGGCGACCGCATCCACCCGCAGGGCGTCGATGTGATACATGTCGAGCCAGAACAGCGCGTTGCTGGCGAGGAAATTGCGCACCTCGGCACGGCCGTAGTTGAAGATCGAGCTGTTCCACTCGGGGTGGAACCCCTGGCGCGGATCGGCGTGCTCGTACAGGTGCGTGCCATCGAAGTAAGCCAGGCCGTGCTCGTCGGACGGAAAATGCGACGGCACCCAGTCCATGATCACGCCGATCCCACGACGGTGCAGGTGATCGACGAAATACATGAAATCCTGCGGAGTCCCATAGCGGGACGTCGGCGAGAAGTAGCCCGTGACCTGGTAGCCCCAGGAGCCGTAGAACGGGTGCTCCATGATTGGCACCAGCTCCACGTGCGTGTAGCCCATTTCCGTCACGTAGTCGCCGAGCGAATGGGCCAGCTCGCGATAGGTCAGCGAGCGGTTGTGTTCCTCCGGCACCCTTCTCCAGGAGCCGAGATGAACCTCGTAAATCGACACGGGCGCATCAAGGGCGTTGGCGCGGGAGCGCGTCCTCATCCACTCTTCATCGCCCCATTCGTACGACAGGTCCCAGACGACAGACCCGGTTCGCGGCGGCAATTCCGCGTAGAAGGCGAACGGATCGGCCTTGTTGACGCTGTAACCCGCGTGTCGCGAGACGATGTGATACTTGTAGACCGCTCCGGGGGATACGCCCGCAACGAAGCCTTCCCAGATCCCGGACGAATCGCCGCGCGCTTCCAGGGAGTGGGAAGAGGGGTTCCAACCGTTGAAGTCGCCCACTACCGAGACCGAGGCCGCATTCGGCGCCCAGACCCCAAAGTGAGTCCCCTTTTCGCGGCCTGCTTGCCCGGATTCGATCGGGTGGGCACCCAGCTTCTCGTAGGCGCGCACGTGCGTGCCTTCGCGAAAGAGATAAATGTCCTGATCCGTTAGCAGCATTACTGGAGTCTAGCAAGTCCCATGCCTATATTGCGTCTTTTGCGGCCTCTCTCGGCCGTTATTTTCGGGATACTCATGACGAGCAGCACAGTGCAGGCCAACGATCCCCAACATCAGTCGACACCTATCGTGATAGGTCATCGCGGCGCCAGCGGTTATGTGCCGGAGCACACGCTGACGTCCTATTTCATCGCCATGCAGGACGGGGCGGACTACGTCGAGCCCGATCTCGTCATGACGAAGGACGGAGTTCTCGTGGCACGCCACGAAAACGAGATCGGAGGTACCACGGATGTAGCCGATCATCCGGAGTTTGCGTCCCGCCGCGCCACCAAGGTGATCGACGGCACTTCGATAACGGGTTGGTTTACGGAAGATTTCACACTCGCCGAGCTCAAAACACTGCGTGCGCGCGAGCGCATTCCGGACACGAGGCCGGGTAACACGCGCTTCAACGGGCAGTTCGAGATTCCAACTTTCGAAGAGATCCTGTCCCTCGTGCACGGCGTCGAGGAGCAACGCGATACCCACGCGCGGCAACTCGGCAAGCCCGCGCCCCGTCACATCGGGGTATATCCCGAGACAAAACATCCGACCTATTTCGCGGGGATCGGGCTGCCGATGGAGAAGCTCCTGGTGCACACTCTCGAGCGTTACGGCTATAAAGGGCGCCACGGGTTGGCGTACATTCAGTCGTTCGAAGTGGGGAACCTCAAGGCTTTAGCCAGGATGACTCAACTGCCCCTGGTACAGCTCATCGACGGGACCGGCGCGCCTTACGATTTCGTGGCCGGGCACGACCCGCGCACGTACGCCGACATGATCACGCCGGCCGGCCTCGAGGAAATCGCAACCTATGCCCAGGCGATCGGGCCCTACAAGCTTCTCATCATTCCGCGCACGGCGGATGGGAAACTCGGGGAGCCGACGGCCCTGGTCGCGAATGCGCATGCGCAGGGGCTGCTGCTGCATCCCTGGACGTTCCGCGCGGAAAATTACTTTCTGCCGTCGAATCTTCTGCGCGGTACCGATCCGGGCGCGCACGGCAATCTCGAGTCCGAAATTCTTCCGTACCTGCGCGCCGGGATCGACGGTTTCTTCACTGACAATGCGGACGTGGGGTTCAAGGCTCGCGAGGAATTTCTTCACAACCATTGATATGACACGGTGCTATGAAAATACAGCTCACTCCTGTCGAAGCGCGCGTGATCGGCTGTCTCATCGAGAAACAGATCACGACACCGGATCAGTACCCGCTGTCGCTCAACGCATTGGTCAATGCGTGCAACCAGAAGAGCAACCGAGATCCGGTCCTGGAGTTGGAAGAGCGGGTCGTGCAGCAGACCCTCGATGACCTGGCACGCAAACACTTCGTCGTCGAGAAGTCGGGATTCGGCAGCCGGGTCCCCAAGTACCAGCACAGGTTCTGCAACACCGAGTACGGTACGCTGAAGCTCGATCCGCAGGAGCTTGCGATCGTCTGCGAGTTGCTGGTACGAGGACCCCAGACACCGGGCGAGTTACGCACACGCGCGGCGAGAATGGCGCCGCTTGGTGACGTGTCGGAAGTGGAGGCTGCGCTGACGCGGCTCAGTGAGCGCGAGGATGGGCCGTTTGTAATACGGTTGGCTCGCGAGCCCGGGCGGCGCGATTCGCGGTACGCGCATCTGTTTAGCGGGCCGGTGACCGGCGGTGACGAGCGGCGGCCGGGTGACCCGCGAGAGGGCCATGTTGGCGTTGGCGTGGTCGCGGGCGAGCCGCGCTCATCGATCCCAACGCCGGAGACTGCGTTTCCCGACATGCGGCAGGAGGAACGGCTGGAGCGCCTGGAGGACGAGGTCCGGGCGTTACGTGCGGAGTTGAATGAGCTGCGGGCGCGGTTGGGAGACTAGCAGCCGGTCTGACTAATTCGATCTCTTGCGCCCGCTGCCGGGTCCGACGAACACGAGTGCGTTTCCGACGGTGTCCGGCTGCGTCACCTTTGCCGCCTTCTCCAGGATGAGTTTGGCTCGTGCGGCAGCGGCCTTGGACTCTTCCTCGGCCTGGTGGGCTTCCACGGGATAAGCGAGCAGGTATCCCTGCACTCCCAGCGGCCCGCAGTGTGCCAGGAACTCGAGTTGTGCCGGGCGCTCCACGCCCTCGGCGACGACCTGGAGTCCCAGGCCGTGACAGAGCGCTACGATCGAGCGAACGATCGCCGCCGACCTCGGGTTGGTATCGATTCCCTCGACGAGCATGCGGTCGAGCTTCACGCGCGTGATCGGCAGCTGCTCGAGAGAGGTCAGTGACGAATAGCCGATTCCAAAATCATCCAGCGCGATCGGCACACCCAGCTCCCGCAGGCGACGCAGTGAATCGATCGTGGTCGCCCCGGTCTGGAACACGGTCTCGGTCAACTCCAACTCCAGGGCGCTGGCCGGCAGACCGGTCACTTCGAGGGCGCGGGCGACGTGTCCAACGAAGTCGCTCTCGAGGAACTGGGGTGGCGAAACATTGATCGCCACGCACGCCCGGTGCCAACCCTGCGCGCGCCAGGCCGCGACCGTGGATGTTGCCGAACGCAACACCCAATCCGTGAGCTCATGGATCAGTCCGGTCTTTTCCGCTATGTGAATGAACTCGGTAGCGGTGGCAATGCGGCCGTCCGGTTTGCGCCAACGTAGCAGCGCTTCGAGGCCGGTGACCTCGAAGGTATGCAGCGCCACCTGCGGCTGGAACATCAGCATCAGATCGCCCGCTTCAACGGCCTTGCGCAGCGACTGCTCGAGGCGGAAGCGCTGTGCCGCGGCGTCATAAAGCGCGACCTTGTACAAGGCGAAACGATTTCGTCCCAGCTCCTTGGCACGGAAGAGCGCGACGTCGGCGGCCCGGAGCAACCCTTCGGCATCTTCGGCGTGATCCGGATAGAGGCTTGCCCCAACACTGGCGCTCGTCGAGAGCGCACGCCCGTCGATGGTGAGAGGGTGTTGCAACGTCGTAACGATCGCTGCCGCGCGACTCTCCACTTCCTCGACCGATTTGACATCCTCGATCAGAACGGTGAACTCGTCGCCGCCCAATCGCGCGAGCAGGCCAGCCCCACCACCGGCGGCCCCTTGCAGCCGTCTCGCGATGCCTTGCAGGACGCGATCGCCAAAGTTATGGCCGAGGGTGTCGTTGATCGACTTGAAGTTATCCACGTCCACGAACAGCAGCGCGATACGTTGGCTGCTCGCCTTCGCACGCATCAGGGCGTTGGCGAGGCGTGCCGACAACTGTCGACGATTGGGAAGCTGCGTGAGCGGGTCGTGGTGAGCGAGGTGATGAAGTTGCCGTGTCCGCTCGGCGACGTGCCGCTCGAGCTCGACCTGGTGCGCCCGCAGTTGCGCCTCGGCGCTGGAAATGTGGTCGGCCATCGTGTTGAACGATTCCGCCAACTCGTCGATTTCAGCGGATCCGCCGCGCGGAGCGCGCGCATCGCGGTTGCCGCTGGCCATCGATCGGATGGCGACGGTTAGCCGGCGCACCGGCAGGCTGATACTCAGAGCCAGTGCAACCGAGACGATGAGCACCAGGCCGAGCACGGCGGCTCCCGTCATTGTCAGGGTGTGCTCCGCGATCTGCGCCGACGAGGCGGCATGTTCCGCCGCTTGCAGCAGCCCGAGCCGCGCCGGGTCCTGGAGTTGTTCCTCCACCACCGCGGTGAGGGCGGCGCTATCTTCCAACAGATCACGCCGCGCGGGACCGTTCGCCGCGTCGAAGTGCTCTATTGCAACTCGGAGGCGTGTAGCGGTCGCGAAGTCTTCATGGACGAGATCCAGCCATGCCTTGCCGGGGGACTTCTGCAGTTCCGCCGCGTGAGCGCTCAACACCGCGGCGAAGTCCTGTTCCCTGCGCGCCATCGCCGCGCCGACAGAAAAATTGCCGCGGATGGTTGCGATGGCAACCTCGAGCTCGGAGAGCGAGCGCTGCGCGATGACCTGGGTGCCGTTGATGGCCATCCCGGCACCGCCCGCGGAGGCGACATAGTGATAGACGCGATCGAGGGCCGCGTTGCGCTCGTCCACCCACTGCGCGCGTTGGGCAGCGCTTTTCGCAAGCTGTTGGCCGCTCGTGATGTGGTTGGTGAGTTGCGTGCGAAGTTGGGCGGCCGGCGCCGTAATCGAGGGAGCGGGCCTGCTGTCGTAGTAAGCCGTGAGTGCGCTTTGCAGTGCATCACCGGCTGCGGCGATGGTGCTGAAGTCCGAGGAGCGCCCCGCCTGGAGATATTCGCTTACCGAACGATCGAAGGCGACCAGCCTTTGCAGGACCGCGCTCGCGCGACGGGCCAGCGGCTCGCTTTCGCTCTGCATCGTCCGAACCGCTTCGGTGGCCTGACGGGTGGTCCGGGTTGCGACCTCATGGCCCATGAGAATCACCGCCGCCACGGCCGCCAGACCCAAAGCCAGGCGGCTGCCGATCCCAATGCGCGGTCGCCAGCCACGACGGCGCGCCGCTACAGGGGCGGGCAGAACGGGCGGCTCAGAAGCATGGCTCTCGGGGGGAGTGTGCTGCATATGACATAAGCTGCGGCTGAGAGACTTCCTTCCCCTAGCACTGGCGGTCTTTTCCCACGGCATCATGCGCTGTGGGGCGGGCGACTTCCGTGGCGAGGATCGCATAAAGCGCGGCAGTAGGGTCTCGATCGGGGGCTGGGTAGGGCGGCGACTACCGGTTTTCCCCCAGGGACGCCCCGTCGAGAACTGAAGACCCGTTGTTTGCCTTATACTAGGGGAATGACCGACAGCCTTAGGACCTCATGAGCGAGATCGCCGACACATTTGACTCGGCCTTCACCAAAGCCGTCGATCTGGGCAATCGGCTCGCGGACAAGGATAAGGACGCCGACCTCTGGGACATCGCGGACGGGTTGCTGGCAGGCGCGCTGCAGTACTGGTTGTATTCGCGCCAGCCTTGCGGCGATCCGCGCTGTCAGGATTGCATGCCCATCAGCACCGCCGAAGGTCGCATGGCGGAGCTGAAGCGGCTGATGGAGCAACTCGCTTCCGAGAGCGAGTATTTCCACACGCCGACCGACGCAAACGCCGGTAGAGCTTAGGGCCGCCCTACGCGGGTAGAGCCGCCGTTCGCCCGACTTCATCCAACGCCTGCTCGAAGATGTTGAAGCCTTCTTTCAACAGGGCGTCGGGAATCGTCAGTGGCGCGAGGAAACGGATCACGTTGCCGTAGACTCCGCACGACAGAAGGATGAGGCCGCGTCGGCCGGCCGCCTGCACCAGGGCCTTGGTGAGCTCCGGGTCCGGTTGCTCGGCGCTGCAATTCTTCACCAGCTCGATGGCCACCATCGCGCCGAGCGCACGCACGTCGCCCACCGCGGGAAAGCGCACCTGCAGTCCCTTCAGACGTGATGTCATGAAGTGGCCGATGTGCTGCGCGCGGTTCAGCAGCTGCTCCTCGCGGATGACTTCCAACACCGCCAAGCCCGCCGCGCAGGCGAGGGGCGAGCCGCCGTAGGTACCGCCGAGTCCGCCGGGGCCGGGCGAATCCATGATATCCGCCTTGCCGATCACCGCCGACAGTG